>JAEZJZ010000017.1 GCA_023436245.1 Bacillota bacterium | reverse complement strand
CCCCTGGCCTGTGGCAAACCGTCAAATCGCACTCTTACTTCTTCTCGTCACCGAGAGTGAGTCCACACTTCGGGCAACTGTCAACCTGCCAGACCGAGCCCTTGGTCGGCAACTTGGCCCCACATGACGGGCACTTCCAATACCTCTCCCGCTGCCAGAAACCAATTCCGCCCATCAACACTCCGATGCCCATCATCGAAGCCACGTACGCTGTAGGTAGGTTGATGAACCAAAGAAAGATGGATCCGAGGAACAGCGTATAGGCAGCCCGCAGAAAGCGATCGCTCAAATCGCGATAATAGGTTGCCTGCATGAAGGCCCGCTTCTGTTCTTTGTTCATTTTCATTGAAGACCACTCCTCTGTTCTCTCCGTCCGGTGTGCCCACGCGCGATCTGTTCGCTTGCCGACTACACCTAGTATTGACAGATTCGCCCCAGCACGAACCTTTTCCTGCAGATGCGGCGCAATCAATCCTGCTAGGACCGATCGACCAGGATGACAGCTCCCCAGCAGACACTGTTCAAGGAGCACATCAGCCGGGGCCAATCGGGATCACATACAAACAACCAGGGCATCATAGGCATCAAGTAGAAACGAGATGGGGTGATGCCGTTGACTAGGATGTTACTCTTGCTGGGGCTGCTTGCTGTTGTCATTTTGGGAGCTATGTATGCGACTGAGAGCTGGATCTTCGCCTTTGCGCCCAACCAGGTGGACGATCTGACGCTGATCTTCAGGGATACCCGCGAACGAGTCAGACTCTCTCCGGAGCAGGCCCAGACCGTCTTGACAGAAATGCGCGAAGCGCCCCGTTATCCGACTCTGGACGACATTGCGTCACTGCCGGATAAATACACCATCAGCCATGAGTTGCTCACTCTGGAAGGGGAAAAGGAGCGCCGCTTCTTCATCTTTGAGGAGCATGACTTGGTTACGGACAGCGATTATCAGAACCTGCGGCAGTTGGGATTGGCGACTGCTGAACTGATCGTCTCCCTCAAGCCGAGACTACCCGGTCAGCTGGATCTGGTCGTTCCCGACTACATATCTACGGCCACCGGGGAGGCTGTCCCTTATACCCGCTATTGGCTGCCGGTAGCCTATGGGGCTACCGATTTCCGCCTCTACACAGCGGGGTCCTGGAATGTATCTTGGGATGGGCAGGCGCTCGTGATAGCCGCTTGGGGTGAACGGATCGGGACCGGCTACAACCTGCAGATAGTGGACATCGCCAGAGTGGATCGCTGGCTGCGCGTTACCATCGATTACTCCTACCCAGAGCCGAACCCTGAGGACACGCTGCCCAGCTATCCTCTGGACGCGGCCCTGATTGACCGCGCTCTCCTGGAGGAGCTGCATGGTGTCTGCTTTCGGGACGAGCAAGGCAACATCTTCGCCTCGCAGGCTTTGGGTAAGTACCCGGTTGAGCGCCACCGCATCGCCTGGGGCGATGAGCCATTGCCCATCGAGTTGCCAATCCAGGGCAAAGGAATCTACACGAATCTGATTGAGGATACGCAGGTGCAGACGCTGGTGGTCTTTCAGGACAGTGATTCCGATACTCAGCCTGTGATAGAGCGCATTGTGGAGGTGGCATCCGGCAATTTTGAGATCCGTGTTTCCTATCAGCCAGGAGAGGCCAGACATGATGCTGTCCTCATCTCCGGGTACGGTTCCAATTGGCGCTTTCGGGTTCGCTAGTGGAGCGTCAGGTCTCAAACCGTAGAATGCAGGGCCTAAGCATACCCAAGACCAACTGACTGAAGGTTGACACCATATGCTAGAGGTCACAGTTGACAGCATGCTCGCAGCCTAACCTGACCCACGCCCTAGCAGATACCGGAAGGAAGACTTCCCTGCGTGTCGAATAGGTACTGCTAGTGGCGCGTTAAGTCTCAAACTACAGAATGTAGGGTCACAGATCTCCTGAAATCAATTGAATTGAGACGTGACGCCGCACGACAAGTTTTTGGGGTTGACGGACTATAAGACACGGCTAAGGGAGGCAACGACATGCGTTCTAGACGACTACAGGCCTTGCTAATCCTCTGTTCCCTGACAATCTTGCTCATCCCGCACGGGAGCGTAGCTTTCGCCGCGCTGGAGATCGAAGCCAAGCTGCAGTCCCCATCCGTGGCCAGCAGGCTTTCCGCTGCGGATGAGGAGACTGTTCCGGCCACTACTTCTGGGCAGACGGTGGAGAATCGATTCAATGGCATGCGGCTGCAGCTCGGCCAAGCAGTGATGCTGCACCTCAACCAGACAGAAGTGGGCAGTCTGCAATACCAGATTGAGCTCGGCGAGATCAGCCCCGGCTTGGTGCTGCGTTATGCTTTGCTCAAGCCGCAGGATGATCCCACTCTGCCGCCCACAGAACTCTCTGGCGGTACTGTGGAAACCGACTCCCTCAGTGAAACGCTGGCGGAAGTGCCGCTCGGGGACTTGCTCTTTTCGCTTGCGCCGATGCCGAGCGTCAACGCCGAGGCTGTGATGACTGACGGCACGATTCCGACGCTCACAGTGAGTCTGACTGTGTCCGGAGCTCTGGAAGCAAATTCAGACCTGCCTCCACAAATCACGGCAGCCTCGCCGGCCATCGGAACTGAGGTTTTCGCCAGCGTGGGGCATGTCGAGTTCACGGTGGAAACCGCACCTTTCCTGCCGGTCTACTTCGGAACATCGGACGAGCCGCGTGCCACCGACGAGAGCGGTTCGGTCAGCCAGACGATGCTGCTGTCCACCGGTCTGCTCAACTCCCTGCAGGCCTACACAGTAGGTCCCAGTGGGCATATTGCCCTAGTCACGAGAACTGTGCTGCGCCATTGGCTGCAGACGGATCCCGCAGAGCAGGTAGTCCTCAGGCAACAGCCAACCTGGCGCATCACCGTGCCGGACGCAAGCCTGATTGATCTAGCTGCATCGGCAATCACGCTGGACGGCGAGCCCCTTACTCTGGGTGTTGACCTGGGGCAAAATCAGGTCTATGCCGCCGTCGCAGCTCCCCTGCCTTACGGAACACACAGCCTGCAGCTCGTGCTCTTTCAACGTGCGGCTGACGCGGACAGCGAAGGCAAGATGCTGGACGTGCTAGCTTGGGAGTTTGAGTTGCCAGAGCAACGCCGAGCCGAATTCCAGGCAGGCAAGAAGGCGATTTCGGTGAACGCGCACCCGTTGACCATCGACGTTGCTCCTTACCTTGACCTCAGGACTAACTCGACCATGATGCCTCTCCGGCTGCTGGGAGATCTGATGGGCGCGCAGGTGGACTGGAGGGCCAGCGATCAGACTGTCATCTTCCGCACGGCTAGCAAGACTGTGCAGGTAACTGTGGGCAGCAGAACCGCCCTAGTTAATGGGGTGACGGTGCCACTCTTGACTGCCCCGGCAAACATCAACGGCCGGACGATGGTTCCGCTGCGGTTTGTCAGTGAAAGTCTGGGAGCCATTGTTAACTGGGATCCCGGCAGCGGCAAGATCACAGTGGATGTGACAGCAGAATAAGCATGGCCAGACCGACTTAGGCAGATGCCTGGGTCGGTCTCTTGGTCAGCAAGAGAGAGACTGACCGGCTCGAGCCGGTCAGTCTCTCTCTATTTTTGGGGGTTGCCGCTCCTTGGTCAGCGAAGGCAAGCTGAGGGCCTGGCCCTCACCAGCAAGACAATCAGCAGCAAAGCGGCAATGAGCAGCGAAGGATCCCCCGGCCGCCTGCGCCACGCGCGTCGGGGCCCTCTCTCTTCTCGATGATGCAGGTTGACCACCTTCCTTTCCGCTTGGGCAGGAGACAGCCTGATCCACTAGGCTTTGATCATCTGCTTCAGGTAGGACAATCGTACCAAGAAGAAGCTGATGACTTGCAGTCCGATGTAGGTGACGGCCACAGTGCTGCCGGCCAGCACGATGTCCATCCGGTCGGTGAGCAGATTGGACAATGTCTTCAGCGCGAAGGCCGTGTGCACAGCCCCGATTACGATGGGCAGGAAGAAGAGTACACCCAACTCCTGATTGACGATGCGGCGCAGTTCGCGCCCCGAGAGTCCAATCTGGCGCAGCACGTTGAACTGCTGTCGGTCGTCCTCTGCCTCCGTGAACAGCTTGAAGTAGAGCAGGCTGGCCGAGGCGATGAAGAAGATCAGGCTGACGAACACGCCGATGAACATGGTCAGCGCCCCAATCTGCCGATTGCTGGAGTAGCCATCAACTCTCGCTCGGAACATCTGCACCTGGCCGAGGTCGACTGCATTCTGCAGAGTGCTGCTGATCTTGAAGTGTTTCTCCCATCCCTTGTACTCATATCCGAAGAAGTCCATCTGCAAACCCGCCGGGGTAGTCTGCCTCAGCTGCTGCCAGTCCTGATCGTGTACCGCCACCATGATATAGGGGAAGACGATCGCGTGGCGCACCACCTGGAGTTGCTGCAGTTGCAACCTGCTCTGCGCAATCCGGATCTCACTGTTCTTCGTCGGGTCATAGGCCCCGCCATTCAGGTTGAACGGATCGAGCAGCACCCCGCTGCCCGACGGGATCGTCATCTCGGGCAGCTGCGGCAGGCTCGTTCTCGCTTGGCGGTACGCTGACTCCGGGATCACCCAGACGGCAATGTCCAGGTCGGGACTGACCAGGGTGCCGGAGAGCATAGTGATCCCCAGGCTGCTCACGGACTGGCCCGCGGTGTCCTCCAGCACACGTTTCACCAGTTCGCCTAACCCTCCCGGATCAGCGGCGTCCGCAGGCGCCATGAAAGACAATGCGTAGGGATGCATGGAAAGCGCCTCTGAACGGGCGTTCTGCAACACCGTATTGAAAGCGCCTAGTGCGGAACAGACAACGGCAATCAGAATCGTGATAACGAAGATGATGCGAGCGTTATTGCGCAGCCGGAAAACTACCCGATTGATGGTGACGACATTGGTTCCTTGCCAGAGCGTACCTTTCCGACTTTGCAGCCAGCGACAGCAGGCCACTCCGCCATGCACCACCAAGAGATAGGTTCCCGCGATCACCAATCCCAGAATCGGGAACATGTTGCGGATGAACGTATTCCCGCCGGTGACCCAGGCCAGCGCGTAACCCGAGCAGAGCAGGCCGATGCCGAGCAGCAGCAGGAATGGGTTGTAGCGCGGCAGCGCTTGCGCATCCCGGTGGGCCTTCAGCAGCTTAACCACGCTGCTCTGCCTCACCCCCAAGAGGGAAGTGACCGTGAGCGCGGCAAACATGCCGGCGAAGACCAAGACCGTGCCGACCACTGCCCAAAAAGGCACTGCAAAGGGAATCGGATTCTCCAGCATCAGCAGCACGCTCATGGCCATGAAGAACAGCTTGGAGAACAGAATTCCGATGGTGAGTCCACCCAGCATGGATAGCCCGGCGATGATTGCGTTCTCCACAAAGAGCATGCGGCGCAGCTGTCCGGCGGTCATCCCCATCAGCGTCAGCAGACCAAACTCCTTCTTGCGTGAGCGCAAGAAAGCAGTCATGGAGTAGAGGATGAACAGAAACGAAAAGATGAGGATGATCACCTCTGCCGCGTAGAGTGCCTGCGTCACACCTGCCCGTCCCCCACCGACGATATGGCCGCTCATCACCACGGGGTGGGCGATGAAGCTGGCGAAGAGGTAGAAGATCAAGACTGACAAGACGCAGCTCAGGAAGTAGGCCGTGTAGCGCTGCCAGCTTCCCTTGATGTTACGAACGGCCAGTTGGCGAAAAGTCATTGCTGCTCCCCCCTAGTAGCGATAGCGCATCCAGAATCTGCTGATAGAAAGCCTGGCGATTGCTGCCCTTCTGGATCTCCGTGTAGATGCGCCCGTCACGGATGAACAGTATGCGCTGGCAGTAGCTGGCCACCAACGGATCGTGCGTGACCATGGTGATTGTCACGCCCTGTTCCAGATTCTGCTTAGAGAGCGCTTCCATTAAGTCTTTGGCAGCCTTGGAGTCCAGATTACCGGTTGGTTCATCGGCTAGGATCAGCGTCGGCCGATGGATCAGGGCCCGAGCGGCAGCCGCCCGCTGCTGTTGTCCACCAGAGGTCTGACTCGGCCTCTTCTCCAGAATATCGGCGATATGAAAAGTGTCCGCGATGGACTGCAGGCGCTGATCGATCTCCCCTACCGGCACTTTGTCCAGAGCCAGCGGCAGGATGATGTTATCCCGAATGGACAGCGTATCCAGCAGGTTATAGTCCTGAAAGATGAATCCCAGTTCCCTGCGCCGAAAGTGCGCCAGGGCATCGCCCTTCAGTTTCATGGGGTTGGTGCCGCGAATCTCCACCGACCCGGAAGTCGGTTGGTCAATCGTGGCCAGAACATTCAGCAGCGTCGTCTTCCCGCTGCCACTTGGCCCCATGATCCCGAGGAATTCACCCTCGTGTACCACCAAGTCGATCGAGTCCAGCGCCTGTTGACGCACGCCCAGACGCCCACCGTAGATTTTGCTCACCGCTTTGGCTGCAAGCACATTCATCACAAATACCTCCCAGTTCAGAGCTATCTCGAGTTCTACTATACCTACTTGCGATAGCAGCAACCATCGTCCCAACTTACAAACGAAAAGCCAAGCTTACAATCCTGCAAGCTTGGCAAACAGATCTAGGAGTGGATGTCTTGGTGCAAGGTGGACTTGGTGACGAAGTTGACGGTCAAGTCAGTCCCGCGCCCTACCTCTGACTGCACCGTCACCGAGTGCCCTAAGCGATCAAGCACGGTCTTGGCCAGATAGAGACCCATGCCTGTAGCTTGCGGAAACTTGCGACCGTTCTGGCCGGTGAAAAACGGCTGCCAAATGCGGTCAATGTCTTGGCTGGGGATGCCGATCCCCTGGTCACTGACTGTCAGCAAGAAACCATGTTCGGTCGCACGCACCAGCAGCGTCACCTGACTCGGCTCGCCCGCCTCCGGCAGGGAGTACTTGATGGCATTGGCCACGATTTGGCCCAGAGCAAACCGCAGCCACTTGTCATCCGTCTCAATCAGGGCGGTCGCCGGTGCCACCAGGCGCGGGAAAACACCCAGGCGGATGAACGAACTCTTCTGGTCGTTCACCACCTGTCGTGCCAGATCCACCAAGTCGATCTGATTGACCACGAAATCAAGCGTGAACTGCCCCAGCCTGGCGTTGTGCAGCATCAGTTCCAGCCCGGCAGCCAGCTTGTCGCGTTCCTCGCGCAACGACTGTTGCAGCTCTGTCTGCGAGATGGTCCCACTCTCGGCCTGCTGCAGCAACAGGTCTAGGACGGCCAGCGGCGTCTTCATCTGATGCACAAAGCGATTCTGAAACATCGACTGCAGCTCTTGCTGCTGGCGATAGTGGGCAAGCTCGCGTTGATGGCGTCGGTAGAGATGGTGCAACAGCTGCTGCACTGTCTGTTGTTCTGTGGTGACGGCTGACCTGACCTGCACCACAGCCTCCAGACCTTCTTCCGACTCCAGGAGGCGCAGTTCCGACAGGAAGGCGCGTTGCCGCTGCCAGTCATACCACAGTCCGCCCAAGAGCAGCAGCGTCCCCAGCAATATCCCGTAGAGCCAGGTGTTCTTGGGCAACGCCAGGCCCTTTTCCAGCAAAGCAAGCCAAACCACCAAGAGCGAGAGGCCAAACGCTCCGCAGAAGAGCAACAACAGCGGACGGCGATCGCGCCAGAAGCTCTGCCCGGTCATGGTCTGGCTCCGTCGCACGGCAGGCGCAACAGGTATCCCTGCCCGCGTTTTGTCTCAATCGCACCCTGCAAACCCAGTTCCTCCAAACGCTTGCGCACCCTGGTCACGTTCACGGTAAGTGTATTATCGTCAACGAAACTGATGTCATCCCAGAGCGCTTCCAGCAGGGTTTCACGATTGACAATGCTGCCGCTGTTGCGAGCTAAACAGCGCAGCAGCCGATATTCAGTGAGTGTTAGATCGAGTTGCTGCTCTCGCCAACTGACTCGATTGCGGCTGTCATCCAACACCAACTCGCCCGCCTGCCAGAGGCCCTGCTGATCGCCCTGCGCGGCGTATTCGCCGTAGGCACGGCGCAGCACGCTGTGCAGCTTGGCGCGCAACACCTCCAGACTGAACGGTTTGGTGAGATAGTCGTCGCCACCGTTCTCGATGGCCAGCACCTGGTCCATTTCCCCCACTCTGGCCGAGATGAAGATCACCGGTACGGTGGAGATGGTGCGAATCTGCCTGCACCAATAAAAGCCGTCATATAGTGGCAGATTGATGTCCAACAAGACCACGTCCGGCTGCAAACGAACGAACTCGGACTTGACTCGCGCAAAGTCCTCTGTCACCAGAGCTCGGTAGCCGTATCGAGTCAGGTCGTCAGACACGATCTTAGCTATTTTGGAGTCATCTTCCACAATCATCACAGAAAACACGCCAATCACCCCACCCTATTTTAGCCTGATTTCCCCAGCTTGGCGAGGGTGATAAGGCGGGGGCTAGATTGGCTTGATCACCAGCAGCCCTTGTGACAGGTCAGCCTGTACAACCTCCCCGTCGCATGGCGCCAGGTACTCCAGTTCCTTCAGGCCCCAGGCTGAGCCTTGCCAGGCCACCGTTTCGCCCTGTTTGACCGTCTGCCCCAGTCGCCGGAAGCAGATCCCGGGAAAATCGCCGTCTGCCGAGGGCAGCTTCACCAGTTGGAAGCCGGCCGCCAACAGCGGCTCCAGGGCGGGATAGCGACGGGCAATATCCGTGACGGTGCGCCGTATCAACGGAATCGGCCGCCCGAAGAGTAACTCATTGACGCTGCCCTTCTTGGCCAGAATGAACGGCGCCGCTGTTGCCGCCGCAAACGCCAGAAAGCAGAGGAAGGTCATGCGACCGATTAAGGGCCAGGTCACCTCGATGGGTAGCATAGTCCAACCATCCAGAACCGAAACGGTGATCAATCCTGCCCCGATTCCCAGCAATCCAGTCAGGAGGCTCTCGATCACGAATAATCCGCCCATCTCTCCCGGACGCAGCCCCATACTCTTCAGCAACGCCAACTCGCGCCGGCCGTCCATGAAGCTGAGCAGATTGAAAGTACCGACACCAAGGACGAGGAAGAGAAAGAGCAGCCCGACACCCTCCCCGCCGCTGGAAAATGCCACTGCCACAATCTCCCGCGCGCGCTCGGCCGTTGTTCTGGCAGTCACCAACTTCGCTCCCATCGGCAAGTGCCCGGGCCAGCGACCGAAGTTGGCGGCCTGCTGGTAGAGGCTAACTTGCTCCGCCTCCAGCCTCATGCCCTGTTCGGTCAACCAATAGCTGTCCACAACAATCGCCGGATAGTAATCATAACTAGGATAGTAGCCGGCGACGGTGCCTGAAACTTCACGATAGCGCATGTCCTGCAGATAGCGCAGAGTGAAGGGACTGCCGGCGGCGATCTCTCCCCAGCCGCGCAGGCTATCAGGCAACCAGATCTCGCCGGGGGCCGGGTCGGGCAGTGGTGCACCGGGGCTGGAGTAGTAGATGGCGGCTACCGGCTGCAACCCAAGTGCGGTCTCCGCTTCCAGCGCCTGATACGTCTGCAGGGTTTCGGCATAGTAGCTATTCATCGCATAATCAGTGCCGGGAGGAAGCACGATCGCGAAGTCAGCCGGGAAGGCGGCACTGGCGACGCGTCCAGACATGGAGGCTCCCATGTACTCCATGTAACCCCAATAGAGCAACCATGCAGTCACCACCAACGCCGTAATGACAGCGGCAGCGAGACGTGACTTGCGGTCCGTGCCAAATCGTCTGACCGACAGCCCCAACAGGTGCTTCATCGATCTACCCCACCAGCTTGCCATCGAGCATGTGGAAAACGTGGTGGGCGTGGCTGAGCATATTCTCGTCATGCGTGATCATCACGAAGGTCTGCCCGTCCTCCTCATTCAAGCGTTTGAACAGATCGACTATGCCGTCTCTGGTATGGGAATCGAGATTGCCGGTTGGCTCGTCTGCCAGCACCATCGCCGGTTGATTGGCCAGGGCACGGGCGATGGCCACGCGCTGCTGCTCACCCCCGGAAAGCTGTAGCGGCAGATGTTGCATCCGCTTCTCCAGCCCAACCCTTTCCAGCAAGGCAACCGCCCGCTCGCGTGCCTGCTTACGCGGAACCTTGATGAACTGCATGGGCAACGTGACATTCTCCAGCGCAGTCAGGTGTGGAATCAGGTTGAAAAACTGAAAGACGTAACCCAGCTTCTTGCGCCTGAGCAAAGCGAGACCGTCTTCATTGAGGGCCTTGTAGGATTGCTCCTCCAGCACGACATCGCCGCTCATCGGTCGGTCGAGCCCGCCGAGCAGGCTGAGCAGGGTGCTCTTGCCGCTGCCGGAGGGACCAACGATAATGTTCAAGCTACCTCGTACAATCGCCAAGTTGACATCATTGACGGCATAGATTGTCTCCCCAAGGTGAAACGCTTTGTGCAATCCCACCGTCTGCAGCAACACATCATTCACCGCGCAACACTCCCATCACTGTTAGATTTGACATCCGAATAGCCGGCAGCAAGCCAAACAGCAGGCTGACCAGGCAGGCTGCACCGACAACCAAGCCGAACTCGCTGGCGGTTCTCACGAAAACCGTTTGAAGGGCAACCCGATTTCCCAGTTCCACGATCACTCCTCCCATGCGCACCAGCAAAAACCCAGCACTGGCGCCGATCAGGGTAACCAACAAGGACTCGGTGAGCACCATAGCCGCAATATCGCGTTTGCGTGCCCCTAACGCCTTGAGGATGCCAATTTCCGAACGACGAGCGGCCGCCCCGGTGAGCATGCGGCTGGCGATCAGCATTCCGGCAATCAGATAGAAGAGCAGACCCATCACTTTTCCCAGCTTGACGGGAACGGCCAGTCTGGTCTCGCCTGCCTGATAGAGGCCCTTGGGCACGTTGTAGAAACGATCGATGATGGCGCCGTGCTCCATGCGATAGGCGAAGTCAGCCACGCTGACGAAGGTGAGCTGTGGGTAGTCTGACTGCAGGCGCGCCACGGTTTGCTCCAAGTCGTCCATGTTTTCGATACGCAGGACCAGATTGCCGCTGGCCGGGTCTCCGCCTTGCGCTGCTCGCTGCCACAAGCTCTGCCAAAGCTTCTGCGGTAGCCAGACGTAACCGCCATGTAGATAGGCAGTTTCCGACACTGTACCGCCCATCTCATTCGTGTAGTAGATCGTCCTGGTCGGAATGGAGACTTGGCTGAACACGGGGATATCCACCTGAAAAGCTTGAGCATAGTTGGGTAGATAACTGCCGTCCGGAAGCGGAGCGAGCGTGGGGATGGATAGGCGCGCCACCTCCCACTCATCCGGCAATTCTCGACCCTCCAGGGCCTTCCGTAGGGCGAGCCGCTCCTTGCGCTCGTAGATTTGCTCCGGGGTCGGACGCACCTCTTCGTCCAGGCTGGTCACCAGTTCATCCGGTATCGTCCCTGCGATGAGCGCGATTTCGCCGTCCTCGATCAGCAGGTGCGAGTTGACGACAGCAAAAGGCTGGTCACCCTCCAAGTAGGGCAGCAAGGGAGTGATATCCCGGTTGAGCAGCTTGGCCAGCCGCTCTGGGTCCGGTAATGGCTGCACGGTCACCCGCGTGTACTTCTCCGTGCCATGGGTGGCGTTGGTCAGACTGGCCGGGAACTGATACTGCAAGCCATAACCGCTGATGCCAGGCTCCGACGCCAAATGCTGGATTGTCTCCTCCGGAATCACTTGGGATGTCCGACTATCTGCCGTCCCGAGGAACCCGTCCGCATACAACTGCGGGTAATATCTCTCCAGCCAGGAGAGACCTGTCTTTGGCAACCGAATCGGCTGGAGAGCGGTGCCGGCGGTGATGTCCTTCGCCTGCTGGCCGGCCCATCTGATCGGAGCCACCAGTATTTCACCTCCCAGCAGTTGGCGGTAGAACGGATAGCTATTCTTGGTATTGATCTGGCTGTAGGAGAGGGCCGAGGTCAAGCTCATGGCGCTCAAGGTCATGGCCAGTAGCACCAGCAGGCTTCTCCCCAGTTGCCGCAGGCTGTTCGTCAGCCCTAGGCGCACAAACATCAGCGTTCCTCCTTCGCATCGGTAATCGCCTCGTCATTCTCATTCTAGTGATCACTGCAAGGAGTGGCGAGGCACAATCATGCTTTGATTAGCACAATCCGGCGATCAATTGGTGAGGACAACCTGCTGTTCCGAAATCACAACCAGACCCTGCTTCAAGTCGCAGCGCTCGACTATGCCGTTGCAGGGAGCCAGATAATGCCTCTCCGCCAAGCCAAAAGCGTAACTCTCCCAGGCGACGGTCTCTCCCCGCTTGACCCTGTCACCGGACTGCCGCAAGCAGATACCCGGAAAACAGCCGTCTGGATTGGACAACTTGATGCATCTGTACCCAGCCTGCAGCCAGGCCTCCAGCGCCGGGTAATGACGCGTCAGCGCGCTCACCTTGCTGCTGAACAGTGGCACCGGACGATTGAACATCAGATCGATCGCGCCTGCCCTCTGACCCAGCAGGCAAGGTATGGCGGTCGCTGCGGTTACCGCCGCGAGCAGCCAGAGCAGACTGCGCCCGTAGATGCCTGCGTTGATCTGAACTGGGACACCGAGATGGCCGGCAAGCAGGTTGCTGGCACCAACACCCAGGAGCCAGCTGATTACGGCCGTAATCAGACTTTCCAAGTAGAAGAGACTCCAGGCTTCGCCCGGCCGCAACCCTAGGCTCTTCAGCACGGCCAGTTCGCGCCTGCCATCAAGGTAGCTAAGCAACGAAAAAGTGCCAACTCCCAGTATCAGAAAGAACCAGAGCATGACAACCACGGACCCTCCACTGCGTAGGGTGTCGCTCGCGATCTGACGGGCAGCATTGACGAGATCACTCCCACTGACCATGGTGACGTTGCCTGGCAACTGCTTGAGCCAGTATGGGTGATGGTGATCAGCGTTGGCCTCACTGCTATAGGCGCGGTTGAAGAACACATACTCTTCCTCCGGTAGCGAGACCTGCCGCTCTCTCAGCCACGCGCTACTCGCCAGCACATCCGGGAGAAAGGCCGAATGATCGAAGAGCCCGCCTATCCTCGTATCCAATGAGCGGAACTTCCACTCCTCTCGCAGCCGGAGTGGGAAGCTCTCCCCTGCCTGCAGCTGCCAGCGTTCTGCTAGATCGCGGCTGATCCACACTGACTCGTCGAGCGGCTGCGGCAACGACGTGCTGGGACTGCGATCAGCCACCGCACCCAGCGAGAGGTTGCCAACGGGCGTGGCAACCTTGAACACTGCATAACGATAGACCTCCGTGGCATACGTGGTGCCACCTAATGTCCGGGCGCCATCAGGCGCCTTGAGAATGAGATCTGCCGGCTTCTCCGGGATGATCACGCTGCCAGCCGCCGCCTGGCCGGTCGCCTCTACATAGCCCCAAAGCAGCAGCCAGCCAGTCAAGACGGCCGCTGAGATGATCACTGCAGCCAGATGTATCCTCCCGGCCACCTTCCATCGCTGTAGAACCAACCGCAACATGTTACTCACCTCTCAGCACCTCCATCACTGTCAAGTTGGACAAGCGTATAGCCGGAGCGAGCGCAAACAGCAATGCCGTACCACTAGCTAGAGTGACGACCAAAGCCCCTTCCCGCAGGGTGCGGTTTAGAATAACGTTCCAAGGAACGTCATTGCTGACCTCAACCGCCAGTCCACCTAGACGAATAAGCAGGAACCCGAGCACCGAGCCGATTAGGGCATTGACCACCGCCTCCGACAAGGCCATCACAGCAATGTCATGGCGTCTGGCGCCAAGCGTTTTCAAGATGCCAATTTCGCTGCGACGTGCGGCCGTGCCCGTGAGCATCCGGCTCATGGTCAGCATACCGGCTATCAGAAAGAGGAGTAAACCAGTGATGGGACCCAGCTCTCTTGGTACCGCCAGGCTGGCGCTTCTTGCGGGGTTATAGACGAAGCTCGGTGCGCGGTAGAAATAGTCCAGACGCGATGTCAGCTCCATGCGCTTAGCGAATTGCTCCACATCGACAAAGGTGAACTGCGGAAAGCGCTTTTGCAGGGAGTCCATCAATGGAGCTAACTCACTCAGGTCAGAGACCCGGAGGCTGATGTTATTGAGAGGCGGCTCTGCCTGCCCACTGACCTGAAGCCAAATCTGCTGCCAGGTCTCAGGGGTGACATAAAGATTCGAGGCATGCATGTATGCTGTCTCGCTGACCGTGATCATGAGGCCATGCGGCCAGGTGAGGCTGCGCGTGGGCATCGCCACGTGCCCGGCAACTTGCACCTCAATACGAATTGGGTCGCTGTAGTCAGGAGCGTACCCGCCACCTTGGTCTTTACGAATACACGGCAGAAGTAGCTCGGCTCGTTCTCCGGCACGAGGCAGCCTCATCTCCTCCATGGCTAGGGTGCGAGCCTGCATCCAGCGCAGCTTGGCCATCTCTTCTTCGTTGAGCGTGCGATCATAGTGAGTGCTCGCGATCTGTGCGGCCAGAATTGTACCCAGTTTTTCCGCCATCAAATGCTGGGGAATATCACAAAAGTATGGGTAGGTGATCCAAACTAGTGGCACATCGCTTTCCTGATAGGCGGAAAGTGAAAATGGTTGCAGCCCCTTCTCGTCGTCTGCTATTTTCAGCATCGGCTCCGGCGGCAACTGCATCAGGCTGAAAGATGCGTAATGCTCATACGGTAGCCACAGACTAGTGATCTCAGCCGGCAATTGCGGGACAATTGTCAGTTCGGCGACGCCAGGGAACTCCCGCAGTTCCGCAATCTCCTGCTCGGTGAACGCCTGACTCTGCGATGCGTTGTTGGTAGCCAGATACCCTTGCTCGTAGAGCTCTGGGTAGAACATCTCCAGCCAACTCAAGCCGTTTGCGTCCAGCTGACGATAGATGGCAGGTTCAGCCGTTTCAGTCAGGTGTCGCCCTGTCCAATTCACCGGACTGACCAGGATCTCGCCGCCCAACAGCCCACGATAGAACTGATGACTATCCCGCATCTCGCCCTCACTGAAGGAGAGCGCTGAGGTCAGGCTCATTGCCGCCAGGACCATGCTGATCAGTACCAGTAGACTGCGACCGAGTTGCTTCAGGCTATTAAGTAAGCCCAATCGCACAAACACAGTTGATCACTCCATGTCTAACCTGTTTAGCCAAATGATATCTCCTTAGCTACCGAAAGGCGATGCAGGAAACTGCGCTTCCTAGCACGATCTTGCCGAATCGGCCAATTTGAGCCAAGATGAGCGGCAGCGTTCTTTGCAGCCCAACTCTCGCAACCGACCATCCGCACCCTGCGTGTGTGCTGGAATTCAGACCTGGCTTTTGGCAAACAATAGTCAGAGGGAAGTTGCGAGGGGTGAGAAGATGCAGGCAGCCTTTTGGCAGTGGGTTATCCTGGTAGCCCTGATCGCTGGTTCGGCGTTCTTTTCTGCCGCCGAGACTGCGCTCACTGGAGTCAGCCGTATTCGACTGCGCACTTTGGTAGAAAACGGAAATCAACGAGCCAGGCTGGTGGAAGAGCTCAAGTCACGGCCGCAGCGGCTGTTGGCAACCATTCTGGTCGGCAACAACATCGCCAACATCGCTGCCTCTGCCCTGTTCACTGCCCTGATCATTCAGCTGGTGGGCCCGGGACAGGCGATCACCATTGCCACCTTGGTACTGACGTTGGTGATCCTGGTCTTCGGTGAGATTGCCCCGAAGAGTATTGCAGCTCATAACCCAGAAGCAGTTTCATACAGGGTGGCGCAGCCGATTCGCTGGCTGATGCGCGTCATGAGCCCGCTTGTTTGGCTTTTGACCCTGATTTCAGGCTCGTTGGTCAGGCTACTAGGCACCTCTGCCCGCCTAGACGATGATGTCACGGAAGAGGAGATACGCACCCTAGTCAATGTCGGAGAAGAACTCGGCGTGATTGAAGGTGCGGAGAGCCGCATGATCCACAGCGTCCTGGAGCTGACAGACACCCCGGTACGCAACGTGATGGTTCCGCGCACGGCAGTTACCGCCATCGAGTCCAACATTAGCTATGAAGAACTGATCAGCGTCATTCGGAGAGAAGGATACTCCCGTTTGCCGGTCTACGATGGCGAGATCGACAACATCATCGGCTTGTTGCACGTGAAGGACGTCTGCGCGCTGTCAGATGAGGAGCGCCAATGCTTTGACTTGCTGCAACTGCTCCGCCCGACCATCTACGTGCTTGAGACGAAACACAGCGGTCTAGTCCTGCGTGAACTGCAGAAGCATCGGGTTTACATGGCGATTATCATCGATGAGTATGGCGGCACCGCCGGCTTGGTCACCATTGAGGATTTGATTGAGGAAATTGTTGGCGAGATAGTTGATGAGTATGATGTGGAGGATCCTCCGGTGGAGATGCTCGATGAGTTCACTGCCTTCTTCGATGCTCGTCTCACGGTTGAGGAAGTGAATGCAGAGCTGAATGCCAAGCTGCCGCTAGATCGAGCTGAAACCATCGGGGGACTGATCTATGACTTACTGGGCCGAATCCCCAAGGCTGGGGAATCGGTGACTGTCGGGCGCGTCATGCTGGCGGTTGACAAGATGGATCGCCGCAGCATTGAGCGAGTCAAGGTGAGCGTGAAGCAGTAAAAAGAGGAAGAGCCTGGCCTAAAGACCGGGCTCTTCCTCTCGTGGGGGAAACGGCTGCCGTTACCTCCCGTCGTCGCCAAACACTGACAGTATTCGTTCTCGGCTTTCAACAAATACTTTAGGTAGTAACAACAAGGAGGTGATATCAAGATGGCACTCGGCAGCAACTCCAGCAACACCCCGGTTGTTCCCAACGCATCAAAGGCCCTCGACCAGTTCAAGTATGAAGTGGCCAACGAGCTGGGAATCCAGACTCCTGCTGACGGTTATTGGGGCACAATGACGACTCGTGACACCGGCGCTATCGGTGGTCACATGGTCCGCAAGATGATCGCCATGGCTGAGCAGGCACTGTCCAGTCGTACCCAAGGCTAACTGACTCGCTTCACCCACAGAGCGGACTTCACGTCCGCTCTCTTCCTTCTTGTGCCCAAAAAGAGATCAGATATGCGAGTACTGGAAAATCTCTTGCGTACTTCTACTCCTGTGGTCGCTCACCGATAGCGAACATCAACTCTCCCTCGGCTGCCACCTGGCCATCTACGGTTGCTACCGCCTTGCCTTTGCCAATCGGGCCCCTCTGGTAGGTGATCTCCACGGCCAGCTGCAGTTGATCACCCGGGACCACTTGACGGCGAAAACGCAGTTTGTCAATGCCGGCGAAAAGGCCAATCTTGCCTTGATTTTCGGGCAGACTGAGCATCGCTACTGCGCCCACCTGTGCTAGAGCCTCTACGATCAGAACTCCCGGCATCACCGGCAACCCCGGAAAGTGGCCAGCGAAGAAGGGCTCGTTCATGGTCACGTTTTTCAGGCCGCGAGCTGCCTTCCCGGGCTCGAGCTCGCTGATTCTGTCCACCAGCAGGAAGGGATACCGGTGCGGCAACACTTTCATGATCTCCCCAATTTCCATCTGCTGTGCACCTCCAGATATGTTTTGCACAACCTTGTGCACACAAAGCATAGCCGATTGGGGAACAAAAAGCAAGCTTACTTGGCTGCTTCCCCGATCTGGCGGGGGCTCGCAACCGTCTCACCGAGGCGCAACTCAGTCGGCAGCAGCACTCGGCCAGCGTCCGCGGCAGCCTGTTCGCCGAGCAGCAACTGCACTGCTGCTCGGCCCATCGCCTCCATCGGCACTGCAACCGATGTCAGACGCAGGTGGCCATAGGCGAAGGCCTCCAGACCATCGTAGCCGATGACACTTATCGCTCCGGGCACGCTGAGACCGGCTTCAGACAATGCCCGCATCAGGCCGTGAGCCATCAGATCATTGCTGCAGAAGACGGCAGTAGGCAGTTCCTGCTGCTCGAGCAGCCTTAGCCCCGCCTGATAACCGCTGTGAGCGGTGTAGTCGCCCTCGATGATCAGATCGCTGATATACGGAAGTTGGTACTTGAACAGGGTGGACATGTACCCTTCCATGCGATTGAGCGACGGCAACGAACTGCTTGGCCCGCAGATCATGGCGATCTGTCTGTGCCCAAACCCAACCAGGTACTCTACAGCCTGGGCGGCTCCCTGCACTTCGTCTACTAGCACGGCTGGACAACTCAACCCGTGATCTCCCACTGTCACAACTTTGGCCTGGGTCAGCAATGTGGCCCAGATATCCTGGAAAGCGGGTGTGATCACCCCGCCGCCGCCAATGATTACCCGGTCAATGCAGCGATCCTGCAGAAAGCGCACGCATCGCTCGGCAGTGGTCACGTTTCGATCGAGATTGCAAAGCATGAGCAAAGAATCGCGACGATTCGCCTCATCTTCCATCCCTCGCACCAGTTGCACGAAATAGGGGTTCCTCAAGTCCGGGATGATTACAGCCACGACCTGAATCAACTCATCTGTCTCTGCTTGCCGCAACCGCAGGTCTGCTCGCTGAACTTTCGCTCTTGTTTCAGCGCGCACGCCCTGCCCACCGTTCAGAACGCGTGAAACGGTAGCCACGGAACATTCGGCCAGTTGGGCGATCGCACGCAGGGTGGGCATCTGCTATCTCCCCTTCAATCTCGTCTAGCACTTCTTTTCGTCGCCCCAGCTCAGAAATCCTGCCGGCGCGAAGTCGGTGAAACGCCAGGAGGCCACCCTCGGGTGGCCTCCTGATTCAATCCTCCAGAGGACTGCAAAAGGCGAAGAAAACCTGCAGTGCCCACTCTTCAAACAAAGCGCCTTGCTCCTCCAAGCTGAGCTGACCGCAGCCCCCCTGCACAAAGCCAAGGTCCAGGGCAAACATGACTATCCCTCCTCCGCTTCCACTCTCCCATCACATACTATGCCTCGCGATCCACGGTGGTGCCAGTCGATGAAAGAGGCTAGCCTGATAGTCACCTGAGCGCACTTGCGGCGGCACGATGCAGATTGGACAACAGTAGCAGGGCCTGCCGGGTGAGCAAACAGCAGACAGACGCTGCTAGGGCCGGTCGCCAGTCTGACGCGGCCGGTATCCCAGAGCCACCCCGCAGATGTCCGCCGTAGTCTGATCCAGCGCAAACAGGTCGCTCCGGTTCACTTCTGACAGTCCGGACTTTCCGAGCGCCCTGATGCCCTCCTGCATCTCCGCCGAGCATGACTGCAGAAACCGTGCCAGAGATGCCGCTCCCAACCTGCGGTCGAAGTGCTTGGCGGCTGACCCATGATACCAAACCAACTGTGTGGGTGGCTCGTACGGCACAGTGTGCACAACTTGCGTGTGCGAGATAGCATATAGGGCGGTCGTGCCGATATAGACTGCATCAGCACCCAGGGCAAGTACCTTCAGGAACTCGCCCGGGGTTCTCAGACCGCCGGAGATAATCAGGCTGACCTTGTCACGCGCTCCCGCATCTTCCAGGTAGCGACTAGCCCGCACCAGGGCATAGAGGGTGGGCAGGCCGAAGTCGTCCTCTGTGATCGGAGGAGAGCCTTTGGTCGCGGCCTCCGCCCCATCCACTGCAATGAAGTCAACATCTGCCTGCAACGCGTACCCCAAATCTTCCTCCAAATGCTGTCCCGCGCCCAGCTTCACCCCGATCGGAACGCCGCCGCTCTGTGAACGCAAGCGACGCACCAGATCCGCGAGATCTTCAGGGCGCTGTACCTCTGGATGGCGCGCCGGAGAGACTGCCCGCTCACCTGGCTGCACCTGAAATTGCTGGGCCAACCGCTGATCGATGTGCTCTGCCTCCAGAACAGCTCCCAGACCAGCGATAGCCCCCTGTCCGAACTGGATCTCGATGGCGTCAGCCTGGCGAACGACTTGCTCGGACTTGCCCCAGTGACCACGATGGTACTGCAAGATCAGTTGCTTGGCCGCCTTGCGCTCTGACTCCAGCCAGGGGCCTTGACCAGTGTTGCTGGCAGTGCCTGCGGCAGTTGCGCCTGCGGCCAATGCCACCTTCGCATCTTCAGACAGGGCCCAGCCGTATGCCATGCCAGAGATGATGATCGGAATCTGCAAGTGCAGCGGCCGGATGGCCCTCGGTCCGATGGTCACCGCGAGGTCGATCTGTTCCTCAAGCGGGGTCGGCATGTGCGCCAATTGCGCCATATCGAACATCAGCCGTTCAAACTGCGACAGCTTCCTGGGGGTGCCCAGCGGCCGCTGGATCACTCCGCCGGAGGTAGCCCGCAGTTCTGCCTCGGCCAGAGGCTGCGCTCCAAACCGCGAGACGGCGGAATATATCTCCAGCACGTTCTGTTCGTAGGGGTCTGTCATCAGGATTCGCAACGATTTGCGCAATACATGTGCTAACAGGTAACGGCTGCCGAGTAGAAGGCCAAGGCCGCCGGCCGCGGCTCCCGCCGCAAAGGGCAGGAGATCGCCAGCCCAGGTACTTTCGCTCCCAGCCTGCTGACGAGGTCTTGCCTTAGTGTGTCGCTTCTTCTGCCCTGACATCGGGCTCCACCTCCTCCGTATCCATACCCTGCTAACTAGTGTCTGTTGGCAGGGGCGACGGTATGTAAGGCGCGGGCAACTGCAGTTGTCTGCCCGAGCAAAAGGGGCTATGCTTAGGCGTGAGGTGTATCTTTGATGGCATTTGCGTGGGAATCTGTTGTGACGGCTAAAGACGACGGGCGTCTATTGCGGGACGTCTTGCGTGGCACCTTAGGGATCTCGCAGCGCCTGCTGCACGCCCTCAAGTTCCAAGGGACGATCAGCGTGAACGAAACACAAGTGACTGTGCGAGCCAGGGTAAGGACAGGCGATAGAATCGCACTCTTTCTGCCTGAGGCAACAGACGAGCAGCGTGTTGTCCCGCAAGACCTGCCTCTCTCACTGGTCTATGAGGACGCCGACTTGCTGGTGCTGAACAAGCCGGTCGGGATGATTGTGCACCCCGTGCCACCAGAACCGTACGGCACCCTGGCCAACGCCATCGCGTGGTACTGGCAACAGCAGGGTCTCAGCGCTCCCGTCCGTGTGGTCACCCGACTGGACCGAGACACCAGTGGACTGGTGCTAGTCGCCAAGAATGCGCTGGCACAGCACTTCTACAGCAGCGCCCCAGGAGCGATCACCAAGCGCTACCTGGCCTTGATTCAGGGGCATCCCGGAGCGGCCGGGGGCGTGATCGACGCACCGATTGGCGTCAACCCCGAGAACCCGGCCACTCGCCGCGTAGATGCCGGCGGCAAACCGGCCCAAACCGCCTGGTCACTGCTTGAGACTCACTGCACATACAGCCTGATTCAGGTGGAGCTCCTCACCGGCCGAACACATCAGATTCGAGTGCACTTTGCTCACACAGGCCATCCGCTGCTGGGCGATGAGCAGTATGGTGGCGACTGTCGCTTGATCAGCCGCCAGGCGTTGCACTGTCATCGCCTGCAGTTGCGGCACGTGCGGAGCGACGCTGACCTGCTGCTTGAAGCCCCTGTCCCTGAGGACATGAAAAAGCTCTGCGCCAGTTCCGCGAGGGAACCGGTGCAGAGATAAAATGCAGATACTCGCTTGCCAGTGACTGTGCAAAGGCGTACAATAGGGGCAAGTAGGACAACTGTTCTACCGTATCCCCCCAGCACCTATTCTTCCACCGCCTGACTTTCGTCGGGCGGTCTTTTTGTGCTGCCCAGGCCGAGCGGACAAGCGGCATCGTGCATCTCCCCGCAGAACAGACAGAGCTTCTCCGCGGGTAGCAACTGCAGAGACTCCCGCAGAAAGGCCATCCCACCGCTCTCCAGGTGCGCCTGTTCCTGGCGGGACATGCGTTGGTAGACTTCCAGTAAGATCTGACCGATACGGCGGTCCAGCACCGACAACACCTGCTCCGCTTTCCCGGTCAAGAGCAACGCTATGCGTCGTTTATCCACCTGATCTGCCTGACGCATGACCCAGCCGCCCTTCTCCAGACGATCTGCCAGCTTGGTAGCAGCCGGCGCACTGATCTCCATGGCCAGTGACAGCCCGACTAGTTCGGAGCCGGCCGCATGCCTCAAGTAGCGCAGGGCCCGATACTGGGTTGGGGAAAGATGATGCTCCGGTAGCTTCTCCGCCAGCTCGGCGGAAACCAGCCGCTCCATTGCGGCGTAGACGACACCAAGCAGCAGTTCCGGCTTCAGCATCATCATTCCCCCTTCATCATTGTCTGCCATGCAATCGTAGGGGTCGCCTGTATGCGACCCGCTGATATGTGCGAGACGCGGCGGGCGCCATGGCATGGCGCTCCTACAAACCCGTGGGTCTGCGCGCAGGGTCCCGTGGCCCCTACGAGCCTGTGCGGACGCCAGTAGGAGTCGCCTGCGCCTGATTCGTGGCACCCATGGTAGCGGCGCGGCACAGCGAGCCGCTACCAGCAGGAGATTGAATAGTCTCGCGGGCCCCTAGTTCGCTGGCTTCTCCTCATTTGCTTCTTTCACGACAGCCGGCTGCTTCGTGCCCATGGCCTCGACCATGGCTGGAATGGCACCCAACAGCTTGGTGGCGTCGGTCGGAATGACCAGTTTGCTGCTCGGGCTCTGCCCCAGGCTCTTCATCGCATCGATGCCCTGCAACATCACATAGTTGTCGGGGGTCAATCCTGCCACCTTGATCAGTTTCAAGCCCTCAGCCGTAGCGCTCTGCACGCGCAGAATGGCCTCGGCCTGACCGTCAGCCTCCAGAATGCGCTTCTGCTTCTCCGCCTCTGCTCTCATGATCTCCTTCTCACGGTTGGCCTCAGCCTCCAGGATGACTGCCCGCTTATGTCCTTCTGCCAACAGAATGGCCGCTTGCTTCTCACCTTCGGCGCGCAGAATACTTTCACGCCGCTCGCGCTCTGCCCGCATTTGCTTCTCCATGGCATCCTGAATGTCGCGCGGAGGCATAATGTTCTTCAGTTCCACGCGGTTGACCTTGATGCCCCACTTGTCCGTGGCTTCATCCAGAATCACCCGCAGTTTGGAGTTGATGATGTCACGAGAGGTCAAGGTCTCGTCTAGGTCAAGCTCACCCAAGATGTTGCGCAATGTGGTTGCACTCATATACTCAATGGCACTCCTGGGATTGGAGATTTCGTAGACATAGAGCTTGACGTCCGTCACCTGATAGTAGATTACCGTGTCAATCTGCATTGTGACATTGTCTTTGGTGATCACCGGCTGGGGCGGAAAATCCACCACTTGTTCCCGCATGTCGATGACCGCACGCACGTGGTCGATGAACGGGACCAGGAAATTGAGACCGCTGTGCATCACTTTGTGATAACGACCAAGGCGCTCCACAATCACCTGAGTGGACTGCTTGACCAGTCGAATTGAGGACGCGATTGTGATCAGGACGAACAACCCAATGAAAAAAGAAACAGCTATCCCAATGATTGAACCAACCTCTTCTGGCACTTGACCTTTCCCCCTTCTATTCCTGCTCCTCCACGATGGCTTTTACCCCATCAATGCGCACTATGACCACCTGACATCCGCTGGCAATCGGGGCGCCACCTAAGCTACGAGCGGTCCAAGTCTCCCCGTCAGTCCTAATTTGCCCCACGCCTTCCCGGTTATCGATCGCCTGGGTCACGGTGGCGACCTTACCGACGACCCGGTCGACGGCAGTCTTGGTCCTCTCCACCCGATACAGCTTCATGATGTACGGGCGAAGCAAAGCCATGAACAAGACGGAAGCCGCGGTGAAGACGATGGCCTGCAGCGGCCAGTTGTCGGTGAAGACAGCTAGACCCGCAGCCACCAGCGCTCCCAATGCGAAGAGAGACGCGAAGAAGCCGACGGTGACCAGCTCCAGCACCCCAAAGGCGAGACCAACCAGTATCCAGATTGCCCAGTCCGGCATTTTCCCACCTCCTTACACTCCTTGATCAATACTACGACGTTGGAGAGTGAAAGTTTCTGCAAGCGCGCAGTCCAGTCTAACCCTCTCTACTCCGTTCTCCAAGTGCTGTCAATCTTCCTGTATGGAACCTGCCTCCCAGCTGGAACAGGCGCAAAAGGAGCGGGACGTGCCCGCTCCTACCAGTATCCTATTTGCCGAACAGGCTGGGATAGAGGATCTCTGCCAGTTCTTCCACGGCATCCAGCACTCGCGGACTCGGCCTATTCCAGACGTCCGGATTAAGCGCGTAGATGCGTTTATGCTTGATTGCGTCCATTGTCTTCCAGGCAGTGCGCTGCTGGACCTCTTCCGGAGACTGTCCGCCATGTCCTAGGATGATCACTTGCGGATTCTTCACAATCAGTGTCTCCAGATTGACCAACGGCCAATCCGAGGTGGCATCATCCGTCAGGTTGACGCCGCCAGCCGAGCGGATGATGTCGGCGAGGAATGTGTTTGGACCGCAGGACATCAGCTGATCGTGCCATACCTCGTAGAACACGCGTGCCCGCTCCTCCTCTGGGATCATTTCCACTTTCTCGGTCACCGTTTGTAGCCGGGCATTCAATCCGGCCACCAACTGCTCAGCCTGGGCCGAGGCACCGGTGACCTGGCCGATCAGCTCAATGTTGGCGAAGAGCTGCTCCAGGCCATCGGAGCGAACCGCGATTACCGCCAGCCCTGCGGACTGCAATTGCTCCACCGCCTCAGGCCCGGTAAGCGAATCCGCGAGGATCAAGTCGGGTTTGGCCGCGATGATCTTCTCCATGTTCGGGCCCTGAAAGCCACCCACCCGCTCAATCGCCTTTGCTTCCTCTGGATAATCGCAAACCTCCGTGACCCCGATCACCTTATCCCCCAGCCCCAACGCAAACAGGATCTCCGTGTTGCTTGGAGCCAGCGAAACGATGCGTTCCGGCAACTTCTGAATCGTCACCTGACGATCGTATGAGTCCGAGATGGTCAGCGGGTAGTCAGCGGAAACCTGACCATCTGGTGTACCGCTGGCACAGCCAGCAAGCAGTGTCAGCGAGAGCAGAGCCGTCATCAGTACGGCCAACAGCCAAGAGCGTCGCATTTCTTCTCTCCCCCTCAAAATCATGATTCCCCTCTCCCATCCGCTCGACCCGTCATTCCCGTCGCACAGAAAACCCCGCCGGAAATACGGCGGGGTAGATGACGGACGTCACGAAGACAGCCACGTATCAATCCACCTCCCTTTGCTCCGAAGGTAAGTGTCGCTAGCTACAGGCAGGTCTCCTGACTTCCGGGCGTTGCTCTGGCGAAGATCGGCAACGTGACCGGTTACAGTGGCGGGACCGCTCAGGACTTGCACCTGATTCCCTATTCTCCCCGTGTGCGGGGCACCTGTAGCAGTATGCGGTTGATCACAGTATATCTCGGACGGGTAGCAGTGACAACAACAATCTAGGCATGCCCATCCCCGGGGAGAAGTCCTACGTACGGTCGGAGAAGATTTGCTGCATTGCCCCTAGAAACAAATCGTTCTCGGCTGGCGCACCGATAGACACCCTCAGGCAACCCTGCAAGAGAGGTGAGAGCCCCTCCACCTGCCTGAGCAGGATCCCCTCATGCCGCAGCTCCGCATGTAGCTTCGCCGCCGGTTTCGGCGCACGAAAGAGCAGAAAGTTGGTGACAGACGGATAGACCTGCACCCCGGCTAGCCGAGAGAGTGCCAGCCTAACCCGTTCTCGCTCTGCGACGGTCTGCGCCACGTGCTCACGGAAGAGCGGCAGGTGTGTCAGGGCTGCTTTGGCCAGCCACTGCGACAAATTGGAGATATCGAAAGGTAACTTCGCCTTATAGATCTCCGCAACCAGCTCCGGCCGGGCCAAAAGATACCCGATGCGCATGCCGGCCAGCGAAAATGCCTTGGAGAAGGTGCGCCAGATGATCAGCCGGTCATGCTGCTGCAGCAGATGAGCAGCCGTTTGACCGCAGTATTCGAAGTAGGCCTCGTCAACCACCAGTATGCTCTCCGTGTGCCTGAGCAGCCAAATCAGGTCCGATTCCGGCCAGAGGTTGCCGGTGGGGTTGTTGGGATTGGCCAACACGACGAGCGGCGCCGACTCGCGTGAAGCGACTGCAGCGATTTCCGCCAAAGGCAGAGACCAGTCTTCTCCTAGACTCACCTTGATCGGCATAAAGCCTAGCACCTCTGCCAGATATGGGTACATCGGATAGGCAGGCCAAGGCATGATCACGGAGTCTCCCGGCGACAGAAAGGTGAGCATCGTGGCCTGAATCAACTCGTCCGCTCCGTTGCCGAGCAAAATGTGCTCTGGCGAAAGCCCGCAGTAGTCGCCCAAACCGCGCTGCAGGTCGGTGCTCACTTCCGGTAACCAGTAGCGATTAGCCTCCAAATCCTCCGCCTGCGCCAACGCCTCTCGCAGCAGCCAGGCAGGATTCAAGAAGCTCTCGTTGGCAAGCAGCCTGGCCGGCAAACCCCGGTCCGAGACCTCGGCTGTAGTCACTATCGCGCGCAGATCGGGCCTGACCATCTCCCAGGCCGATTTTCCGGGCATGCGCTTCCCTCCCGCTAAAGCCACTTGTCACGCGGCTTAGTTACTTAGTCGTGACGGCGAACTCCTGCTTGACCTTGGCCAGGAGTTCAGGGCTGGCAAATAGGTCGGCGGCCGTGGCAGCCAAACTCTTTGCTCCTAGCAGCAGGCCCTTATGGCCTTCAGCCGTGATCGTAGCCTGGGCCATTTCTTGGCTGTGGCCGACAATTTTGTGGCTGGCTATTCCGACATACGGATGGATGGCCGGAACCACATGGCTGACGTTGGCCATATCGGTTGAGCCGGCGCCGCTGCCGGAAGGCAGAACTGCCTCCCCCAGAGCCTCCATGTTTTGCTTGAAGACAGAGCTAATGGCGTAATTGTTCAGCATGTTCTTATAGGTATTAGCCGTCTTGCGGAACTCCACCGTGGCGCCGGTCGCCAGCGCGCCAGCGCGGGCGCAGTTCTTGACCTTCTCGACCACTTCCTCCAGGTAAGCTGCCTCTGCGGCCCGCACATACATCCGAATCACGGCCCGCTCTGGAACGATGTTCGGAGCCAGACCACCCTCTTTGATGATGCCGTGAATGCGCACGTCAGGCTTCACATGCTGCCGCAGGGCATTGAAGCCGTTGAAGGTCTGAATGGCAGCGTCCAGCGCGTTGATGCCCTCGTGGGGCGCCCCAGCGGCATGAGCGGGCTTGCCTTTGAAGGTGATCTCCATCGCTTCGCGAGCGTTGGAAGCGCCACCGAGGGCAGTACGACCGGAAGGATGGATCATCATGGCAGCATCAACGTCTGCAAAAGCGCCATTCTCAACCAGAATCACCTTGCCGCCAGCATTATCCACGGCTCCTTCTTCGGCTGGTGCGCCAAAGACAACCAGGGTACCCGGGAAATCAGGCCAAGCCTGCTTGAGGCCGATTGCCGCTCCGATGGCACTGCAACCGATGATGTTGTGGCCACAGCCATGACCGAGACCAGGCAGTGCGTCATACTCAGCGAGAATGGCGATAGTCGGACCATCGCCCCCTTGATACACCGCTCTGAAAGCCGTCTCCATGCCGGCGTAGGGCGCAGTCACCGTGAAACCATGGCTGGAAAGTTCGTTGGCCAGCAGCTTGGCTGATTCCTTCTCCTGGTGTCCAATCTCGGGGTGGGCATACATCCAGTCACTCATCTCAAACAACCGTTCAGCTACCTCGTCAATACTGTTCCAGATCTTTTCCTTGTTCACACGATCATCCCTTTCAAGTTAGAGTATCTGGTCAAAACGGGACAAAGTCGCTACTCAATAATCATCAGCCTGTCCCAAAGCCTGCGCATGGAATCCCAGTCTGCCTCAGCGTCATTGATCATCCATCTATCGCTGCCACTCTCGCTCCCCGTTGATCTATCTTGAGCCCCAGCTGCCTCGCCTCTACTCCAGCCTCGGCAAACGCTGCAACCATGGCTTCTCCCACTGCGGCGGAAGAGGCGGCGGGAGGGATTATGGCCAGCATGGTGGGTCCAGCCCCAGAAATGGTGGCTGCGGCTGCTCCCGCTTGCTGTGCGGCCAGCAGGGCCGCCTCGCCCCCTGGAATCAGGCCGAGCCTATGCGGTTGGTGCAGGCGATCGGCAGTGCAGAGTCCCAGCAGATCAAATCGTCGCTGATGCAGCGCCGCCAGGAGCAAGGCCGCACGGGAAAGATTGAACACGGCATCGGCATGCGCCACGGTGGCTGGCAGCACCTGCCGGGCCAGTTTGGTGGACAACTGAAAGCGAGGTATGCACACAACGAGCTGCAACTCCGCGGGAAACGGATAACAGAGGGACTCCACCTGCGCCCCCGCGTGCGCACTGACGGTCAGGCCGCCAAAGATGGCCGGAGCTACGTTGTCCGGGTGCCCCTCCAGTTCAGTCGCCAGTGCCAGCAGCTGCGCCCGGTCAAGCCGTTCCCCCGTGAGGTGATTGGCCAGCAACAGGCCGCCCACGATCGCGGCTGAACTGCTGCCCAGACCACGACTCAAGGGAATGGCGTTTTGCATCCGGATCTGCACAGGTGGAGGATTCACGCCCAAATGTCTGAATAGCCGACAGGCGGAACGCCAGACCAAACTCTCGCCGCCTTCCGGAAGTTCGCCCATCCCCTCGCCCACTATCTGGATAGTCAAGCGTGCAGCCGGCGAGACCCGAAGGCGATTGTACAAACTAAGGGCTAACCCCAGGCAGTCAAAGCCTGCGCCCAGATTGGCGCTGGTAGCTGGCACGATCACCTCGAACATCTCGCCTACTCCCAAATCGCCTGAACGATGGCGGCCTTTTCGGCGGGGATGCTGGCTGGAAGGGAGGTGCCGGCCATCGCGTTGTCTGGATCCTTGAGGCCGTTTCCGGTGAGCACACAGACTACACGCGCCGGGCCGGTGAAATAGCCTCGGCTGTACAGTTTGAGCACGCCAGCCAAGGAAGCAGCGGAGGCTGGCTCACAGAAGATGCCCTCCCGTCGACCCAGCAGGCGATAGGCATCCAAGATCTCGTCATCAGTCACCGCATCGATCCTGCCTAGTGACTGTGACGCCGCCTCCACAGCTGTTTGCCAACTGGCCGGATTGCCAATGCGAATAGCGGTGGCCACCGTCTCGGGGTGCAGAATCGGCTGACCGCGTACAATTGCGGCCGATCCCCAGGCCTCGAACCCCAGCATACGCGGTAAGGATGACTGTTGGCGCTCCGCCAGATGTCGGAAACCCTTCCAATATGCCGTGATGTTGCCGGCATTGCCGACCGGGATGGACAGGTACTCCGGTGCATCTCCCAGTTGTTCGACTACTTCCCAGGCTGCTGTCTGCTGACCCTCAATCCGAAACGGATTGACCGAGTTGACCAGCGTCAGCGGATACTCCTGCACGATCTCTCTGGCGATCGCCAGGGCTTGGTCGAAGTTTCCCTGGATGGATATCACCTTGGCCCCGTAGTGAATGGCCTGGGAAAGCTTGCCCAAAGCGATCTTCCCCTCAGGAATAAGCACCACGCAATCGAGGTTTGCCCGTGCTGCGTAAGCAGCCGCGGAGGCGGACGTGTTGCCGGTGGAGGCGCAGATGATCGCCTTTGCCCCGGCCTCCTTGGCTTTGCTGACAGCCATAGTCATACCACGGTCCTTAAATGAACCGGTAGGGTTTGCCCCCTCGTACTTGGCATACAGCGTCAAACCTGGCAGCGATGCGCTGATGTTCTGCAAAGGAATCAGCGGGGTGTTGCCCTCATGCAGCGTCACCACCGGGGTTGCTGTCGTGACCGGCAGGCGGTCCCGGTAGCGGTCAATCAGACCAGTCCACATCATGTTCACTCCTGACTCTCGCCTGGACGGATTACGTCCTGCGACTTCTTCGTTCACAGTAGTACCGTTTGACAACCAAGCAGCATTTCCTGCCAAGCGCAGCCCAATATGACAGAGGGAATTCGCCAGCGTCTGGCGAACGAAAGAACCCAGATCTGCTGCTAGGAGGGATATTCATGTTAGAACAGATTGAGATCTGGAAGCAAAACCGGAAGCTGGTCCGGGTTGTGGTCAACTATGGAAATAACACCGTTCGCCCCTGGACGGGATATATCCGGAGCTATGACCATCTCGGCATCGTCCTGGAGGTGCCGACTGCCGCCGGCAGAAACCAGCCGTCGGAGCTGGAGTTGCTTTGTCTCCCCTGGTACACCGCCACGGAGATTACAGCCGAGCGCTAGCATCTGTCAGTGACTGCCATAACCGGTCAGTACAGCATTCCACCAGTAGCGCCCGAGCATAACCCTGTCCCTGCAGGAAAGGGTTATGCTCATGACGCAACTCCAGTTGTTCACTGGCTTCGGCATAGGCTTCCGGGGAGAGCTGCCCTTGATCACGCCGCAATCGCAAGGCTCTGCGCTCAGCTGATACTCTCCACCCTGCAGGACCAAGCCCCAAGTCAACCAGACGCTGCTTCAGTGCGGCTTCGCCGGCAAAAGATACGGCGGCGCGCAACTGCTCCAGCCGATCAGTCATGGGAGTGCAGAGATAGAGGCGACAGATTAGGGCCCGCTCCTGATAGACTGTACAGCGGTTGTCTGCCAGGAAGGGACAGGGACGTCTCTTGAACTCGGGATAGGGCAAGTCGCTGCCTAGGTTAAGATAGCGTTCGGCGAAGCCAGGCAGATCGAGTCCAAATCTGGCGGTCAAGGCGTTGGCAGCGACCAAGTCCGGCGTGATGAAGTTGTACTTGCAGCAGTTGGTCGTACAACCAGCGCAGCGCGCATAGCGCTGCCGGTGAAATGGCTTGAGGATGCCCTCGTCATCTGTCGCCTGCTGCAGGCTGGCCAACAAGTCAGCCACCGTAGCGTTTCGGTCGGTAATGCGCACGTCTAAGCCCGGTTCACCATCTATCTCACACGGGAACAACTCAAGCGACACCATTCCCACCCCCTGCCACTACCACCCTAAGAGCCTGCCCGGACCACCTCAACCAACAACTGCCCCGCGCTCTCCGCAGCCGTAAGCTGCAGCCCCTGATTGACGCGGGCTACTGCCAAACTGGCCACGCGCTTCATCCCCAGGAAGTGCAGCAACAGCTTCTCTAGCTGAGTTGCCGCCTCCAGCGCCCCGTTGCCGCTGCCGCCGGCAGCGGCGATCAACACCACCGGCTTGCCCCGCAGGTGCGCCTTCTCCCTGAGCGGCCAGTCGCAGCGCCGCACCCGGTCTAGAAACACGCGGGCACTCTCACTCAAATCGTGAAAATAGACCGGGGTGCAGAAGATGACTCCATCTGCATCGATCACCTTCGCCTGTAGTTCGGCGAATCCGTCTCTGATCACACACTGATCTGCCGGCAACTCGTCCGGCTGAAAATGGTGTCCCCAGCCCTGCCCGCAGGCCATACAGGGCGACAGGTGCAGGTCGTTGAGGTTGACCAACTCGATCTCGGCGCCGAGCGATGCCGCACCATTGAGCGCCGCTTCTGCTAGGCGGGCAGTCAGCCCTTCGCGGTTTGGGCTGGATTGGACGGCAACAATCTTCACAGGCGTCACTTCCCTCCTACGTAATATCCAGTTTACTAGATTCGGCAATCGAAGGTCATCTTCCTACCACCTAGCATTGATGGGATAGATGTTGCAGCTTCATGCACACATTTGAGACTGCTGACTCTTGCTCTGCAACGGCTCAACATTACAGCGTGCTAGACTCTTCAACTTGTCCCTCGTAGCGGCTCGGCATGCCAAGCCGCTACCTGCACCACAGCATGCTGTGGTGCTACGACCCCAAGGAAATCGGACTTTTTGAACGCTCTCGCATGCTGCGGGGTCTATGGTAGGGAGAAAAGCGACTGTCCGAACACTCACGCCCGCTATGCAGCTTCCCGCTCAAGCGGTACAATGACGTCATGAAGCATCAGCTGAGGGGTGAGCATGCACATGAACTCAAATTCCGCGGAGACACCCACGACTGCTAAGCGCGCACTTGGGGTCACTGACTTGCTGCTAATTCTCACGGCCACCATCTGGGGCGTGAACGTCGTTCTGGTCAAGGTCTCTCTGGCTGAGATGGGCCCTCTGCCCTTCAACTCACTGCGCTTTCTGATGGCTGCAGCGCTCAGTTGGCTGCTGCTGCGAGTCACCGAACCGCAGAGCCGAGTCAGGCGCGCGGACATTCCGCTGCTGATCGGGCTGGGCCTGCTCGGACACAGCCTCTATCAAATCCTGTTTATCTCAGGCATCAACCTGTCCACTGCCGGCAACACTTCACTGCTCTTGGCCACCAACCCGATCTGGGTCGCCGTGCTCTCCGCCTTGCTGCGCATTGAACGCCTGCAGCCGAGGGCCTTCCTGGGAATAGCCCTCTCCTTCTCAGGCATCATTCTGGTGACCATCGGCGGCGGCAAGATGGTCAACTTTGGCGTCGGTTCCAGCTTAGGTGACCTGATGGTGCTCCTTGGCACATTGGTCTTCGCCATCTACACCATCCGCAGCAAGCCACTGCTCGGCCGATACTCTCCGCTGCAGTTCTCCACCTACACCATGATTCCAGGAGCCGTTGGCCTGGCCGTCGTCTCCATCCCTGCGCTCGCTAGGCAGGACTTCAGCGGCGTCAGCTTGCCTGGCTGGGGTGGCCTGCTTTACTCCGGCGTTTTCGCCATCGTGATCGGCTACTACGTTTGGAACAACGGAGTGCAGAAGCTGGGCGCAGCCCGTACGGCCATCTACAACAACCTTTCGCCGCTGGTGGCCATGATCAGCGGCGTGCTGATTCTGCATGAGCAACTGCGGCCAGCACAACTGGCCGGGGCAGCCCTGATCATCGGCGGACTGTACATCACCCGCAGCAGCAAGGCCAAGCAGGCGAAGTGAACCACGGGGCAACGGGGACGCGGGGCAACGGGGACGGACCTTTCTGCCCCGCTCGCGAGCTTGATGCCGTATGAACTGGATTTGCAGTTGATGGAGCACCGGCTTGACAGGATTTTCTGCTCCCCTCATAATAAGACGCAATATTTGAGAAAAACGAGGCGTGAAGATGAAAGCAAACACTTATGACTTGACCCAGGGGGGAATCCTGAAGAAACTCTTATTGGTGGCGGTGCCAATTATGGGCACGCAGTTGATGCAGATGGTCTATAACCTGACTGACATGTTCTGGTTGGGTCGCACACCTGATTCGGTGACTGCGGTGGCAGCAAGCGGTCTGGCCGGGATGTTCTTGTGGTTTGGCGCAGCGCTGATGCTGATCGGCCGCATGGGGTCAGAGATCGGCACTGCGCAGAACTTGGGCCGGGGCAATGCTATTGCAGCGCGCAGTTACGCCGAGAACTCCAGCCGCATCGCCATTATGCTGGGCGTTCTGTATGGGGGCATCCTGCTGTGGTTGTCCCGGCCGCTGGTGGCTCTCCTGCAGGTCGAGAACCGGACTCTACTAGACAGCGCCAGCGCCTACCTGCGCATCGTGGCCTTTGGCATTCCGCTGATCAATCTTTCGGCGGCTATCACTGGAGCGTTCAACGGAGCTGGGAATTCTCGACTCAGCTTCCTGGCCAACTCGGTAGGGCTCATGGTGAATATGATTCTGGATCCGCTGATGATCCAGGGGCTGGGCTGGGGTGTACGCGGGGCGGCGATTGCCACTGTCACTGCCCAGGGGGTGGTTTTGCTGCTGTTTGTTTGGTTTGCCAAACGCCATCCCCAGCGACCGTTTGCTCACTTCCGTGTCTTTGGGCGGATGAACTGGGCAATAGTGGGCGATATCACCCGCTGGAGCCTGCCGATCGCCGTGGAGAGCGCTGCTTTCACGGCGCTGGCGATGGTGGTTACCGCTATGGTGTCCGCTTCGTACGGGGAAGCCGCCGTGGCTGTGCAGCGGGTAGGGAGCCAGCTTGAGTCGCTCTCATGGCTGATCGGCGGCGGTTTCTCTTCAGCGGTCACTGCTTTCGTCGGTCAGAACTACGGAGCCCGCAAGTGGGAGCGCATCCGGCAGGGCTATCGCATCTCGCTGCTGGCGCTACTCACCTGGGAACTACTCGTGTCGGCGATCCTGCTATTTGGCGGGCGGTTCCTGTTCTCGCTATTTCTGCGCGAGCCGGGAATCCTGGACATGGGTGCCACCTACCTGCGTATCCTGGCAGCGTCCCAGCTGTTCATGGCCTTGGAAGGAGCATGTGCGGGAGTTTTTCGCGGTATTGGAAAGACCCTCCCTCCCAGTCTCTGCAGCATTACGTCCAATCTGCTGCGCCCGCTACTCTGCTGGTCGTTCATGCATTGGATGGGTCTGAACGGACTATGGATTGGCATCACTGTGTCAGCGGCACTGCGCGGGGTGCTCATTTTCGTCTGGTACACGCTGTATGAGCGTCAGATACCCCTGGCGAATGAACCAGCCGAAGCGCTCGGCGTGAGCGCTTGAGGCTTCTCTGGTGGGTGGGCCCATGCCGGGGGTCTAGGTCGGAGCACAGACCCTTCGCTGCGCTCAGGGTGACACTTCTAGGGATGTAGTCGCAGTTAGTCTGCCTCACCCTGGCATTGCCGCCGCGTCTCGGCGAATGAAGACAAGGTTCCTTGCTTCCTATAGGAACAACAGCGGGGCGGGTGTGGCGCAGTCAATGCACCACACCCGCCCCGCTTTTCGCGGATCTACCTTTGTCCAGGACGTTATCTGCCCCCACCGGCCAGTTCCGCTGCCAACTCCAGGCAACGGCCAAGGTCTATCAGACCATGCCCGTAGAGAGTATCGTAGCCAGCATCGCCCAAGTCCTGCGCCGACCGCTGCAGCAGAGCCCGCACGTCCGCGGGGGTGAGCTCTGGATGGCATGAGAGCAGCCTGGCCACAGCAGCTGTGGCGTGAGCCGCAGCAAAGGAAGTGCCGCTCACCTGCTTGAGCCCTGCCTTGGTGAGCGCGTACACCCCTTCCCCCGGTGCGGTCAGCATCACGCTCTGGTTTCGTTGCGACCAGGCTGATGTGCGCAGCTCGCTGTCCACAGAACCAACTCCCACCACCGACTCGTAGGCTGCCGGATAGTACACCGCGCTCGGGGCGTAGAGATTGCTGTTGCCGACGGCAGCGATTACAACCGCGCCCTGCTCTTCCGCATGCACGATCGCATCCCGAAGCAGCGGCTCGTCCCGGGTTACGCCTGAACTGATGCTGACCACGCGGCAACGATAAATGTCCACGGAATCCCTGATGGCGGCAGCAAGTGCCTCCACTCCTCCGTTAGCGAGCACCCCACTCGCGTACTTGCTGATCCAGACCAGAGGGACAATCGTTCCCGTCTGGCTGAACCCAACCAACTCGCGCCCTGCGTCGTTGGCTCCCAGCAGGATGCTCGCCACCTGAGTGCCATGTCCAATCGAGTCCAGAGTGTTCGTTGTCCCGAAGACGTAGTTCTGACCGGGCGTAATCTGACCCGCTGCTAACCAGCCGACAGCATCCGAACACCCGGAGTCGATTAACGCAATGCGTACTCGCTCGCCGGTTGCTGGTTCCTGCGGAACATTCATTGCCTGCAGGCACCAGCGGTTGATGATCGTTTGCTCGTACCCGCCTGCCAAGAGATTGCCGGATCCGCACGGGGAGAGCAGCAGCACGATCGCCAGGCCGACCGCAAGCAGCCTGCGCACGCGAAGAGTGCCCAGCTGGCGATGCAGACAGAGCCGAACGAGAGTCCTCAGCCTTACCTCTGATTTGTTCATGGCTTCACGATCCTGACGCTGTTGTCCGTCTCGGACCAGGTGACAGTGGCGCCGAGGCTCTCGCCAACATAGCGCAAGGGGACCAAAGTCCTCCCTTGCACCAACTGGGCGGGCACATCCAGCCCCGCTTCCGGAGCAAGCTCGCCGATGCGCAGAGTCAGTTGCAGGTCCCGCAACTGGATGGAGACAACGCCGGTCGTCGCCGACCAACTGACTTCCGCTCCCATCGCCTCGGCCAGGAAGCGCACCGGCACCATGGTGCGACCGTTGATCAAGGCCGGCGGCACATCCAATGGCAAGACCTCTCCGTTCACCACTGCTTGCGTTGTGGCGGTCTGGAGTGTGATCACCCATCTCGGAGTTGTCGGCTTGATCACAGCATAGTGGCTGAACTGATCGGTATTGAAGGTGAAGCTGCCGTTCTCCAGCTCATACTCGCCGCCCAGTTTGGTCGGCACCACTCTGCCTTGCCCATCCTGTTCCAGGCGCGCGCCCGTCAACCCGACTGCGTCCTCAACCGTCAATCCCAGTCCGCGGAGGTCAATCGTGACTCTTACCGGCTGCAGGAAGTGGCTAACTGCGCTTTCACTGATGCCGCCACCCGCATTCCGCGAGATGATCTGCACCGACAGTTCGTAGATTTGGCCGCAGATGTCGAACGTCAGGGGCCCGGATGAGCTCCCGTTCGCCAACACGACCTGCTCGGCGTCGTCATCCAGCTGCCGGGCCGAGATCCTGACCAGCGACTGGTCACTCAGGCTGGCGGTGTCCAGCCAGTTGGCCGGGAGCCCCAGACTAACTCCCTGCCCTCCGAGTGTGAGGGGAAGTCCGGCTCCCGAGAGCGCGTGGAGCACGCCGATGCTGAGCACTGCCTGATCATCGTCACCCATGCCAATCGTCGCCTGCCCCTGCCTGATCGCCTCATCCAGCCGTCGGTCATCGGTTGTCTGAGCAAAGCGGCTGATCACCGTCCGCGCAGGCTCGGGCTCGTCCTCCTCCAACCAGCGGGCGTAAAGCGTGACATCCCCGGTAATTGCCTGACCAAAGTCATAGGGAATAGTCAGTGCTGGATCAGCATACCAGCCAGCGAACGAATAGCCGGCCTTGTGCGGCCATGCAGGCCCAACCGCCAAGCCATTCTCCACCACCACCTGCCCCGGCACCGCCGACCCGCCGTTCGACTGGAAAGTCACTGTGAAGGTTGGCTCGTACCTGGCTGTGACTATCAGATCAGATTCCACGCAGTCGAAGGCTTTGTCCCACCCGACCAATGCGTAGCCCACCCGCTCTGCCGTCGCGGGGGGAGTTGCTGCCTGATGCCAGGCAACCACTTCACTCTTCAGTTCCCTGCCGTCCCAGTCGACAAAACTCACGTTGTAGTTGTTGATCTGCCACTTGGCGTACAGCGTGACGTCGCCCGTGACTGGGTGACTGAAGTCATAGCGAATACTGAGGGCACTGTCGCCACACCACTCAACGAACTGATGACCCGCCCTGTCGGGGAAGGAAGCCGGCTCCATCGCCCTACCGCCAGGAGCCACCAACTCGTGAGCGATGGGTGAACCGCCGTTGGTCTCAAACGTTACCGTCAACGCGGTGGCCGGGTCCACCTCAAATCTAGCCGTAATCAAGGCATTTACGTCCGGCATGGTGAAGGCAGTGGCGGCGGCATGCGCATCCCCAAACGCGCCGCCGGCGTCAGAAACCCATTCCACAAAGCGGTAGCCCGGCTCTGCGGTAGCGGTGATCGGGACTTGCGCGTTAGGCAAGTAAGCACCGCCACCTTTGGCCGATCCGCCTGTGCTACTCGTCACCACCAAGTGACGCTGGGCGCCGCTGAAGTTCTCAGCGCCGAAGGTGAGTGAGCTGTCGATGCTGCCGCCATCGGCCACCAGCAGTTCGCCAACCACAAAGCCAACACTGCCGGGGGCAACCAGTAGCTCTCCGTCTTCATCCACAGTCGCGCTACCTGACTTCGTAGATGCAGTCCAGCGTACCAGCCGCTGATCGCGGATCAGCAGATCCTGTCCACTCGTGGTAGTGGCCAGCAGGTCAAGCTGTACCTGCCTTCCCTGGAAGGCGTCACCGAGATTCCGCTCAGCCGGATCAGCGCCGAGAACTGCGCCGTCCAACAGGATGTTTACCTTCTCGATCTCGGCCAACCCGGAGTTGGTCACGGTGGCACTGGCAGAGACATTGTTGCCGACGGCGTCTGCTGCGATCACCTCCACCCGGTGACTGACGACCCCTGGGTCGAGCGACAGTTGATAACTGAACAGACCATCAGCCGTGGTGGCCAGCCTCAGACCGGAGGCAACTGTCTGCTCATCCACCCTGATGGTGTAAATGCTCTCGGCATCGCCGATACCTTGTACATGCAGCGAACCATCAGCCCCGAAGGTGCTGCCGTTGACTGGGGAAGACAACATCAGCCGAGGCGGCATGGTGTCCACTGCAAAGAGTTTGCTGTAGACGAAACCGTCTCCCTCAGCAGTTGTGCCGGTGAAGCTAAGCACATGCTCTCCATCGCAGAGCGTCTGATCAACAAGGATGCTGGTAACAGCATCTACCAGACTCAGCTTACTGCCGTCAGGGCTCGCGGCATCGGCCGGCAGCGCCCCGTCGATCGTCCAGTGTCCAGATACCGGCGCATCCGTGTTCAGCGTGAAGCGCACATTGCGCTCAGTGAAGGTGGACACGTTGATCTCCTGTACTCCCGCTGCGGTCCGGATCGTCTTGCTGACCAACTGATGGGCCGCCTGCGGCACAAAGTAGAACTGAGGGGTGGTAGCCGTGCGCAGTGCGCACGGATCTGACCAGGCGGCTTGGCTGAAGTACAGATCGCCGCCGACTTCTGCGTAAGCGCTGACTTCTGCCAGGTACGTCTTCCCTGACTGCAGGCCGAACGCCAGACCGTCGGTGGAGAGATAGCTGCCTCCAAACGTCATCTGCGGCAGCACACCGTGGCTGTCCTTGGCAAACTCCATTCCCATCAGATCGCTGGGCAGGAGGCCATCCGCCGTCTGCTCATAGATATTAACCCGGTAACCCTGAAAACTGTACGCAGCCGGATGTTCGGCAATCTTCAGCTCAAACAGGCTATTGCCACAGTTTACCAACTGAACGCCTTTCGGGCTAGCAGGAGCGAAAAATGCGGCCTTGGAATAGACGTACGGCTGACCGCCAACCTCCACCAGCATGCTCTGGTTGATCAAGTTCTGCTTGCTGAGCACCGCCTGCAAGTAATACTCACCGACAGGCAGATCAGCCGGTGGCGCAACGATACACTGCAAACTGTCGGCGGCAGCGCTGCCGACAAAGCTACCCAGTTCACCCCCGGCATAGGCATCGGTCTCTGTCAGATAAAACGAGACCTGCGTACCCTCTAGTTCAGTTCCAGTCCAGTCCACCCCAATATTGCCCCAGGATATGTAGGTCCTGGTGAAGGCCATAGTCGGCAAAGCGCCGACCATGTACAGCACGACATCTGCTTCTGCCGCCGTCTCAATCTGCCAGACACCGGCGACGTAGTCTGTGATCGTGACGTAGACTGTGGTGGACTTTCCGTCCCCGCTCACGACCACATTGGCGTTGGCAGCGTTCGGGTCAGCACCATCGGAGTAGTAACTCAGTGCGTATGGCTGTCCTAGCGGATCGCTAATCGTCACCAGAGACTGCGCATTCTCCACGACTCCAGCGAAGCGGATGGCCAAAGCAGCGTCGTCGCTGGAATCGCCCAGGTTCAGAGTATGTGTCCGCTTATCCAACCGGGACTTAAGTGTCGGCTCAATCGCCAACAAGACCGGCTGCTCCGCCTCATCGTCACTGACGACTTGCGCCGGTATTTCTTCCGATAGATTGGTGCCCACTCTTAGGTAGAGCGTCTCCCCCGTTTCCGCATCGGTGCCCACCGGCACATTGGGCATGCCCAGCAGTTCAGGGTAGGTCGGCTTGGCGTTGTTGGCTCCGCTGCCGAACCTGACGTCGCCACCCCAGTAATAGGTCACGCCCAACCGCACTCCGAGGGCGGAGATGGTGCCCCAGATCTTGTCATTATTGCCGCCGAGGTCGACATTGCCGATGGTCATGTCGCCGATGATCTTCACATCCTTCGGGACTTTGACGCTGGCTCGCAGGAACATCTCAAAGAAGTCGTCGTCCACGACCAGATAGGTTCTTCCTTCAATAATCTCCAGGATCTCAGCCATTGCGGATAGCTGCAGGTAGAGATCCGGCTCCCACTCCACCCCCAACTGTCCGCTCTTGACGATTACCTTGTCCGTGTTTTTCAGCTTCACGTCAGTCAGTTTCATTTGGAAACCGCGCAGGCTGAGGGCCAGGTCGGCCCGTCCGGACATCACCTTCACCACATCAAAGGAAGCGGACAGGAGCACCGTCAACGGCGGCACTCCGCTCTTGAAGATGGTGTCATACAGCTTGTCGATGCCGCCGCCGGCACCGGTCAACCAAAAGGCACCTGCGCCGTCCACATTCACTCCCGGCTCAAATCCGGCCATGTAGAAGTAGAGCTTATCTGGAATAGGCGCATTGGAGTTGGGATGGTTCTGCACCTTCAGTTCAAACTCCAGCTCAAACTTCTTCGTCTTGGCCTTGCCCAGTACCCCTACCTTGTAACCGCCGATGGTATTGATGCTGAGCTTGCCCCCCATCGCCGGCAGAGGTTGCACGTATTTCGGCAGCATCAACTCCGCCTGCGAGTTGAATCCGAGGTAGCCGTCTCCGTTGCCAAAGAGCACGTCCTCGATGTTCACCTTGCCGACCGGCTTCACCTTGTTCTGCTCATTCTCGGCTTTCGCCTGCTCAGAGGGACTGACGGTGACACTTCCCCCGCTGCCGCTGGTGTCCGTGCCATCATCATCCTCCAGTTCCTCGGCCTGTTTGCTCCCACCGGGCAGCAGGAAAGAGAGGTCAAGCTTGCCCCCAAAGGAGACGACGTAACCGGTGCGCTCCGTCGCTTCGTTGTCCGTATACATGGCGCCAAACTGGCCATAGCGGAAGTCCACCGCAAACCCGCCGATCGTCTGCAGCATGTTGTAGCCGCTCGGCCAGACCAAGGAGATTGCATTCTGCGGCTGCTTGCCGAGAATGCGCTCACCACGCTGGTTGTACTTGATCAAGCCATAATCTGCGCCATCGGTGAGCGGCGTGAGCGATGCGTTGCCTGACCACACGCTGGTGCGACTATTGCTGGTGTAGAGATCGCCGTTGAACTCCACCATCACACCATCATCGCTGGTCTGCAGTCGGTAGATCTGCACATTGCCTTGCTCGAAGTCAAGTGCGCCGTTCACCGTCACCGTATCTCTCGCCGACGACGCGACAGCGGAGCAGGCCAGTATTTCCCCGTCTGCTCCGGTGGAAGTGATGGTGAACTTGCCGCGAAACTCCAGCAGCACCTCGCCGTCGAAGGCGGCAAACGTCTGCTCATTGGTAAACGCCTGGATGGCATAGGTGGGGTTGCTTTTGCTGCCCCCCTTAACCACGGCGATGATGCCGTAGTAGTCGTTGCGGTAGGCCGGGTCCTGGGTGACCAGGAAGCTCAAGGCCGGTGGCCGGATCGACTGATCCCCGAAAGGCGCGGCTCCCCCCTGCCAGTTAATGCCCAGTTGGTACTCTCCCGGCGGCAGCTCCTGCTCCAGCACCACTTCCATCACCCCCGGTTCATCCGGCGGGAAGATCAGGTTGCTGAGAGGAATCTTGTAGCCCGTTGCTGAACTGTCGTCCTTGGGATAGGCAACCAACTCATAGCTAAATGCCCCTTCCAGATATGTGCCGAAGCCGCTGCCAGTCACAAACAGATGGCGAGTGCCCTGGTTGTAGACGGCGCGCGGACCGATGCTGGTGAAGGTGAGCGGCGGCAGATCGCCGTCGCCGCCGGGGCAGAGGACATAGGCAGTGGCCGACCCGATTAGGTTCTCAAGCAAGAGCTTGTCGGTGCCGGAAGTATCGTAGGCGCGGAAGGTGACGCCGCGGTAGGAAGTCTCGGGCAGCACATCCGCGCGCAGGTTCCAGACCAACGACTGCAGCCCGCCAACCGCAAGGTTCCCCAGCACGACGTTGTAGGGTTCTTTGTTGGTCGGCTGCGGGCTGATCTCATTGCCCCCACCGTCCAGCGGGTGCAGCCCGTCGTCCACCAGCACGGCCACCGTCACCTCGGGTAAGAGAGCGGCATCTGGCCGATTCAAATTGGTGATGTTGGTCGTGATCTGGAAGACACTGTTCGCCACGTCCTTACTGCCGGGAAGATAGCTCAGCTTATCCGCGGCCAGCGTCAGGGCGGGCGGTGCAGTGACTGTTACCCCCACCCGGTCACCATCTTTCACCCGCACTTTGGAATCGACGCCGTAATAGGTGGACGCCTCGCTGCTTAGCCCATCAGCCTCCACTGCCCCCAGGTCATAGTAGAGAGCAAAGGCGCTATCGGCCGTCAGGTATCTCCGGTTGTAGGGATTGGTGAATGTCAAGCCGTCATCTGGATAGAAGTTGAATGCCGATGCAGCCAGATTGTTCCAGTGGCCAAAGGCAATCCCGCTGGGAGCGACTGTCCCTTCTGCCTGATCGAAGATCGTGTACGCGGCGATCGTCGGGCTTTGGTAGTTGTCATAGGCGAAGAAGTTGGCGGGCAGACAGTCTTCCTCGCTAGAGAGCATCACTTCGCGCTCCATGACGACGAATGGGTCATCCGCCGTCGGCGGTTGTGCCAGTTCATAGAAGGCATAATCCTGGGCGCCCAGCGCTGTATCCAGCAGCAAGCGAGCGAACACTGCAATCGGCTCTCCAGTCTGATTCTCCACCGAGTAAGAGATGCGGACGGTGCCGTGCTCGTTGGACTGCTCGTTGGAGACTGGCTCTAGCATCTGGGTGAAGACTAGATCATTCACCGTCCAAATGGCCCGAATGCCGTTGGCCTCCTGTTGCACATCCAGTTCAGTTTGCCAGCCTAAATAGCTATAGTCGTTGCCGAAGACATATGTCTCTTGCCCAGCCGCACTCGCGACCAGAAAGGAGGCAAAGGAGGTGTCGTACTCGCTGCGGCGGAAGAGCAGGTCCTTGTTATTGTCGTCCTTGGTCAGGAAGTCGCCTTCCAGCGTGCGCACGGCGAAACCGCCGTTGACTGTGGATACGGTCACCTCGATGCAACCGTTCTGCATGCTCAGCGTCTCCGGCTCTGCCGCCACGATGCTGGGGGTAAAGGGAATGCCCGCGAGCAGCAGCGACAGCACCAGGCAAGCAGTCAGCAGGCGCCGCAAAACTCTTCTCATCAGTGACACCTCCTACTGCTCAATGTAGATGTGGGTCAAGAAGCAGTCCCGGCTCTGCGTGACTGCGTAGATGGTATAGAAGCCATCCTCGGCGGCAGTGAAGCTACCGTCAAACAGGGTGCCGTACTTCATCTGTCCCTCCGTGCGCAGCCCCTTGCGCCAGTAGAGGCGGTAGGGCTCCTTCTGACCGTCTACTCCGGTCGGGAGATTCTCCACCGACACTGTGACCAGACGTGAGCCCTTGCCGCTGACGAAGATGGTTCCATTTTGCCTAACTGGCAGATTGTTCACCTTGATCTGCAACTCATCCCGGGAGTAAACGCGCAGCTTAGCCGGCACAATCGTCTGATTGCTCGCGTCATCCTGCGCCATTACGCGGATCGCCAGTTCTCCAGGGCTGCTCAGTTTCCACTCTACTACATCAAAGACAACGATCTCAGGGGTCGGGTCCGCATTATCGAACACTTTCACCTGTGACTTAACCGCCGCTTCCACTTCCTCCACTGTCGTGCCCTGCCTGATCAGAAACCCCTCCGCGGGCAAGATCAGTTGTGGCGGAACCCTGTCGATGCAGCTCACCGTGAAGCTGTAGCGCGTGGTCAGGCCGGCTCGATCGCTGGCCACAAGCTCATAGGTGCCGTTATAGTCCACCGTCAGCGTCTGGCTCTGCCAGGCCGAGACTGGGTAGCTCGCTCCCCGGAAGGAAATGGTGCCCGGCTCATTCATCGAGGCGGAGATGATCACTGCCTCGTCCCGCAGCGGCGCACTGCCATCAGGCAGACCATTCACGGTCAGGCTGGGTGGGATGCGGTCAATGGTGCTGACGGTGATCTGCTTGACGGTGGCGTTTCCGGCCAGATCGATGAAGCGCAGCGCATACTCCCCGTTCAAATCGAAACTCTTCTGGAAGCTGGTCCCGACCTGCGTCACGTCGCCTTGTTCAAAGATGACCGGCTCATCCGACGCGAAGGTGTAGATAGCCGTCTGGTGCGTGGATCCCGTTTGGCTGGCATTGATTACCGGCGCCAGCTTATCGATAATCTCCACGGCTAGACTGAGGCTGCTGCTGCGGCCGTTCAAGCCGGTGGCGGTGAGCTTGACCGCAGCGTTATGGCGGAAGACTACCGTGGCGCTATCTTCGGTCTGGCTGAGTGAGATGTCAGCCACATTACCGCTGACAACTTCAGAAGCAAGCGAGCTGATGGCTCGGTCAAACTGCAGGTAGACACTGACATCCGAGTTAGTCGGGCGGTCGGAAAGCAACCCGGGATGCGCCACACCGGCAGCATCGACATAGTGCGGCACCCACTGCGACACGTTACCGCTTGGCGGGTTCATGTCCAGACTGCTGACCACTGCGACAGTGCTGCCCACATTGCCCGCCGCATCGGCAAAGACAAAGGTGAAGCTCTCATTGTCGCGAAACTCGTGGAAATACCTGGGGCCATCGGCCGTGCTCTCAATCTGGACGCCACTGCCGTTCTTCAGGGTGACAGGTCTGCCACCCTCGTCACTCATCTCCAAGTAGCCGCGGATGACAAAGGGAGCGGTGCGGACGTAGGTAACTGTGCCTTGCGGGGCTGTGTTGTCGGCATAGGCGATCTGAACCGGCACGGTTGTCTTGTTCCCCGCGCTGTCACTGAGCACCACACTGAAGTTGAGATTGTCGCGGACAGTGACTGTGTTGCCGCTCACTGCCACGGCTGTGCTGCCATCAGGGACACCTTCGATGTACAGTTCAGTCTGGCTGGCGTCGTAGACCTGGAAGCGGATCTGCAGGACACCCGAGAATAGGGGGAAGGCATCGGCCTTCGCCTCGTCCGCTATTGCCTCATAATCAGCTCTGGTGTAGCCAGCCACCTTGTTGCTAACGCCGCCTTCGCTGCGGTAAATTGCCAGATCATAGTCCGGCGCCTCAGTATCCCCAGCGGCGGCGCCCTTCTGCAGGATCGTAACCGGCAGCACAGCCGTGACCGACCCTTCGTTTCCGGCTAGGTCGGCGAAGCGGAACACGTGCGCTTGCTGGTTATCCAAAGTGAAGACATGGGTGGTGCCACTGCCGTCCAGTGCCTGCAGTTCTTCATTCGCTGACAAGGAGACGATCACCTCACCGGCCGTCTGCCCGTCAGCCACATCCGCAGTGTAGACCCAGTCCAGCGCTACCTCTGGCGCGATCTTGTCGATGTTCTGCACCATCACGCTGAAGCTGCGCGCCGGAAAAGCAGCGTCATTAGGCTTTACCTGATAGCTGATCGTGCCGTTCTGGGACATGACAATCTCAGCCCCCACCACGCTGCCGTTGGCGTTCGTGATCGGGTTGACAGTGCCGCCAGCCACGCTCTCCGGCAGGACCAGGGAAGCGTCCAGGTTGAAGGCAGTATTCAACACCACCTGCACATTCTGATTGGTCGGCGCCAGTTCGGAGAAGCTGACGCTGCAGGCATAGAGGGCGTCATACTGCGTGACGTTAATCTCGTCACTGTACTGATCGCCGAAGATGTCCACGCCCTCCACTTGATATTTGCCGTTGGCAAAGAAGGGCAGGTTAGGCTTGGTCAAGGCATAGCTTGGCGCAGCGCTTCCTGTGCTTGGTTTGGCCAAGTGCACCGGACGGCTAAAGGTGGCCGCAAAACTTCCGTCCAGCAAGTCGCCACTGACGTAGGAGGTTGGCAGGTTCTGCGCCGTCAGACTGATCTCCGCAGAGGTCCCGGCCGGGACTCCGTCCACCTCGCTCTGCTCACCTGACCGGTTGCCAGCCGCGTCCACGGCGTAAAGGCGAATGTGTCGCTCAGCCTCAGCTGGAGCGTCAGGGCGGCGATCGTACTTGAACGAGCCGCGGATGGTGACCAATCTGGCTCCATCATCCGTCGAGTCAGTGACTGAAACCGCAAATATGCCGCTGGCGGAGGGCTCACTAGCCACCCACCCGTCGATCAAGGGAACTGTATAGGCGGTTGTGGCCAGAGCCCCCAGCACTGCGGAGTAGTCCGGGTCATAATGCAGGAAGAGCTGGCAGCCATCGGCGCCATGGTCATCTTGCAGCTGCATGGTCAACTGGAAGTCGCTCGCGCCAAGCATGGACCCCGACAGCGCTGACAGTGCAGGGGCGGTCCTGTCAATACAGTCCACATTTAGCTCATGGTAGCCGAAGTTGTGAAACTTGTCGTAAGCATAGAAGCAGTACTCACCGTTTTTTGACAGCGTTACTCGCCTCTGCTCCCGCAGAGCAGCCGTCAACTCCACCTCGCCCAAGACACCAAGCTGCAGCGTGTCCTGGTCAACCAGTGGACTCTCGAGCAGGGCCAGTCTCGCCGTCAGATCCCCATTGGTGGTCAGACCACCCGCCAAGTCAGGAGTGAGTTGCATGCTGATCACCGGCTGCCCCAGTCCTGCCTGCATCAACAGTGTCTGCTCCGCCGTCTGGTAGCCACCTGCGAGAGCCAACCGATATTTGATCACGTTTTCGCCCGGCAAGATGGGGATGATTGCCGCTTCTGCCGCGCTGCTGCTGGATAGGCTGGCCAGAATCCCAGCCCTGCTAGCATCTGTCAGCAACACTGTGCGGTACTCTCGTTCTCCAGGCAGGTGAATCCAGGGCTGCGTCACCCCTGCGCCCAACTGCTCTGCTGCAGTCTCGTTCCAGACTTGCAGGTAGGTGGCGGAGTGTTGCTCGCCCCCGATGGTCAGCGGGTCTGCCTGTGTGGCAAACACCACTGTTTGTTCCTGCACATTGGGAGAGGCGCTGACGTAGACCAAGCCCGCCCGCTCGTCTTCGCCCAGCGGGTAATCGGTCACGGCCACCGCCTGGGCGAAATCGCTGCCCAGCGACTGCGTGGTATTAACCCGAGCGACGCCATAGCTGGTCAACTGACGTCGATCCACCAGAATGTCGGTGTACTCCTGACTATCGACATGCTCACTCCCTCGCGCCTTCACCGTCACCAGAGCCTTGTAGTCACCACTGCGGGTAGCCACGCCTGCAGGAATAGTGATCTCCTGCGTGGCTTTCGCCGCCAACTTGCTGCTGAAGACTGGAGCTGTCGCGGCCCCCTCACCTGTCTCGTAAAGAGAAAACAGGGTCTGATCGCTTTCAAAGTCGATGTCGCCCAAACCGTATGCTGCGTAGCGGGCGTTGGACAGGGACACGTTGAACACGGCCCCATCTAGGCTGCGCGGCATCACCAGGTCGTCTGGGGAGCCGGGCAGCACACCCTTCCACTCGTCATACCCGGTGGGCGAAACAGCGGCGTGGGGCGTGATCACGATGCGATTAATTACGTCGCTTGATGCGACGGATCTGTGGTTAGCGTAATTCAGCGTGTACCTATTCTCGGCCCAAATCTCCCGACCAGAGTTCAGAATATCTCCCTCGTTCCAGTGGCTGAAGTTGCGGGCGATGATGGTTATTTCCACGGGATGATAGCCCTTGACCCACTCCAGGAAGTCGCTGCCAGCGGGACTGCTCGTACTGTACTGGGTTCCACCCCATGGGCCCCATGGATAGATGTCATTCGGTGGCCACTCGGTCACATCGGCGTTCCACCAGCCGGCTCCGTCATTCATCACGCTGACAGGAGACGAGGACAGGCTGATGTCTCGTCGCCAGAAGTATTTCTCCTTGCCCGATTCCTGTCCAGGCTTTGCAATGAGAAGCATAGCGCCATACGCCACATCCGAATTGTAGGAATTGCCGTTGTTGGAAATCTGAATCTGATGCTCTGGCTCCGGATGGCTAGGGTCGGTGATGAACTCGATATTGTAGGCTGGGCGCCTCAAGTCGAGACTGAAGTCAAACCTGGAAACATCAGACATGTATCCCACGCTGTCAGTTCCCCGCACATGCAGGCTATACTGATGCAGAGCCCCCGTCGCCAAGTTCCCGCGCTGCAGGCTAAAGGTCATCGTCTGGTATCTGCCCAGTGAACCGACTGCGAAGTCGGTCACCGGCAACCAGCCAGCGGTGGGCGTGGCTCCCTTGGGCGTCCATTGATACTCAGCACTGACCAACTGACTCACATCCTGCAAACGGATGGTGCTGTAGATCCAGCCGGAGTTCGTGCCGTGATACTGTGTAGACGATCTGATCTGCATCACTAGCGGCTTACGATGATCCAGGGTGAAGTCGAGATCGAACGACACCTCGCCCTGATTGTTGGCGTTATCCTTGGGATAGACGACCAACTGAGAAGTGGAGAAATTATAGTCCACGCCATCAGCAAAGCGGATGTGGAGGTAGTTGCCGACGTCATCCACCTGAGTGAACGGGTACTTACCATAGGTCATCGCTGCCTGGTAAGCGCTATCCGGCGGCTGCTCGGCGCTGGAAGTGACCGCATACTCAAATGGGTATTTGTCCACATATGGTGGCGGCAGGTCCTGCACATCCCGCCACATGAAATGTCCGGTGACGCCGTTGGTGCCACTGGCATACTTCTCATGCGCGACGTCCACATCGCCGGCGATAATGGGAAAACAGAAAGCAGTGGCGCCGGTTTCAACGCCATAGGTGAGCGGCGTGTACAATCCACCACTAGCTGTCAGGCTGGTGGCAGCCGTGGGTTTGGTGAAATCCAACCAGAGCTGCTCGGCCGGCAACAGGCGCGAACCCGCGGTATTGATAAAGGTGGTTGACTGATCGTAGGCGTTGCCCCGCAAATCAGCGAGCTTGAACTGGTTGCTATCGAAGCGATCGCTCATGTAGACGCGATTGATGCCAATGGGCAGTGTCTCGCCGCCATCGTAGATTAGCGGTGCCACCCCGTAGTCGGTCCGCTGCGGGGTACTAAAGTAGACGCGCCAGAACGTGCCGCCATTCTTGTTCTGCACGCTGGTGGCATAACGGGCCACGGCCGTCACTGGCCCATCCTCATCAGTAAGGTTCAGATCGGCCAATAACTCTATGTCCGCGCCGTCAATTCGGCCCAGGTACCTGGCGCCTGCCAAGGCCCACCCGTTGTCATTCAAATAGCCAAGATTGGGGTGCACGACCTCACCGTCGCTCTTCCGCACGAAGGCCAGGTCTTCCGAGAAGTCGACGAAGAAGCCGAGATAGTCGCCCACCCGGGCGAATACCTGGTCCACTGACGCCTCATTTCCCACAGCGCCGGCCATGCCAGCGACGCTGATAGCTTTAACTGTCGGCACGGTGCCGTCGAAATGGGCAGCCGACTTCAGAGTGCGGACGGAGTTGGCAATATCCAGCGGGTTTCCGGCCAGGTCGACAATCATCGAAGTGGTCTTGCTCGGATAATTAAGGGGCCCTGAGCGACCGAACAGCTGCAAATCGAAGGTCAGTTCGCTGCTGTTCCAGGAGGCCTGATCCTGATAGGGCGCCACGGCTGTCACCACGTGGTTGACGCTAACGGTGCCTTCCGGCACCTGATAGTTGGCTGGCACCAGATAAGCGAAGGTGAGCAGATCGTCATCCAGGCTGATCAAACTAGCTTCAGCCGGGATCGCCTTAACCACGTTATCCACTGCCCCCCTTAGCTCCAGCTTCAGCTTGGGCGCGTCGGCGATGGACATGGCGCTGTCGCCGGCAAAACGGATGCTCTCGTCGAACTCCATGGTGATGTACATGGTCTCACCGGGGCGAAAGCCGTTGTGAGGCTGCAGCTTCCCATCCGCCAGTCTGCGATTGGCAACAATGGAGGTAACTCGGGGGCCGACTGTGTCGGCCAGAATGATGCTGATGTTTGAAACCTTGGAGTTGCCGCAGGTACAGACCTGTCCCATGGCGCCAAACAGCAGCCAGTTCCCCCACGGATCGGTGGGAATGGGCGCAAAGGTATGCTTGCCCATAGTCTTGGTGGTGTCACTGTTGTACGCATCAGTGTCATATCGCAGCAGCGTCTTGGACCAGGTCTGCAGCCAGATTTCCGGGTAGGCAGACCAATTGCTTCTGTGCCGATTGATGTTCCAGTGCTTGTCATTGGTCAAGTTGGCAGTGAGGGAGACTTGCAGGTCGCCCTTATGCAGGGCGGAATTGAGTTCGGAAGGAATGCGGTAGGCATACTCGACATCGTATGTATTGCTGTCATTCTTGTGGCGAAACGTTGTGTCAAGATCCAGTCGGTCTGGATTCTCGGCCGATCCTGAACTCCGGCTGCGCTGGAACTCCGACGCAACATTGAAGACGGAGTCGTTGTTGGAATAGACAAACTTGTTGAGTGCAGTGTCGATGATGGCCTTGTTCATCACCGGGTCAGAAAGACCGATCCGGTTGTAGCGGACATCACCGGCAACAGGCGATTCGGCCGCTGCCGCCGTGCCGAATGGGTGCAGCAGCAGCGCAAGCAGCAGAGCGACGATGGCTAGCTTCATTCTGTTCATGTCTATCCCTCCATCTATTCTCTCCATCTATCCCAGCAAAAAGCGAGTGAGGGTATGAGTTCGGGCCAATTGCCTTGCTAGACAGTTCAGGAACGCCAAGCATGAGTTAGCATACTTTCCCTTATATATCCTACAGTTTTCACCCTATGCCGACAATGTACGAAAGTACAGTCCTGAGACAAGCAACAAGGGGCACGTCGCCGCCTTGGCAGCACGTGCCCCTTGTTGCTCTCTAGTCTTCGCTCTGCTCGATCTCGTCATCTAGCGCGCCGACAATCCCCACCCGCGCGGCATAGGCAATCACCTGCGCCCTGTTCTCCAGATGTAACAACTCGATGATTCGCCCCATGTGGTACTTCAGCGTGCGCTCGCTTAACCCCAGGCAGTCTCCGGCCTCGCGGTAGGTCAATCCGCGCGACACCAGCTCGAGGATCTGCAACTGCCGCACTGTGAGCGGTTCCTGTGGCGCAGGCACGTTGGTCCGGCCATCTTCACTGCTCCGCTCTCGCGGCCCCATCTCCTGCAAGAGCCGCCCAGCAAGACTCGGCGAGAGCGACATTTCGTCCTGTTCCAGATCAGAGAGCATCTCCACCAACTCACGAGCATTGGTGCTCTTCAGAAAGTATCCGGAGGCTCCGTATTTCACGGCATCAAACAAGTCATCCTCTTCATCCGAAGCCGTCAGCATCACAACCTTCACTTCTGGCAACTCAGCCTTGATCAAGCGGAGAGCGTCGATTCCGCTGCGCCCGGGCATCCTGATGTCCATCAGAATCACCTCCGGTTGCAGTGCCTTGGTCATCGCCAGCGCCCGGGAGACGCAACTGGCTACGCCGATCACTTCCAGGCCATAGGTCTCGAGCAGGTACTGCAGCCCCTCTGCAAACAGAGGGTGATCGTCAACCAGCATCACTCTCACGACACGCTCACTCCCTTCTGCGTGGGGACGCGGAGCACGATGTGCGTTCCGTTACCTGCTGTAGACAGAAACTCGATGGTGCCACCGATCTCGTTGATGCGCTCCCGCATGATCCCCAGTCCCAAGCCGCCACACGCATGCGCTCTAGCCCGCTCCGGATCAAATCCCCTGCCGTCATCTTCGACGTCAATTTGCAGGATTCCTGGAGACAGAGCCAGGGAAAGGAGCACGGAACGCGCTTGGGCATGCTTGCGCACGTTGTTCAACGCTTCCTTGAGCACATATTGCAGGTTGGTTCTGACTGCGGGCGCGAGGACGTCCCCTGAGAACCCTGGGGGAAGAGTCAACCGTACGGTCGCCTCAGACTGTCGCTCAAAGGCTGCGATGCTCTGCCTGAGCGTTGCCACAAAGCCCTGCTCGCCAGCCGCACTGCTTCTGGCGTCGTGCACATACTCCCGAATCTCCTGGTGAGCCAACTGAGCGGCCTCCACCAGTCGGTCGATGCGCGTGAGACCGATCGTCACCCCCGCTTTGACCAACTCCTGACGGATGCCCTGGGCCTGCAGACTGACGAAGCCCAGCACTTGGCCCAGGTCGTCATGCAAGTTCCGGGCCAGCTTCTCCCGTTCCTCGGTGGCGGCCAGCCGTCGCTGCTGTTCGAGCAAAGCTGCCTGCGCCAGCTTCTGATCGGTCACCTCGTGAACGACCACCAATCTGCCGATCGGTGCTCCTCTGCCATCCTGCAGGGGGGAAAGCAGCGCCTCATAGATCGGCCGGGCATCGGGCGACTCCAGGCTGAACTCGATCTGGAAGCTGCCTCTGTCCAGACAGGCAGCGGCCAGTTCCGGTATGCCGACAGAGATCTCCCGCACATGCCGAGTCGTCGCCTGGTTGGTTGCACAGCCCAGTATTCTTCCGGCTGCCGGATTGATGTCCAGCACCCTGCCCTCCAGGTCGAGCACAATCACGCCTGCCTTCATCGTCTCAATCACAGTGCTCCGTGCCAGCGGGACCAGGTCGAGCATCCTGTAGCGGAAGATACCCCAGGCGATCAACAAGCCGGCCGGCCCAAAGAACACAGGCGTCAGATCAAAGCGCTGAACCGGACTGACGCCGAACACGTAAAGGATGTTCGGGATTATAGTCAAGGACACCCCTGCCAGCAGGGCGGCTGCCTGCCGTCGGTAGATTGGCTGCTGCCGAAAGACGGCACGGGCAAGCAAGAGCCAGGCGGCAAAGTTGAGGGCATGTGCATACGCCGCGTGCACGAAGAAGGCAGGGCCGTATTGCTTGGCGATTACCGGGAATGCGCCGATGACCTCAAGGTGGATGTCCCGGCGCACCAAGCCATGCCAGCCGTCGGTCCAGACCAGCAGCGCGATGATTGCCGGTATTGCGATTAACCACCAGAGCTTACGCTCCTGCACCAACTTCTCATGTCCGGTGAACTGCAGACAAATGACCAGCAAGGTCACAGGCGAGAAACAATAGGCAAAGTATTGCATGTTTGCCCAGAACAGCTTGGTGGAAAGATCGATGCTGGACATCTCCAGGGCATTGCAGAGCGACCAGAGAGTGACCAACCCCATGCTCAGGGCAAAACTCCGCGCACCCCGAGCTGACCGCCGACGCCAGAGGGCATAGATGCCCAAGGCCCCCGACATCAACGCTGAGGCCAACAGGAGCCAAACGTAGGGAACATATTGATAGCGCACCTCTCCAACTCCAATCCCTGGGTAGAATCGCCGTTGCGGCGCGCTGATTGGCAACTGCCAGCGCCGACCAGCACCTTGCCTTTAGCATAGCACGCTTGTCCACGCATCGTCAGAATAGTTTGGGGCGAAGCGGCGAGATGCATCAGTTGCTCAAGAAAGCCAGGCTTGCTGCCGAGACGTGAAGAACCCTCCGAAATGTCATTCTGAACGCTTCGCACACTCAGTGTGAACTCCGCGAAGAATCTGGAAACACCCATAAATCAGGCTTTCATAAGATCCTTCGCTGCGCTCAGGATGACCAAGAAGAACTCATTCAGCAATCTCGGCATCACTGCCTGGCTTTTCCCGTATCTGGTTGTGCTAACGTTCCATGCGCAGCATGCGCATCAACACTGTGGCGCTGGCAGCGCGCGAGGCGCTAGCCTGCGGCTGATAGACGTCTGATCCGCCCACCAAGATCCCAAGCCCCCTGGCGATGGTCACATGGCCGAGACGAGCAGCCGTCACTTGATCGGCGTCCTTGCAGTCCAAACGGTAGATGCCGGGAATGGCAGCCACTTTCTCGTAGCCAAGGGCGCGCACAGCGAAAACGGCCAACTCCTCACGGGTGAGCTGCTTGCTCATGTCCACGTTTTCGCCGGGCAGAATCAGGCCGGCCGCAATCGCTGCCTGCGCGGCTCCCGCGTAAGGCTTACCGGCAGCCGCCTCGGCCCAGCGCGGCAGGACGATGATCGGGTTGTCGGTGGTCCAGCCGGCTGCGCGAGAGAGCATATCCAGCCATTCACCCACGGTGATTTCGCGCGATGGGAAGAAGTTGCCGTTCTCCAACTGGATGATGCCCACCCTGGACAGGAAAACGATGTCCGCCTTGTTGACAATGCCGTCGACGTCCTGGGGGGCACCCTGCTGTTTCTGGTCGATCACCTCTCCGCGGTAATCGATGGGCAGCATTTTGTCCGGTGAGAAACGGGTGCTGACAGTCTGCTTCGGCCGATAGGTGAGCACCGCTTTGAGCTCAGTCTCGATGTAGCGACTGCTGATCTGCTTCGCTTCCTCTGCTGGTTCGCTGATCAAGCGATACTCCTGCTGCAAGGGGTTCTGGGCGAGCAACTGGCTGTAAGCTGCAGCCTGGGACAGCGCTATCGCTGGATCCGGGAACTCAGTCTCCACCCAGCGCAGGTCAAAGTTGGTCACAGTTCCAGCGCCCTCTCCCCTGACAGTGACGTTGATGTAGTTGCTGACAAAGGGGATGCCATCGACCATACGCCGATAGTTGAATGAGTAGTAGATAGCATTCTGATCGCCGGCCTCCTTGGTTGGCATCTGCTCCAACTCGACCAGACTCAGTTTGCCCGCACTGTACTGCTTGACGAAGGCCTCGGCCACCAGCTTGGCTTGTTCCGGCGTCAGGCTGCCGGCCTGCAAAGCTGCATCCACAGGCCAGTGGTGGTCCATACCCAAGAGCTCGCCGGTCTTGGCATCCAGGCGTACGTTATAGTAGTCTTCTCTCTCTTTGGCATAGAAGGTCACTAACCAAGTGCGGAGGCTGGGGAAGCTGCCGTCCTTGGACAGATTCGCCCGCTGCAGGGCAAGCTCTGCCGGAATAGCCAGCAGTTCGCGCGCCTTCGCCTCAGCCTGCTCGCGGGTGAGCAATCCCTCAGTATACTCCACCTCTGCGGACTCTTGCGGAGTGAGAGCATCCTCCCTAGCCGCTCCTGCCCCAAGCTTAGCCTGGCCATTGTCGTAAATCACATAGCCGCCGGTCTCCAGCTTGCCGGTATGAGCGTCGATGTAGATGTTATTGATGCCAGGATAGGAATAGGCCAACACCGGTTTCGCAGTCTCGCCCTGCTTGACGTAGGGCCAGAAATATTGCAGTTCCAATTCACCCTGCTCGGACAGAATCTTGGCAGCCTCGGCTGCGCTGAGAGCGTTCTCGGGAGACGGGAACTGCAGTTCATTCCAGGTCAGCGCGTAGGAGATGATGGCACCAGTGTCCCCATTCACCGAGACGCTGATCATGTTGGCCGGACATGGTATTCCATTCACCTGCCGGACAAACTGGAAGTAATAGCTCTGCTGCCAGTTGCGCTGGCTGAGGTACGGACGGGGTGGGTCCTGCTCATTGTAGAGGCATTGCACTAGCTTTTCCGGGATCAGCTTCTGCAAGAACGCCTCAGCCAAGCGTCGGGCCTGCTCCTGACTCAGCTTGGGAATGGGCGCGTACACTTGATTCTGATCCGGCTCGGCATAGCAGTCGAACCGGGTGATCTCCCCGGTCACGGCGTTGACGGAGACGTTCACCTCCGAGTGTTTCTCGCCTGTGCTGTACCAGCGCAAGTTCCAGGTGCCCTGCGCAGTATTCTCTGCATAGCTACTCTGGAACTCGCTGGGGAAGCTCACCTCCGGGAAAGCTGCCTTGGCTAACTGAATTGCCTCGGTCAAGCTGATTGTGGTTTCTGCCGCCATGACGCCCGGTGTCACAGCGGTCACCAGCATCACTATCAGCAGAAGTGCAGATAGATGGCGTTTCAAAGAACTCATTCCCCCTTCACTCTTGGTATGTTTATCCTCATGGTGAGACGCCTGTTCAGGAAAAATGTTCCCGCTTCTGCAATCATTTTGCAACAATTTCTTCGCAAATGGGGTGCTAATTCATGCCACTTTCACGTTACCTAGAGAAGCGCGACTTCACGAGGACGCCCGAGCCGGTTGGAGAGCAGGCGGCGCAACGGAACACCGCCAGCTTTCCGCGCTTCGTGATCCAGGAACACCACTCCCGCCGTCTGCATTGGGACTTCCGGTTGGAGCGGGATGGGGTGCTGAAGAGCTGGGCCGTGCCGAAGGGCATTCCCCTCGAGCAAGGCGTCAAGCGATTGGCCGTGAAGGTTGAGGACCACCCCTTAAGCTACATCGACTTTTGCGGCACAATTCCGGCCGGCAACTACGGGGCCGGAGAGGTATACATCTGGGATTCGGGTCACTACGCTGCCGCAGAGTACAGCGAACGGAAAATCACGCTGGCCATGCTGGGCCAGCGTGTGCAGGGGGGATATAAACTCGTGCACACTGACGGTAACAACTGGCTGCTGTTCAGAGCCAGTGATCCCTAGGATTTGGGACTACGCCGACCGGCATGAGAAGTAAGTACCGAGAGGCAAGACTGCGGTCTCAGGCGCTATCGCTGCGCAGACAAGATGCCGACCCTCTGCTATAATCTAGCTATAGACAGGAAGGTACAGGCATTGGTGGTTGTCTGAGTGAAAGGGGAAATGAACGTGGTTAGGCAATTCGATTGCGGGCGGATTTTCCAGTTGCCGCTACAGCGGGGTGCAGATCTGCTGCACGAGCTGGAAAGAGCTGTCGATACCCAGTTGGTTGATGCCGGCACCATTCAGTTCATCGGTGCTCTTTATGAAGCCAAGGTCGGCTGCTTTGACCCAGAGGCCAACCGATATGAAGTGACTGACGTCAATGAGTTCGCCGAAATCGTGTCTGGCTCAGGCACCATCTCGCAGAAGGATGGCAATCCGGTGGTGCACGTGCACGTGATGTTGGCGGGCAAGAGCGGGCGCATCTATGCCGGTCACCTGATGCCGGGTAGCCGTATCTTTGTGGCGGAAACGACCATCTTCGATTTTGACGGCATCCCGCAGCAACGCAAACTCGATGCAGCTACCGGTCTTTATCTCTGGCAGGGATAACGGCAATGCACGCGAAGGCCTTGCCATCTGAGCTGCCACAAAGGCTACTGCACGAAGTATCCAAGAAGTATGGTGCAAACCTGAGGGCCGTCTTCCTGGTAGGCTCCTACGCCAGAGGCGAAGCCCACGCCTGGTCGGACATCAACCTACTCGTGATTACTGAGCACGTGAGCGAGCATGCAGTGCTCTTCTCTTTGGACAGACCAATATCACTACAGGTGAGCTCCATGGAGGGCTTGCTGACAGACCTTTACGCACCTGAGGGGCAACAGGTGGTCGATTGGTGGCTGCTGGCGGGGCGTCTGCAGGATGCGGTGCCATGGCTGGATCAGGATGGCCTGCTGATAACTGCGCAGCGCATTGTCGCCGAGCGCCGTCCTTTGATCGAGCTCTACAGCCGCATCCTCTGGGATGACCAGCTGGCATTGCTGGAACGCTGGCGCAACGAACTGGCACAGGCAGTTCCATTCAGTAGCGAGTACTTGCGGGCAGCACGCCACTTTCTGAAAACAGCCGAGACTGCCCTGCTCATCTTCCACGGCAAAGCCGTGCATAGCCGGGACATCGGGCACCTGACCCGTCCCAAGTCCTTCCTGGCTGATTGGAGTAACGTATTCTGTCTTGGTGCGGAGCCTGGGACAGTGGACCTGCACCTCTGTTTTGAGGCTTTGGCACAAACAGTCAGCACGATTTGCAACGCGGGGCCGGCACAGGGTCCGACTGCGAAAGCTGACCGGACTGATCGCCATCAACTGCTGGGCAAACTGGCTGGCGATGCTGGTCTGCTCGAGTTGCCGGATGCTGTGGACATCCCTCCCCAGCTTGCGGACCAGGCGTTGACCATTCTCTGGTCGGCCAAGGCCGGCCTGAAGAGGCGTGAACCGACCAAACTGGTCGCAGCGGCTGACAGGCTCTGGTCCTTGCTGGCAGAGGCAGGCCTACTGGAGAATGGGCCTGTGCTACAGGCGATGCGGATCGCCCGCATTCCCCAGCCGGCCGACTCAGCCCGGGTGCTGGCGGCCACGGAACGACTGCAGCAGGGATTGCACACACTGGGCCAAACGCCTGCAATTGTGCCTCAACCAAACAGAAGGCGCGCCTTACCAGCGCAGGGAGTGTAACAGCGAGGGGTGGTATCGCGGCAAGCGATACCCCCCCTTCTTGAATCCTTCATTTCGTGTCCTACACCTCAACCTGGTCCATCCGCTCAGCCATGATCAGGTCAACGAACTGGAAGTTGACGGTATCCACCAGTCCCCGATTGGTCAACCGCAGTTCAGGCAGCACCGCTAGGGCCAGCAGGGCCATGGTCATGAATGGGGAAACCAGTTGACAGCCCAACGCCTTCCAGGCGCCGTCGACCTGCTCCACAGCGGCAGCCACCTGCTCCAGCGGACGATCTGACATCAGGCCAGCGATTGGCAATGGCAACAGGGCAAGCACCTGCCCATCCCGCACCACCACCATCCCCCCGCCCACTTCTGCCAGGGTGTTGCCGGCCAGAGCCATATCCTCGTCATTTGTGCCCACAATCAGGAGATTGTGGCTGTCATGTGCGACTGTCGAAGCGACGGCGCCTGCCTGCAGATTGAACCCACGCACGAAGCCGAGTCCGTAGCTGCCGGTGCCATGATGCCTTTCAAAGACAGCCACCTTGGCGATGTCCTGCTGCGCATCCAGTTGCACGTTGCCGTCACAGACCGGCAGCACCGCCTGCTTGGCAGTGGTGCCGACCTTGGCCTCAGCGATCTCCATCACGCGCACGATTACGGCAGTCGCATGCTGATTCTGCGGCTGAATGCTGAAGTCCACCGGCAGCAAGGGAGAGACCAGATGAACGGACCGCCGGGCGGACGCCGGGTAGAGGAACTCTGGCGTCTCCACCAACATCCTGCCTTGATCGGCCACCAGTTCTCCGTTGATCAACACCTGGGACACCTGTACCTGCTCCAGATTGTCCAACAGCACCAGATCAGCCCACTTGCCAGGGGACACACTGCCCAAGTCTCGGGACAAGCCAAAGCATTCGGCGACGTTGATGGTCACCATCTGAATGGCGGTGACCGGGGGCACACCCTCCGCGATCGCCCTGCGCACGATGTGATCGAGGTGACCGACCTGCATCAGCGTGTGCGGGTGCGTGTCGTCGCTGACCAGGGTGGCAAAGCGGGTATCTATCTGCTCTTCGGTGATTGCCTTCACCGTCTCATGCACATCATGCCAGGCCGAGCCTTCCCGCATCTGAGCGTACATGCCCAGGCGCATCTTGGCCAGCGAGTCCTCCTTGCGCACCGACTCGTGGCAGCACCTGACCCCGGCTGCAACATAGGCGTTCAGCCCGCTGCCTGTTTCCGGCATAGAGTAGTGGCCGGTGACCGTCTTCCCCGCCGAGAGCGTCGCCTGCAGCTCCCCATGCATGCGGTCGTCGCCATAGATCACGCCCGGAAAGTTCATCAGTTCGCCCAGGCCGATTACCTCAGGCCACTCCATTGCCTGACGCACCTCGTCCGGGCCGATGCTGGCCCCGGTGTCCTCGAAACCAGGGGCAGCCGGTACACAGGACGGCATGGCCGTGTAGACGCGCAGCGGTACCTGACGACCTTCCTCGATCATCAGCCTGATGCCGGCCAATCCCAGCACATTGGCGATCTCATGCGGATCCATCATGATGGCAGTCGTGCCGTGCGGCACCACCGCCCGCGAGTATTCACGCACGGTGATCATGCTGCTCTCCACATGAATATGCCCGTCCATGAACCCGGGGGACAAATAGCGCCCAGCGGCGTCAATCACCTGCGTCTGCTTCCCGACAGTGTGCGCAGCATTCCCCACCAGCGCAATCCGTCCGCGGCTGATGGCCACGTCTAGGCCAGCCTGGATTTCCCCGGTATTCACATTCACCAGCCGACAATTACGAATCACCAGGTCTGCCTGTCTCCTGCCGGCGGCAACAGCCACCAGATCCTGCGTGACCTCATGCAATGGATAGCGTGGTTGCATCATCTTGACCTCCTCGCGCTATTAGTTCCCCAACTCTCCCTCTGCCACGAGCATCAGCTGCTCTGTTTGCCTCTCCTCGCCTAGGAAGGGGCTGACTTCGCGTGCCGGCAGGTGAGTCACTGGGACATCGATGCCCGCCAGACGCAGCTGCTCCCGCACCACCAGAGTGGCCAGATCCGGTTGATTGCACTCCTCACTGAGATGGCCGAGCCAGATGCCGCGCGCTCCCCGGGCCATCTGCGCCAACCCGGCGGCAGCCTGGGCATTGGAAAGATGACCGCGGTCGCTGAGCACGCGCTGCTTCAACGACCAGGGGCGATCGGACATCCGCTCCATCTGTTCATCGTGGTTTGCCTCAAAGATATAGTAGTGGCATCCCTTGAGGGACTCGATCAGACCATCCGGCAAACAACCGAGGTCAGTGACGACGGCGAGTTCCACTTCTCCGGATGCGATGCGGAAACAGACCGCCCCGGCCGCATCATGCGGTTTGGCCAATGCTGTCACCACTACGTCACCGACTGCAGCCGATTGCCCGGCCTCCAGCCGGTGGCAATAGTCATGATCCAGCATCCCGCAACCAGATGCCAACAGCGCCTGCCAAGTAGGGGTAGTGGCGTAGCTGTGCAGGCCGTGGCGGGTGACGAAGGGGTGCCTGATCAAGTATGAGGCGACGTGATCGCGATGCGCATGGGTAATGAACACCCCCTGCAGCGCGTCCGGCTCAGCACCCAGCGCCCGCAGTCTGGACTCCAATCGTCTGAGAGGGATGCCCGCATCGATCAGGATGCGGGTCCCTCCCCCACTTTCAATGTAGTAGCAGTTCCCTGAACTGCTGCTACCCAAAGAGCAAAAACGTAGACTCATCTCGTGGCAAATCCTTTCCGGCAGACTGCCTGCAAGTTGTCAATCGTTTAAGATTCGCCATGGGCGGGCCTAATCCTGCTCACCCGAGACACCGAGACGGATCCACTGCCTGCCATTAATTTACATAGAGTCGCGTTCCAGTTCTGTTCCCGCCATATGGCGTGAAATGGCACCTAGACTAGAACTCCATCTTCGCTGCCAAGTAGGCACTGAGTTCGGCGATGGGCAGGCGCACCTGTTGCATGCTGTCCCGATCGCGCACCGTCACCGCCTGATCCTCGAGCGACTGGAAGTCGAAGGTCACCGAGTAAGGCGTGCCGATCTCGTCCTGCCGACGATAGCGCTTGCCGATGCTGCCGGCTTCGTCATACTCCGCCGGGAACTGCTTGCGCAGACTGTCGTAGAGGGCTGTCGCTGGTTCGGCCAGCTTCTTGCTGAGCGGCAGCACGGCTACCTTCACCGGGGCGATGGCCGGGTGCAGGTGCAGCACGGTGCGCACGTCGCCGGGCGCAATTTCCTCCTCGGCATAAGCATCAATCAGCAGAGCCAGCAACAGGCGTTCGACGCCGACCGAAGGCTCTATGCAATACGGCACATAGCGCTCGTTCGTTTCCGGGTCAAGATAGCTCATATCCTCGCCCGAGACTTCCTGGTGCGAGCGCAGGTCAAAGTCGGTGCGATCAGCCACCCCCCAAAGCTCACCCCAGCCGAAGGGGAACTCATACTCGAAGTCCGTGGTCGCCTTGCTGTAATGAGAAAGCTCCTCCGGATCATGATCGCGCAGACGCAGGCGCTCTTCTGTCATGCCGATGGACAGCAGCCACTGCTTACAGAAGGAACGCCAGTACTCAAACCACTGCAGGTCCTCGCCCGGTTTGCAGAAGAACTCCAGCTCCATCTGCTCGAACTCGCGGGTGCGGAAGACGAAGTTGCCGGGAGTGATCTCATTACGGAATGACTTGCCGATCTGGCCGATACCGAAGGGTAGCTTCTTGCGGCTGGTACGCAGCACGTTCTTGAAGTTGACGAAAATACCTTGCGCTGTCTCCGGCCGCAGGTAGATCTCTGCCTTTGAGTCTTCCGTCACACCCTGGAAAGTCTTGAACATCAGGTTGAACTGACGGATGTCGGTGAAGTTCTTGGCGCCACACTTGGGGCAAACGATGCCGCGTTGATCGATCAGCACCCTTAGTTCTGCATTGCTGAGGCCCTCCACGTGCACCTGCTCACCGGCCGCTGCCGCCGACTCCTCAATTAGGTGGTCAGCCCGGTAGCGCGAACGGCACTCGCGGCAGTCGAGCAGGGGGTCAGCGAAGTTGCCGAGATGGCCGGATGCTACCCAGGTTTGCGGGTTCATCAGGATCGCCGAATCCAAACCAACGTTGTAGGGCGACTGCTGCACGAACTTCTGCCACCAGGCGCGCTTGATATTGTTCTTCAGTTCCACGCCCAAGGGGCCGTAGTCCCAGGTGTTGGCCAGGCCACCGTAGATCTCTGAACCGGCGAAGATGAAACCACGCGCTTTACAGAGGGCCACCAGCTTTTCCATTGTCACACGTTCTGCCATCATTTTCTGCCTCCTCGAGGTAAAATAAAACAGGCCACGCATCCCTCGCAAGGGACGAAAGGCCTGTCAGCTTCCGCGGTTCCACCCTCTTTGGCCTCGATGAGGCCCACCTCGATAGTCACCCAGGCTCAGAAGCGCCCCCCTGCCCCACCGTCGCTGGGCTTACACCCTTCCCAACTCGCTAGCACGGCCAAAAGCAGGATATTCTTCCTCATCACCCATGAAGTTGTTGCCAATAAGTTTATCAGCAGAGCCCCCACAAGTCAAGAAACATCCCGTGGCAGAAAGGTCCGTCCCTGTTGCCACGCCGAAGCAGCGGGGACGGACCTTTTTGACACAGGACGCGCTAGACGAGCTCGCCTTTCGCCACCAGCACCACTCGTCCCCCCACCCGGACCTCTATTCCATCGGCCTTCGCCTCTGAGTGCAGCAGCAACAGTGACTCTCGCCCCACTTGATACCCTTGCTCCACCCTGGCATCTACCAACGGGGATCCGAAATAGCAATAATGGGCCAGATAACCGGCTAGGCAGCCGTTGGCGCTGCCGGTGGCTGGATCCTCCGGAATGCCCAGACAATCTGTGAACACCCTGACGTGCAGGTCATTCTCGGGATGATGTGTCTCTGCGGCAAACACAAGCACGTTCTTGGCGTTGGCCGACTCCAGCAACTTGAGCAGCGCCCGGGTGTTGGTCTGACACTCTTGCACTGCCGCCAAGTCACGCAGCGGCACAATCACAAATGGCAGTCCGGTGGACACTTCCTGGATAGGGAAGCGCGCATCCACCTGCTCCGCCCTGATGCCGAGCACCTCCGCCATCTCCTCGGCACTGAACGAGCGCCCGAACTGCGGAGGCATTTGCCGCATCCAGAGCACATCCGGCATACCGCTCTGGTCGTAGCTGAACTGCACCGGGATCTGGCCGACCTGCAAATTGAGCACTACCTGCTCCACCGGTCGCCCTATGATCTGCTGCTGGATCAGCCAAGCAGTTCCCAGGGTGGGGTGACCGGCGAACGGCACTTCCTCTCCGGGAGTGAAGATGCGCACGTCATAGCCACCCCGACGCTCCTGATCCGAGAGGATGAATGTTGTCTCCGAATAGTTCATCTCACGGCAGATGGTCAGCATCTCTTCGCCGCTGAGGTCGGCCGCATCCCTGATCACAGCCAGTTGGTTGCCGGCATACTTCTGCTCAGCGAACACGTCAAGAATGTACATGCGCTGGTTCATCGGATCACTCCTTATTTCTACTGAAGGAACAAGATTCTTCGTTTCACTCAGAATGACAGCCGCAGGGGGGGCACAGGGACGGACATACGGGGACAGATTCTTCGCTGCACTCAGAATGACAGACGCAATGGACCCAGGGATGGATTCTTCGCTGCGCTCAGACTGACAACCATAAGGGGCATCGGGGACAAGATTCTTCGCTGCGCTCAGAATGACACCGGGCGTCACTCAGCATGACAGAGTCGCTGCTATTTCAGGTACCTAGCCAGGTCACGCTCCAGCTTGGGCAGCACATCGCGCCAGGTGTGGCGATGGGCGAACATGTGCACCTCGTTCGGATAGTAATATGCCTCATAGGTCTTGCCCAGCTGCACGCAGTCGTCCACGATGCGGTCGAGTTGGGCAAAGTCGACGTTGGCGTCCTTGGTACCCTGGAAGTTGATCAGCGGGCGACGGAGGTTCTCCCGGAAAGTGACTGGAGAACCCTGGGCGTACAGCTCGGGCGCATCCGAGGGCATGCCGCAGAAGAAGCAGGCAAACTGCGTGCCGCCACGGTGGCTGCGGCTCTCGATCCAACGGGCCCACTGGGCGTAGTCCCAAATACCTGCGAAGTTGACGCCGAGCGCGAACTCCTCTGGGTATTGCGTCAGGCAGTGCAGCGTCATGTAGCCACCATAGCTCAGGCCATAGACCCCCACCTTATCCGCATTGACATATGGCAACTGCTTCAGGTAGCGCCCGGCGTTGACCACATCCCGTACGTCATCCACGCCCATCTTCTGATAGAGCCCGAAGCGGAACTCCTTGCCGTAGCCGATGCCGCCGCGATAGTTCACGGAAAGGACCACGTAGCCCTGATCGGCCAGGTACTGGTTGACCGCATAGAAGTGCGCATAGGAATAGGACGGATGCCAACTGCCGCGCAACTGTCGGATCGGTCCACCGTGCACCCAGACCAGCGCTGGATAACGTTTGCTCGGGTCGAAATTGCTGGGCTTCAAGAGGAAGCCGTCGATGTCCCAATCGAGTGCACCCTTGTAGCTAATGTGTTCCTGCGGCTGCAGCTTGTCTGCCAATCCGGCCGGCATGGAATCGGTCAATTGCCGCAGCTGTCCATCGGTCAGGTTGAGCACCCAAAGATCGGCCGCCCTAAGCTCATCGCAGTGCACGAAAGCGATGCGCTGACCGTCAGGCGACCATTTCGGCTGCAGGTTGGTCACCGGGAAGTCGGTCACCTGCCGCTCGCTGCGGCTCTCCAGGTCATAGGCCCAGAGGTCACGCCTGATCAAGTCGCCCCGGTTGCTGGCGTAGACAAAGCGCTGCCCATCGGGAGACCAATGCGGTCGGTCGCCGGCCTGGCCAAAGTCCTCGCACTCGCCCGCAGTCAATTGTTCCATTTGGCCGGAATCAAGGTCGAAGCGATAATGGTGCAACCAACCGTCCAGCTCCAGACTGAAGAGCAGATGCTTGCCGCCGGGGCTCGGCAGCACCCCGGAGAAAGAGAGCGCCCCCCGCCGATCCGCTTGTTCCTCGTGCCAGAGATGCTTGATCTCGGGTCTCAGCTTCTGCTGCTCGCTGATCAGACTGTAGTCAGCCCACTCCCTGCCGCTTGGCAAGGTTGCCAGATACCAATCATGAACCCGCCGAATGTCCTGGCTCACCTGATAGATGAAGCGCTGATCATCCACCCAATGGGCGCCGGAGACACCCGTCTGATTGCTGTCAGTCATCCAGAGCACAGTGCCTTCTCGTGTAGTCAGAACCAGCCGGTCGCGGTAGTCCTCATCGGTCAAGCAGACGAGCAGATGCTGACTATCCGGTGACCATACTGCGGACAGTGGCTTGCCAGGCAACTTCACCTTCCGCCAAAGCTCGGCACCGCCCAGCAGATGATAGGCGCCGGCCATGCTGAGCAACAACATCTGCCCATCCTTGCTCCAGGCCAGGGTATTGCCCACGTCACCGGTGGCCGTGATCCGCCTGAGAGTGAACCAACCAGCTTCGGGCTCCGCCAAGTAGAGGTCACTATCCATCACCACCGCCAAGACGCCACTTGCCGGATTCCAGGCGGAAGCCGCCACCTGTTTCCGCGCCCAGGTCAGACGCCTGGCCTCGCCGCCGCTAGTCAGCACCAGCCAGCAATCAGCTATTCCGCCATCATTCCAGAGGTAGCTGATCCACTGGTTGTCCGGTGACCAGTCCCACTCACCCAGATATTTCACTGCCAGGATCTGATCAATGGTGATCCGCGACATCGACATCACTCCTTTTTCCGACTTGCGGTATATATTGGACGCCCATCAGCGAAATCCTGCGCCTACAAAATAGGACAGGGGGCCCCTCAAACCGTCCCCCTGTCCCACCCTCACTACTCCAGCTTGATATGGCAGTAGCCGTTTGGGTTCTTCTGCAGATAATCCTGATGATACTCTTCAGCCGGGTAGAAGTTCCGCAATGGCTCCACCTCGGTGACGATTGGCCGCTGGTAACGGCCCTGTTCATCGGCCAACGACTGCTTGATCAGGTCCAGATCCGCCGCATCAGTGTAGTAGATGCCGGTGCGGTACTGCACCCCGCGATCAGGTCCTTGTCGGTTGAGCACTGTCGGGTCGATGATGCTCCAGAACTTCTGCAGCAGCCGCGGCAATGGCAGTTGCTGTTCGTCGTACTCCACCAGCACGGCCTCAGCATGCCCTGTATTCTCTCGACAGACCTGCTCGTAGGTGGGGTTCTCGGTTTTGCCGTTGGCATAACCGACGGTGGTGTCCTGCACTCCGGCTTGCCGTTGCAGGAAAGCCTCGACTCCCCAGAAACATCCTCCCGCTAGATAAATGGACTTCATACTCATCCTCCTTGCATACTATGTTCTGATGGATCTGATGAAAGCCTTCCAGCAAGATCAGGGTTCTCTCTCTATCATGCTCATGGCGGCAGCCCTCCACTACGCCTGGCGGAGGACAGTTCTGATCGAATCAGCTGAATTGACTGTGTGTGAAATGCGCCGCGCCGGGGGATGGGCATGCGTGTGCTGAAACCGTGCCATGGCCTCTCCGGTGCTATTTTCAGCCCAGAACTAGATTATGATGATTTGACGTGAGCGTATAGGTTAATTATAATCTGGGTGGAATCAAACTGAATAGCACTCGGGGGAGGTCAGACTGTTGGCCTGAGAGGAAGCGGCGTGCTTCGACCCTTTTACCTGATGCGGATAATGCCGACGTAGGGAGAAAGCGATTCTGATACAGAACTGCTCCACCTTGCCGGGTGGAGCTTTTTGCTGTCATATTATGGAGGAGAGCACCAACTGGTCTCTCGTGTGGAGGATTCATGAAGAAACCGCTGCGTCATCTGCTGCCCCTGCTCCTGCCTCTCCTGCTGGTCATCGCCTGGGAGGCAATAGTGCAGATCAGAAACATTCCTCTTTATCTGCTGCCTGCTCCCAGCCAGGTGCTCACAGCGCTGGTGCAGCAGTCAGCAGTGATGCTGCCGCATGCTCTGGTCAGCCTAGGCGAGTCGCTGTTCGGCATGGTCATTGCCACTGCTCTGGCGGCCCTCCTGGCCATGGCCATGGATGCCTGGCCTCTTTTCCGGCAAGCGGTCTACCCGATGATGGTCGTCTCCCAGTCAGTGCCGATCATCGTGCTCGCTCCCTTGTTCATCATCTACTTCGGTTTTGGCCTCACCCCCAAGGTGATCACCGTGGTGTTGATGTGCTTCTTCCCCATCGCGGTCAGCTTGGCTGACGGACTGGGGCAAGTGCCGGTGAAGATGGTCGATTTGCTGCGCACAATGGGGGCCAGCCGTCTGGACATCTATCGTCTGATCAAGCTGCCAGCCGCAGCGCCGTCCTTCTTTTCCGGGCTAAGGGTGGCTGCCACCTACAGCATCATGGGAGCGGTAGTCGGCGAGTGGCTGGGCGGCAGCGCGGGGCTTGGCTTCTACATGCTGCGCGTCAAGAATGCCTACATGCTGGACCGAGTCTTTGCTGTGGTTACCCTGATCGTGCTGCTCAGCCTGTTGCTCAATGCAGTAGTCCGCGGGTTTGAGTATCTGCTCACGCCCTGGGCCCGTCACAGACAAAACTCACAAACTATTGAGGAAGGTGACAATCAATGAAGAAGTATCTGGTCGTTTTGCTTTCTCTCACTCTGGTCTTCGCCCTGGCCGCCTGTTCCACTGCCAAGCCGCCCGAGTTGCAGCCGGTGCGAGTCATCCTGGACTACCTGCCAAACACCAACCATACCGGCCTCTATGTTGCACTGTCCAAGGGCTATTACGCCGAACAAGGACTGGACGTGGAAATCGTGCAGCCGTCGGAGGGCACCACCGCCACGCTGATCGCCACCGGGCAAGGCCAGTTTGGCATCTCCTACCAGGAGGACGTCACCTACGCCCGCACTGCCGCCGAGCCGTTGCCGATCAAGGCCATCGCGGCCGTGATTCAGCACAACACTTCCGGCTTTGCCTCGTACGCGCCAAAGAACATCCAGACCCCCAAGGACTTTGAGGGCAGAACCTATGTCGGCTGGGGCTCCCCCGCCGAGGAAGCCGTAATCAAGGCGGTAATGGAGAAGGCAGGAGCAGATTTCTCCAAGCTGACCATCGCCACCGCCGACGACGCCGGCTTTGCGGCCATGCAGGACAAGGTTGATCTCACTTGGATTTACTATGGTTGGACCGGCATCGAGGCTGAGATGCAGGATTTCCCGCTGAACTACATCGAACTGCGCCAACTCGACCAACGCCTAGACTACTACACTCCGGTGATCATCGCCTCTGAGCAACTGCTGAACGACGACCCTGAGCTGGCCCGCAAGTTCCTGGCCGCCACCAGCAAAGGCTATGCCGATGCCATCGCAGATCCGACCGTCACCGCAGACATTCTGGCTGAGGCAGCGCCTGAGTACGATGCAGACTTCCTGCGTCGGAGCCAGACCTACCTGTCTCCGAAGTACATGGAGGACGCCGCCCGCTGGGGGGAAATGAAGCCGGAAGTCTGGGACGCCTACACCGACTTCATGCTCGAAAACAACCTGATTCCCAAGGATATGCCAGCCCAGGAGGCATTTACCAACGAATTCCTGCCGAAATAGGAGGCTGTTCGAGTGAGCATGGACTTGCAGGTGCGAGACCTCAGCTTCGCCTACGCGGGCGAGCAGGTGCTGGACAAGATCAGCTTTGCGGCACCTGCCGGTGCGTTCATCAGCGTCCTCGGACCGTCCGGTTGCGGCAAGAGCACCCTGCTGAACATCTTGGCTGGGCTGCTGCCGGGCGCTCGCGGCGAGGTGTTGCTGCGCGATCAGCCCCTCAGCGGCATTTCCAGCCACTTCGCCTATATGCCGCAGGAGGACCTACTGATGCCCTGGCGCACAGTACTGGATAACGTCTGTCTGCCACTCATCCTGCGCAAAGTGGCCAAGCCGGCAGCACGCGAACGGGCGGCCGGCTACTTCCCAGAGTTTGGCCTAGCTGGCTACGAGGGCAAATATCCCGATCAGCTCTCCGGCGGAATGCGCCAGCGAGCCGCTTTCCTGCGCACAGTGCTCTCAGAGGCTGAGGTGTTGCTGCTGGACGAACCGTTCGGCGCTCTGGATGCGATCACCCGGCAGCGCCTGCAGACCTGGCTGGCCGAACTGCGATCGCGCCTTGGCCGCACCATCGTGTTGGTCACCCACGACATCGACGAGGCTGTCTATCTCTCGGACCGCATCTATGTGCTGTCCAAACGGCCCGCGCGGATCGCCCTGACCGTGGACATCCCCCACCCGCCCGCCGGGCGCACCTGGGATTGGCTGCTGACCATGGGTTCAGTCAAGCATAAAGTGCACCAAGCACTGGAGGAATAGCGATGAAGCTTGTGGATGCCCATACCCATATCGACCCCGCGCAGCACGCCGCGGCCGCCACGCTCGCTGGGCGCGGGCTCTGGCAACTGGTGGCCGCCACCCGCCCGGACCAGTGCCAGCTGGTGGCCGACCTCGCGCGCTGCTCAGAGCGCATCATCCCCACCTTCGGCCTGCATCCTTGGTACGCAGCCGACTTCCCGGAGGACGTCATGGATGCCTGGCTGCACCAAGCACAAATCATCGGGGAGATTGGCCTGGACACCGTCTGGGCCACCACCCCGCTCGACCGACAACGCGCCGTCTTTCTGCACCAACTGGAGTTGGCGGTGCAACTGCGGAAACCGGTGATGCTGCACACCAAAGGCGCCGAGGCTGAGATCCTGCAACTGCTGCAGCAACACACACCGCCTCAGACGATCGTACACTGGTACTCCGGCCCGCCGGAGCATCTGCCCGGGTACATTGACCTCGGCTGCTACTTCACCCTCGGACCGGACATCCAGCAAAACCCCGCCGTGCGCGAGGTCTGCCGTCAGGTGCCCCTCAACCGGCTGCTCACAGAAACTGACGGCACCGGCGCCGTCACCTGGGCACTGGACCAGCCTTGCACGCTGAACGACGTTCCCGACGTGCTGCGTGCGACACTGGCAGAGGCAGCGGCGATCAAGGGAGTGTCGGTGGAGTTGATGCAGGAGCAGGTGTATGAGAATCTAATCCGGTTCTTAAGAACAACAGCCAGATAAGCAGAAGTAGCCAATAGTGGCTGTCGCAAAAAGCTCGTCGTCAAGCGGGCGCCATGCATGGCGCCCCTACGAACATATCCCGGCCCCGTAGGGGGCGCATGCATGCGCCCCGCGCTTGCGCCATCGCAACTTATGGAGAACGTTTGTGCACGTAAGCGCAAGAGAGACGACAGTCGTCGTCTCTCTTGCGCTGTTCATGGGGTACTATTGCGACGGCCCCTTCTTGCTTGCTAATCGCCGGCACCTGCGCTCCGCAGCTGCCGCAGGGCCTCCAACTCCTGTTCGTTTCCAACCTGGTCGCCGCGCCAGAGCAGGCGCATCTCGTCGCAACGCTGCAGCAGGCCTTCCAAGGTGCCCTCGTCGATCACTTCGCCCTCCTTTAGCACGACGATGTGATCTGCCCGCTTCAGAGCGGCGCGACGATGCGAGACGACCAGGCAGGTCGCATCCCGCCTGGCAAACACCCGCTCCCACATCAGTCGTTCTGTCTCCACATCCAGGGCGGAGGATAAATCGTCGAACACCATCAAGTCGGCATTCTGGGCGAACATCCTCGCCGCCGCCACGCGCTGCACCTGACCGCCGGAGAGCTTCACTCCGCGACTGCCAACCATAGTCGAGAGCCCCAACTCGAGTTGCTCCAGATCGGGCTCAAGCACCGCCGTATGCACAGCCGCAGCAACATCGATTCGCTCTTCAGCTTGACCGAGCAGGATATTGCCCTGCACCGTGTCACTGAAGAGCATCGGTATCTGCGAGGTGAAGGCGGCCCGGGGCGGGGTCAGGAAGCCACCCGGATCGTCCACCGGCTGACCATTCCACAGAATCTCACCGGATTCACGATTCACCAGGCCGAGGATGGCCCGCAGCAGCGTAGTCTTGCCTGAGCCGATGCGCCCAGTGACCACCACAAACTCCCCTTGGCGGATGCGCAGACTCACGCCATGAATGCCCTTGGCGCTGCCGGGATAGCGGAAGGACAGGTCGCTGACCGCAAGTTCACGGAAACTGTCGCCGGCGGCAGCAGTTGCTGCCACCTCAGGCAAACCGCCCTCCAAATGCAGCGGGTTGTGCACCACCAGATCCGCATGCGTGCTGCCTGGCGCCACCTCGAGCATGCGGTCGAAGGATACAGCCGTCTGCTTGAATCTGGCCAAGAAATAGCCGAAGAACTCAGAGGCGCCAGTAACCCAGTCCAAATAGTAAGCAAACAGCGCAAAATCGCCGACGGAGAAATCGCCGCGCTGCATTGCCTGGCTGGCCAAAATGAGGATGAACCCGGTGCCGATCCAGACAGTGCTGCTGCTTACCGAATCGAGCAGCAGGTTGAAAGCTTTGTCCTGCAGCATCAGCAGGCGCCGCTTGTCGTTGAGCAGCTTCAGATGCCGGATGGCGTGCTGCTCAGCCCGTGCCACCTGCAACGCTTGCACTGAACCGAACGCCTCTCCAATGAAGCCGGTTACTTCAGTAGTCGCCTCGCGGCTGGCTTGACGATAGGCCTCAATTTTGTGCGTGGCGCGCGCGAAGATCACCAACACCGCCACCAGCGGTAGAAAGACAAACAGAGTGATGCGAGGACTGATGCTGATCAGCACCACCACGGCCACCAGGCAAAAAGTAATATTGCCGATCATGTCCACCGTCCAAGAGATCACATCCTCTGCCGCCTCCGCGTCCTCGCGGAAGTAGCTGACCGCCTCACCGGGTGAGCAGGGAATCGCCTGCGAACCGGGGCGGCGGAGGATTGCCTGCAGCATGTTATGACGCAGCAAAGCACTCATGGAAAAGCGGTGTTTAGAATCAGTCAGGGCACCCAAGACGATGCAGCAGACGCGGGTCAAGGCGACGCCAGCCAGCATGGCGACGATCGTCCAGATGTTCAATCCGGCAACCTCGTCGGTGAGCGAGTCGAAGAACGCCTTGGAAATGAGTCCGGGTAGCACCGGCAGAGTGTGAATCGCAGTCCAAGCCAATGCGTTCGCCAGGTACAGCCACGGGCGGTAAGTGATTAACCGCCAAATCAAACGAGAATGCTTCATGCCAGCAACTCCTTCAGGCCAGTTTGCAGCAAGCGGCTGAAGCGCGAACCGGGGTTGTGCAGCAACTCAAGACGCGGGCCGTGCTCAATCACACTGCCATGCTCGAGAATAAGGATATCGTCAGCGCGCTCGACAGTTTCCAGCCGATGAGCGATGATCACGCCGGTGCGGTTCTGGAGCAGCTTGGTGATGGCCCGCTCGATCAGCTGCTCGGTGGCCGGGTCAAGCCGTGAAGACGCTTCATCCAGGATGACCACTGCCGGGTCGGCCAGGAAGCAGCGGGCAAAGGCGAGCAACTGCGCCTCCCCAGCGGAGAAGCTGTTGCCTCCGGAACCGAGCACGGTGTCCAAGCCGTTGGGCTGCGAGCGCAGCCAATCTTCCAGGCCGAGCTCCGACAACACTGCGCTAATTCTGTCATCGGAAATCTGCTGGTCGAAGAAGGTCAGGTTGTCCCGCACGGATGCCTGAAACAACTGCACATCCTGGGTAACCAGGGTGACCCTTGACCGAAGATGGCCGAGTTTCGCCTCCCGGGCATCAACCCCGCCGAAGCGCAAGGTGCCTGCCGTCGGATCATACAGGCGTAGCAGTAACCGGGCTAGAGTCGTCTTGCCGCTGCCGGTGCGACCGAGTAACCCCAGCACCTTACCTGGCTGCAGATGGAAGGACAGGCCCTGCAGCACAGTGTCGCTCTCTTCGTAGCCGAAGCTGACATCGTCTAGCTCAACGGCCAGGGGGCCGACCGGCAACTCTGTTCCCGGGCCATCCTGGACTTTGGACTCAATCAGCAGCAACCCGCTGATGCGACTGATGCTGGCGCTGGCTCGCTGCAGTTCCTGCATCTGAGTGCGGATCTGCTCGATCGGTCGACGCAACAACTCGGTGTAGTTGACGATCAGATAAACAGTGCCGATGGTGATAGCCTGCGTGCGCCAAAGATGCCAACAGAGCCCAAAGGCGATCACGTTGGCCAGCGTGAAGGTGATGATGGTGGCAATCCACATGGTGACGCCAGCCAGATAGGCCTTGCGCACCACCGGCAGCCACTCGCGCAACCGCCGATAGAAACGGTGCATCACATAGCCCACGGCCCCATTGGCCTTGATATCCTCGGTACCGGCCAGGTGTTCACCCAAGAATCCAAAAAACATGCCGCTGTTCTGCCGATCGGCTGTCCAGTAAGGGACTGCAATGTTGCGCAGGTAGGTGAGGACTACCACCGAAAAAACAGCGAAGATGCTAAGGCCGATGCCGACCAGAGTATCTTCCCGGAACAGCATCACCACCGCTCCAAGCAGCAGCAGCACGTTGGATAGAATCCCAACAACCAGCTGGGAAAAGAAGTTGGATAACTTGGTAACGTCACCGTCCAACCGCTCAATCATCTCACCCGAGGTATGATTCTTGTGGAAGGACATGTCCAGGTTGAGGCAATGCGTGGCCAAGTCGTTGCGCAGTTGGTTGGTTGCCGTCCAACCCACATCCTCGCTCACGTAGCGGGAGTAGGCGGTCAATGCCTGGGTGAGGACAGCTACCACCATGAACAGCAAGGCGGTCGCCACTAGATTGACCCCAGCTCGGGCGCCGGTAGCAGTATCAATGAACACCCGCAGAATCTGCGGTTTGGCCAGTTGCATTACCAGCCCGCAGAGGATGAGGACCACCAGGAAGGCGACCCGCTTCCGCTGAGGACGTAGGTACCTGGCGAGTAGTGCCATGTATTGTTTCACAGGAATGTTCATTGTTACCCCTCCCATCTGCCCCCTGCATTATACACCGCCATTTCTGGGCAAATCAGTGTAAAGAACAGTTCCAGATCGTATCTGCGTCGCAACAAAACAGGAGACAGCCCATCGGCTGCCCCCTGTCTGACTGCACTCTTTTGCTGTTTGACCCTGCTAGACCCGAAAACGACGTATGTTCGATTGCAGCTGTGCAGCCTGTTCCGCCATCGTCCTGGAGAGAGCGGCCAGTTCCTGCATCGCTGCTGTCTGCTCCTCCGTCGACGCGGAGACTTCTTCCGTTCCTGCCGCTGCTTGCTGCACAATGGCAGCGATGTTACCGATGCGATCCCCAACCACGCCAGCCTGCTGATTGAGTTCCTGCGCCGTGGCCACAGTCTGCCTAGCAACTGACTCCACGCGATTGATTGAGTCAGCGATCTCGTGGAACGAAGTAGCGCTTTCATCCACGGCCAGCTTCTGTTCCTCCACAGCCCGACCAGCCTGCACCATTTCATGCACTGCATGAGCCACCCCTGCCCGCATCTCTTCGATCAGCTGGGAGATTTGCGTGGCCGATGTCGCCGACTGCTCCGCCAGCCTGCGCACCTCTTCGGCCACAACCGCAAAGCCGCGGCCCTGTTCGCCAGCGCGAGCCGCCTCGATTGCGGCGTTCAAAGCCAGCAAGTTTGTCTGGCGGGCTATTTGCGTGATCGACTCCACAATCGAACCGATGTGCTCGGACTTATTGGCCAGTTCGTTCACAGCTGTCCCAACCGCTTGTGCCATCGAGGCATTCTCCTGCATTTTGACCTGCTGTCTGTCGATAGACTGAAGACCGACTTGGACCGAGCCGGTGGCATTCTCAATCAACTGAGAAAGCTCGCCCATCGTCTCCGTCAAACTACCGAGGCCCATGACAATCGACTCCACCAACCCATTACCGTCGCTAGCAGCAGCACTCTGGTCAGCAGCGCCACGGGCCAACTCCTCTACGGTACGGGCGATCTGGTCAGACACCTGGCCCGCCTCCTGAGAAGATGCAGCCATCTCCTGGGCCGAACTGGATACGTTGTCGGCCAACGCCCCAGCCTGCGTGATCAACTGCCGCATGGCAGCAACCATCTGGCTGAAGTTAGTGCCCAACTCTCCGATTTCACCAACACCATTGATTTCCAAGGACTGAGTGAAGTCACCGGCAGCAGCCACCCCGCTAAGCTTGGCCATCTGCACCACCGGCAACACCAGCTTACTGGTGAAGAAGTAGATCAGGACGACGATCAACGCTAATGAGGCAATCCCCACCAGAGCGATCAGCGTGGCCAAGCGATTCACGGGAGCCATCATATCTGATTCATTGACTACCGCCAGCAACGAGCAACCGAGCTCCGGCACCGGGCCGAAGGCCCCCCGTTTGTTCACGCTCTCATATGTATAGTTCTCCACGCCGCTCTCGCCCGCGACCATGCGCCGCGTCAATGCGACCATGGATTGGTCGTCGCTCTCCAGCAGGTTGGCAGCGAGTACCTTCTCCTCCTCAGGGTGAGCAACCACCAGACCCGTGCTGTCCGTCATCAGCGCATAACCGCCGGCGCCGAACTCCACTTCATTGACCAGTTCTGTCAGACGGGTCAACGTAATGGTGCCCGCCATCAGCCCAATCACCTGGCCAGATTGACTGCGTACCGGCGAGGCAATGACCACGATCGCCTCGTTGGTGGACTTGGAGACGACCGGCTGCGAAACCACTGTCTCCCCCGCCATCACCGGGGCGAAGTAGTCGCGGTCGCCGATATTGCCCGTAGCGTGCAAGGTTGTGTTGAATGCCCCCGTGCGATCCGCCAGGAACACTATCTCAAAATCCGTGAACTGCTCCATGTTCTTTTCTAGATACGGGTACAACCGGCTCCAGTCCATAGTCTGAGCCACGGGCATGGACGCCAGTACCCTTACTTGAGCTGTCCACTTCTCCAACTTGGCGCTGATTGTCTTCTGCAGACCGGCTATCGCCTGGCTATTGGCCTCGTCGATCTTCTCAACCAGGGCCTGCTGTGCCAGTCCATAGCTGACAGATGCCAGCACGACGACCATGATGCTGACGACAATGGCAATCGGGGTTAACAGGCGCCACTTGATGCTTTTCATACTCTCACTCCTCCGTCTATGGTCGCCCATCTGTTCCGACACATTCCGACAGATTGCGACCTACTACTCTGGATTTCGACAGACTGAGTGAGAACCCTGCCAATTGGCGTAACATTTGCCTTGGTAACAGAGCCATCTAGCGGTAGTGTGACTTATCTACTTTGGGTGCTTGGCATACACCGCCCCCAGCGCATCCTTGTCGGCCACCACCGTCAGATCCGGATGCAACTGCAAGATGGAGGCCGGTACCCGCGGGGTGATCGAGCCAAACAGCGCCCGTTCTAGGATCTCGGCTTTACTGGCGCCGCTCACCGCCAGCAAAATCTTCTTTGCCTGCATGATCGCCTTGATCCCGAGGGTAATTGCGGAGCGGGGCATTTCATCGATGCTGCCGAAGAGCCGAGAGTTGGCCTCAAGGGTGCTCGGCTTCAGCCAAACCTGATGGGTCATCTTATCGAAATCCTCGTCGGGCTCATTGAAGCCGATGTGCCCGTTGTTGCCAATCCCCAGCAGCTGCAGGTCAATGCCTCCGAGTTCGGCAACCAGTCGGTCGTACCTGGCGCACTCAGCAGCAATGTCCGTGGCTAGTCCGTTCGGGATGTGGGCGTTGCAGGGCCAGATGTTGATCTGCCGAAAGAGGTTCTCCTGCATGTAGTAATGGTAGCTGTTCGGATGATCTGGAGAGAGTCCGCAGTACTCATCCAGATTGACGCTCCGCACTTCAGAAAAGTCAATGTCTCCCTTGGCGTACCAGTCGATCAACTGCCGGTAGATGCCGAGCGGAGTGGAGCCGGTAGCCAGCCCTAACACGCTACGCGGAAAGAGTATCACCTGTGCTGAGATGATGTTCGCGGCCTTGCGGCTCATGCTCTGGTAGTCGGGGGCCTCAATGATCTTCATGTCTCAATCTCCTGTCTATGCGGTGGCGCACGCGGTAGGCAATGCTAGACTAGCCTGTCCGAGTACACCTCGTAAGGCGATGTCCTGTATGCGCGATAGGTCACTCCCGGCTGATCAGCCAGCATGACCATCAGACGGCCCTTCAGGTTGGGGCTGCTGACCATCTCAGCTGCCTGTTCCCGGCTGAACCAGCCGACTTCCAGGTGCTCCTCGCTCACCCGCAGGCTGCCGCCTATCGCCCGCCCGGTGAAGTCCAGCATCACTTTGGTCGGGACGGGGCTGACGCCGTCGGTCTGCACCCCTACCTTGATGTTTGAGTATATACCCACGAGCCGGCCCACCTCAACCTGAATGCCCGTCTCCTCCAGGGTCTCGCGCTCTAGAGCCTCGATCAAGGTCTCGCCGACCTCCACCTGTCCGCCGGGAAACTCCCAGCCTCGGCGCGAGTTGAGGACAAGCAGCACCTGGTCCTGGTCATTGACGATTAGCCCTGCCACTGCGACTATGTGGGTTGGCATTTGCATAGGGTAGTCCCTCCCTTACAGGCGGCATTCGGTCGGCAGATAGGCCGACCCGTGGGATTTCCATGACTGCTGCCGTTTTTCCTGCATGGGGGCCGCTACCAGGATCAGATTCCTCGCGGAGTTCATGCTGAGCCTGCGAAGTGCTCGGAATGACAGTCTCTAGGTTGTGGCGCGCTGCACTCCGCAGGATGCGGTGATCAAAATAGGGTGATGGTTGCGGGGCAACCATCACCTTGTGCCTCTTCACCTGTGTGCGTAGATGTAGGGGTCAGTCGGCGGGTCAGTTGTGGTGAGCGATTCCACTTCTATCAGTCCGACTGACTGCGACTGGTACTCTCCTCTGGACACAACACCCTGGACGGTGACCCAGCCGTCAGGTGGCAGTGCCTGCCCCTCGGCCAAGGTACAGAGGCAGGCCACCACAGTCGCGTCGGCGGTGCAGCAGGAGATTTCATAGCGGGCAAGCAGGAACTGGCCGGGAGGTAACCCCGCTGCCTGGTAGATGAAACCGGTCAGCTCCACACTGCCTCCGATCGCTGCGGCCGGGTTGCTCCAAAGCAGGCCAGCTAGACTGCGAAACTGAGCGGCAGATACTTGCTGCCGGCCATTACTGCTGACAAACAGCGACTCGAGCTCGGCCTGCTCCTGCAAAGTATGATCGTCGTCGCTCGGCAGAAAGCTTCCTCGGTGCTCGACCAGGCCGCTGCCCAAGCCCTGCGGTGGCAGGGCGAAACCTACTACCAATGGCAACAGCACCACGATATAGGCGATCAGGCGAGTGCGTGGGAGCCGCGTTGACCTGACGCCGCGGGCTCCAATCAAACGAATCGTCTGAAAGACAGCCAGCGTGGCCAGGAAGAACGCCGCCCAAAGCACAGGGCCGGAGAAACGGGGATGCACATACAGCCGTAGGTGGCCTCCTCTGACCAACTGCCAGAGCCAATAGGACCACCCGACCAGAATTAGCAGGCGTAGCGGCACTTCTTCCCCGCACTTGCGGACGTCTGATGAACTCATCTCTCTGCTCCTTTCCGCTTCTCGCCTAAATCGGGAGAGCTGCGCTGATCAGGAAGCTATATCCGAAGACGGTGACGGCGATCAGCCCGATCAGCAAGATGACAAAGCGTGCGGAGAAGTTGCCGAGCAACATCAGCGTGTTCTTGATGTCCATCATCGGGCCGAACAGCAGAAAGGCCAACACTGCCCCTGGCAAGAAACTGTGAGTGAACGTACTGGCCACAAAGGCATCCGCCTCTGAACAGAGCGAGAGGCCATAAGCCAGCCCCATCATGGAAAAACGGGATCCGATCTGGCTTTGCCCCAGCGTATCCAGCACCTGGTGACTGAGCACGCTCTGCAGGGCAGCAGCCAGGAATGCTCCGATGATCAGGTAGCGTCCGGTGGTGAAGAACTCGTCGGTAGCATGGGACAGGGTGGTGGCCAGTTTGGGGAAGAGCCTCGAACGCCGGGAGCGCTGTGCGTTGGCAGGGTCATCGTGAATGTGTCCGTGGTCGTGATCATGATCATGACCGTGGTGGTCATGCTCGTGTCCATGGCCATGATCGTGATGCCGATCCGGGAGTAAAACCCGTTCCGCCTTGCGACCCTGATAGAGCAACTCCAGCACCAGCCCAACCGTCAGCGCCACCAAGAACCCGCCCAGCAGTCGTTGCGCCACCATCCGCGGGTGATGAGCAAAGGCCATAGCGGTGGAGGTGATCACCACCGGGTTGATGATTGGGGTGGCTAACATGAAAGCAATGCCGGCTGACACTGGCACTCCCTTCTTGATCAGCCGCCTGACCACCGGAACGATACCGCACTCGCAAAGTGGAAAGAGCAGTCCCAGCAAACAGGCAGCCAGCAGGCTGATCAGCCGGTTCTTCGGCAGGAAGCGGTGAATTAAGTCCTGTGAGATGAACACCTCAATCAGTGCGGAAACCAAAACCCCAATCAGCACGAAAGGTAGGGCTTCCAGCAATACGCTCTGGAAAATGGTCAGCAGCAGGTTCCAGTCTGGTGGCCAGGTCATCAAGTCACCTCCGCTCAGAATTCACTATCTGGTCAGCTGGCGGCTCAATCAGGGTCAGTTGCTCCGCCTGGATGAATGGCATGCTGCGCAGCTCACCTGCTCCCAGATCATAGAAGTTGAGCCGACCCAGCGTGCCTTGCACCAGCAGCCACTGACCGTCAACCAGATGGCTGCGTTTCTGCCAGCGACAGAGCAGCCCAGCCACGACCGGGTCTCGGCTCTCCGCAGTGAGCATCATCCGCGCCAGCACGAAGTCCTCGGGGCCGAGGGTGGGATCGCTGTAAACGAAACCGGTCATTTCCACGCGTCGTCCGGTAATCTCGTCTCCAGCCGACCAGAGATTCTCCATCATCTCCAAGAAATTCTCCGACTCGATGGTCAGGCCACCATCCGGCAGTCGCGTGAGGCAGCTGGCTGGGATGGCTGCTGACCGGCAAGCGAGCGGTGCCCAACTGGCGGTCAAGACACTGTCCTGGGGCAACTGTCCGCCGATGCCGATCAGATTTGCCAGCAGGGATATCGCTAACATGCCGGTGACGCTGGCGATCGCCAGCCACCGCACAAACGCCGGGGCAAAGTACCTTTGCAGGTTGCGCAGGTTTCTGAGGTGGATCACGGGGGCAAGTAACAACCAGGCCAGCAGCGAACTGCCGGCGAACTGCCCGAGCAAGCTTCTGACCAGCCAAGCATCGCTTTCCGGCCCAACCGAGAGTAGCCATGCAGCCAGCGCCATCAGAGGAATGGTTAGCCAAGCATGTTCAGCCGCTGCATGCTTCAAATAGATGGGAGCAGTTGTCTGCCACGCGGTCACCAGCAGGATGCCAATGATCAGCCAGCGGCCACTCTGGTAGATCTGGCGAAAAGCATGTCTGATCAGTATGCCGGGTGAAGGGCGCGAAGCCCGTTGCTCGGCAGCAAAGCGCAGGGTGGCCGGCTGTTGGTAGAAGCCGGGCTGCACAGGCAACAGCGCATCGCGGTGCAGTCTGCCAAGCAGGTCGGCGACTGCAACTGCCAATAGCCAGGCGCAGAGACCCCGCAGGACAGTCACCCCAACCGACCCGGCAAAGGCCCGATAAGTGGAGGCCAGCACGATGGGGTTGACCAGCGGCGCCGCCAGCAAGAAGGCGGTGACGGCGCCAACCGAGGCCCCCTGTTTGGCTAGGCGCTCCGCCATCATGGCGGCACTACCGCCGCTCACCGGAAATGCCACCCCGAGCAAGGAGGCCCCCAGCAGGCTGAGCGACCGGCTGCGCGGCAGCAGTTGGCGCAGGGCGCTGTCTCGCAGGTAATGGATGACTATTGTGGAGACGATACTGCTGAGGATGACAAAGGGCAGGGCTTGCAGGAAGCAACGGACTGCGAAGATGCCAATCATCTGCAGCCGGGTGCCAATCGGCCATTGCAGAAAACGCTGGCCTAGAACGAGCAGTGCCAGCGACAAGATGCCCAACCAGGGCCACGCTCCTATCCACTGTGCCTTCTGCTGCGGCCGATTCACTGCAGACTCCCCCTTCCACTTGTCCTTGATACACTCTATGCGATTTGGGTCAAGCTACTGCCAGTCCACCGGAATGGATGCGAGAAGATTCTTCAGGGGCAGGTCTATCGATGGAAGGCCGCGAATGAACACGGGAGTGCCATATGGGTTGTTTCGGCGAGGTAGCGGAACTGCCCAGCGGACCATCTGTTAGAAGCGGGTCGCATGCATGCGACCCCTACGGGCGAGCGGGGGTGCGCGCGTTACTGTAGGGGAGCCATGCATGGCGCCCGCTGCCAATGACATTCTTGGGCAGCGGTACAAAGCGAGAATCGCTTTGTTAGATCGCAGTGCTCCGCACTGCTGTATGGTGCAAGCTGATTTTCGACAAGCGAAAATCACTCTATCTAGATCGCAGTGCTGCGCACTGCTGGGGAGGGCGAATGGATGAACAAGATCAACAGACTGCAGGAGATGACCTGGGAGGAGATCAAGGAACTGGTAGGCGATTGCGCAGGGACAGTGGTGCTTCCGATCGGCAGCACGGAACAACATGGGCCCCACCTGCCGGTGGGTACCGACACGATGGTGGCGATTACTTTGGCGGAAGCGGCATCGGAGCAGACGGGAGTGGCCGTTGCTCCACCCCTTTGGTTTGGGTGGAGTCCGCATCACATGGTCCTGCCGGGCACGATTACCATCCGGCCGGAGATCCTGGTGGAGCTGGTGGTGGATGTAGTCAAGTCGCTACAGGCGCATGGGTTCAGGAACTTCATCCTCTTGAACGGTCACCGCATCGTCAACGTCACCTGGCTGCAAATCGTGGGAGAGCGCGTGAAGCGGGAACTAGGGGTGAGGGCCGTGATCTTCGACCCTGCGTTCATGTCCAAAGAGTTTGTGCAGGACTTAGGTTGGGGTGCGGTCGGTCACGCTGAAGAGATCGAGAGCTCACACCTCTGGTATCGTCATCCCGAGCTCTGCAAGATGGATCGCGCCAAGGACTATCCGCACCAGCCACAGTCATTGTACAGCGTGGATCCCCGCTACCCGTTGGACACGCTCTGTTATGTGCCCAGTAGCGCTGCCGAGCAGCAGGTGCTGGCGGAGAAGTCAGGCGGGGTTTCGGGTGAACCGAGCAAGGCTTCCCGGGAGGGCGGCCGGGCGTACCACGAGCACTTGGTGGAGCGGCTTGTAGCCGCGATTCGGATGCTCCAGCAGTAGGATTCTAGCTATCTCTCAGCAACAACGAGAGGAGGCGCCATTCGCCCCTCCTCTCTGTTTCACCGTGTGCCGTGCAGCGCCCGGAACTCATCCTCCAGGATGCTCATCATCACAAAATCGTGGAACTTGTGCCGATAGAAGTAGCCATCGCGTTGAATACCTTCGCGTTTGAAGCCGACCTTCTCATAGAAGCGCAAGGCCTTGTCGTTGAACCCGACCACACCGATGGCAATGCGATGGAAGCCGAGATAGCCAAAGGCATAATCCATCAGCAGCACGATTGCCTCGGTGCCCAGCCCTTGCCCCCGAGCGCTCTCGTCGCCGATGATCATGGTCAGATCAGTTGTCTTCCAGGGGAAGTCCATGCGCAGCAGTCCGGCTTCCCCCACAACCACTCCGTCCGACTGACGCACCACCGCGAACCAGACACGACTACGGTCGGTGCACAGTCGCTCGAACCAGTCCTCCGCTGAATGCTTGGTCTCCGGATAGACCTGTCCAATCAAGGCCCGCAACTCCGGTTGATTGTACCACCTGATCATGTGCTCCATGTCCTCGGCCTCAAACGGCCGCAACAGCACCTTCTCACCTGCCAGAAAACCTAGTTCCACTTTTCATCCCTCCGCTCTGGGCGACACCAATCCCAGTGCAGCCCGATTAACACCTGCAGTCTATCATTGATTACCGAGGTGCAACAGGGAGAGATTTTTTCGGAGCAGACAGTACGCTTGGTGCCAGAATCGGCTCGGCATGCAGAGCCGCTACGCGCACGCCTAGGCAGAAGGGCTTTTCCCAGCAAAGGCGAATAGATAGTAGGTGACCACAACCGCAAGGAGGTAATAGCATGCGTCATCCACGCGCCATCGCTGTCTGCTCAGCCATTCTGATGGTGCTTTGCACTTTCTCGCCTCTGTTGACCCAGATGGCAGCAGCTCAAGCCGCACAGCCCGAAATCTACTTCACCATCATGCACACTAACGACGAGCATTCAGCCCTGTTGCCATCTCCTTTGGTCGATTACTCCGCCAGTGGCAACAATGCTTCTTCCGGCGGATTCGCCCGCCTGGCGCAGGCCGTGCTGGACACGCGCAGTCGCCTGGGGAGTGAGCCCAGCCTGCTCATTTCCGGGGGAGACTACCTGAGCGGGTCCCCATTCTCCTGGCTGGCCTTGGGCAGCCAGGCCCCCGAGCTGACACTGATGCAGCAACTCGGATACGACGTGATCACGATCGGCAACCACGAGTATGACTATGGCCCAGAAGTGTTAGCTGAATACCTGCGGGCGGCCGGCTATCCGGATGCAGCCGCAGAGACAGCAATTGTGGCCAGCAACACCGTGATCCCGGCCGGTCACCCTTTGGGTGAGGTCGGTATCCGGGAAACCTATATCAAGCAACTGCCAAACGGCGTGACCATCGGCTTCTTTGGTTTGATGGGCATCGAAGCGAGCGAGGTTGCTCCCTCCGCCCCGCCGGTCGAGTTCTCGGAGCAGCAAGCAGCCGCAAGCGCAGCTGTGCAAACTCTACAAGCAGCGGGCGTGGACCTAGTGGTGGCCATCTCACATTGCGGAGATGAAGAGGATCAAGTGATTGCCAAGGCCGTGCCCGGCATTGACATCATTATTGGTGGCCACAGTCACAGCAGCTTGCTGCAGCCGATTATGGTCAATCAAACGATCATCGTGCAGACCGGTACCAAGCTGGCCAATCTCGGCTTGCTGCGGGTGGCATATGATCCGGAGGCGGACACAATCCGCTTGCGCAACGCCGAGGTGAATGAACCTTACCTCCTGCCGCTGGACGAGAAGATCCCATTTAACCCTACCTTCACCGCTCAGGTGACGCAGTACGCTGACCGGCTGAACCGGTTGCTCGGCGGCATGACGGGCGGCCGCTTCAACCAGATTTCGGAAACCGTGCTGCATTCTGATTTCACCGTATCCAACCAGCCCGAACTGTCAGAGTCGCCGTTTGGCAACTTCGTGGCCGACGCCATGCGTTTCGTCGGCGAAGAGGTCACCGGAGACAAGGTGGATTTTGCCATTCAGGCAAATGGCGTCATTCGCGGTAGCATTGAGCCGGGCGAGCAGGCTGCCACCGAGGGGCAGGTTGCTCTGCTTGACTTGGTTAATCTGGTTGGTTTGGGTGCCGGTCCCGACCAGCAGCCGGGCTACCCTCTGGTCTCGTTCTACTTCACCGGCGAAGAAATGCGGCGGGTGCTGGAGGTAGGCACATTGCTCTCGCAGTTGAAGGGCGACATCTACTTCCTGCAATACTCCGGACTGAAGATGAAGTTCGACCCAGACAGGGCCATCCTGGCCACCATCCCGGTCAAGAATCTGCCCATCCCCACCGGCCGCTCAGTGCTGACGGCGGAGCGCTATACTGGGGACGGCGTGCAGAACAGCGTGTTGAGCAGCGATTACACGCCGTTGCAGCGGGGAGATGAGCAGCTCTACCACGTGATTTCGGACTATTATCTGGCCAAGTTTCTGCCCATGGTCGGCGAGATGCTGCCGAGCTGGGCGCTGGTGATGAAAGACAAGCAGGGCACGCCGCTTGGCAGTGTGGAAGAGGCTATCGTCTACCGGGATGGTCGCGAGATGAAGGTTTGGCAGACGGTCTTGGAATATGCTGCCGGACTGCCGCTGGGTGCAAGCGGGATGCCAGAGATGCCTGTCTACTACCAGAGCACCTCGGATCGACTGCAGCAGGTGGACACGCTGCCGATCTGGCTCTGGCCGCTCGCGGGAGTGATTGTACTCGTGGCCGCATTGATCGCGGGCATCCGCACCTGGCGCCAGCGGCGGCGGGCGGCGAGGGCCTGACGGCGGATTCGGGATGGGGCGGGCGCCATGCATGGCGCCCCTACGGTGGGGACGCGCGGTCTTGTAGGGGGCGCATGCTGCGCCCCGCCGGCCCCAGCGGCGATTGCCGATAGCCGTCTCTCAGATGCCTAGAGCAGGCCCTGCTCTCTTCCCCAGGCGGTGATCAACTTGCGCCCGGTGTCGGTGACAAACACCTGGGCAATCGTCTCTGCCAGCGAACCGGTCAGGCGACCTGCCCGGTGTCGGTTAGGCAGGTTGACCAAGGCATCCGCCTCGAAGATAATCTGAAAGTCGAGGCCGTCGATGAATTCCTGACTGTGGTGGTGCCGTACGATATAGCAGACGCGCTCCAGCACATCCGGGCGCACAGATAACGACGTGAGCAGCCGGCGGGCGATCGGCTCACCGGCCTCTTCCTGGTACGGTCCGGCGGCGGTGCCATGCAGGCGCAGCGCCTCAGGAATGCCGACATCGTGGAACAGACCGGCCAGCGTGACCACGAGGGCCGTGAAGGGCTGTTCGACCCTTTCTCCGGTGTAGATACGCTCAGCAAACTCGGTGACGGCCAGTGCATGCTGCACCTGTCCCTGGTCAGGAGCAAAGTACTCCTGCATCAGTTGAACGGCTTCTGACTTCAAGGATGATCATTCCTTTCATATGGGCTTGCGAGACACTCATGATTCAGATGAAACAGACGACAACTAAATGGCGAAGGGTGATGGCTGTTGTTCAAGTGGTGGCATGAACCGATTCTTCCGAAAAGCACGGTCAAGTGGAGCTACGTGGTCGGGTTCAGTGTGGTCTGGTTGACCACCAAATACTATCTGCAGAGAACCTTCAACCCGGCTGTGGCCTCGCTGGACACGCTGTCCATTTTGCTGGGCTGTATCGTCCTGGCCGTGATTCAATCGATGCTGGCCAAAGACCGTCCCGAGGCTCCGCCGAAGACCGCACAGGAGAAGGCTGTCGAACAAAAACAGAAACAACGCAAGCAGAAGACCAAGAGGCACCCGTGATCATGGGTGCCTCTTGCCGTGAGCATTCGATGAGTCTCTGCGCCGGCAACACCGGTTGTGCATTCAAATCAGCAAAGCCCGAGTGCCCCGCAGATCAATCAGACCTGCAGATGGCGAGCGAACCAATCCAGAATCCCGTCCAATCGCACCAGGCGGTTGGCTGGTCTGCCACTGCGGGAGAGTTCGTGATTCTCGCCGTGGAAAAGCAGCATCTCCACCTCTACCCCGAGGCGCTTCAAGGCCACGTACCACTGCTCACCTTGCTCCAGCGGACAACGGAAATCTTCATCGCTGTGAATGATCAGCGTGGGAGTCTTCACATTCCTGGCATAGCGAATCGGTGAACGCTCCATCAGGAAATCCTCGTCCTCCCATAGCTCGCGTCCACCCATGCCGTAGCGGTCTCCATTCCAACCGTTATCAGCTACTCCGTACTTGCTATAAAGGTTGCTCATGCTGCGCTGGGTGACTGCCGCGGCAAACATGTCGGTGTGCCCGATCAGCCAGTTGGTGAAGTAGCCACCCTGGCTGCCTCCGGTTACTCCCAGACGCTCTTTGTCCACCCACTCCAGCTCTGCCGCCTGTTCAGCCATGAACTGCAGATCATCTGCGTCCACGCCACACCAGTCACCGACACAGGCGCGGGCGAACTCCTCACCGTAGCCCAGGCTGCCGCGCGGATTGGTGTAGAGCACACCCATACCGTGCCCGGCGAGGATTTGGAACTCATGGAAGAAGGCATTGCCAAAGGTAGCGTGCGGTCCTCCGTGAATCTCCATCACCAGCGGATACTGCTCCGAGGCCACGAAGTCCCGTGGCTTGATCAGCCAGCCCTCCAGCACCGTGCCATCTGGATGATGAAAATGAATCACTTCCGGCCAGCCGATGTACTTGTCCTGGAACAGTTCGCGATTGAGATCAGTCACCTGCTGCAGTTTGCCGTTCACTGGACCATACCAAAGGTCGCCAGTGGTGGTCGGTGTCGCCACGTTCACCACCAACTGCCCTTGCTGCAAGTCGAAGGAGGTGATGCACATCTGCCCCTCACCAAACACTTGCTTCACTTCTCTGCTGGCCCGCTCGAAGCAGAAGAGATAGCTGCTGCCGCCGACGGTGGCCACGAAGTAGATCTCCTGCCCGTCGGATGAGAGCACAGGACCCTGGCTACCGCTGTCAAAGCGGGTGTCTCCGCCCACGGTGTTCCCTAGATGGTGAGGGAAGCCCGCGATCAGGTTGATGTCTGTGCCGGTCTGCAGGTCGATCTCGCGTAGCTCCGGATAGCCGCCGGGGAAGATCCCCTTCTGATGGCCGGTGTAGAGCAGCGTGCCAGATGGAGTCCAGCGGGCAGCATAAGCAGCTCCTTTGCCCTCGGTGAGGTTGCGCAGTTCATTGGTCTCCAAATCGAGCACGAAGAGATCGTTCTGTACCTTAGTCTCGTCCTCTTCTCGGTTGGAGATGAAGGACACAAACCGACCGCAGGGTGATGGCTCCACCCCGTTGCAGTTGTGCTGGCCGGTGGTGAGTTGCTTCACCTGGCGATCTGACAGGCTAAGGTAGTACACCTGAGTATAGAAGTTGTCATAGTAGCCGACGCCGTTGAATTTGTAGCGCAATCTGGTGATGCGCCGGGCGGTGCTGCCTTCGCGCTGCTGGGGCTCCTCCACCACTTCCTTGGCGATGAAGTAGATCCCCTGCCCATCAGGCGCCCAGGCGAAGCTGTTCACGCCCTTCGGCAAGGTGGTCAGGCACTCAGCCTCACCGCCGCGCAACCCCAGCAACCAGATCTGGTTTGCTCCACCCCGGTTAGAGATGAAAGCAACCTGCTCACCGTTGGGAGACCAGCGCGGGGAACCGTCGCGCACCTTGAGCTGCCCGCCCCGATTGGTGAAGACGGCTGTCTTCTGGCCGTCATGGCGGTAGATCACCGTGGCATAACTGTTCTCCTTCTCCAGAATCTCAGTTTGCACAAACAGGAACTCCCGACCGTTGGGAGAGAGCGTCGGCTGACCGACAAAACGCATCTTCAGCAGATCCTCAGAGACAAACGCTTGTTTCTTGGACAACTGGAACCCTCCTTATGCAGAAATGGACAACTCATTGGCCGCTTCACTTGGTTTTCCAGACATGACTCTTCGACGGTGGCGTCACGGATCCCTGCACTGCCCGATTTTTCTGGACCAGCAGGAATTGGCACGGATCGCGCAGAAAAGCAGCAGTACAGACAAGATCAATGTCTTGGAGAAAGGCTGGCGGTATCATGCTGACACCAGAGGCGCTAGCGGCGGCCCACAGACGGGCAGACAGCATAGAGGTAGATAACTTGACGGGACTCGGAAACCTGTTTGCTTTTCTCAAGGCCCTGAAGCAGGTTCTGCCCCAGGTGGCTGCCCAGCCGGGCGAACTATTGGCGGCAGTTCTGTTCGACATTGACAACCTGGCCAGTGTGCAGGATGCCATCGGTGAGCAAGCCACTAACTACGTGATCACCACCATTGCCTCCGCGCTCTACCGCGCCATGCCGATCGGTCCCAATGGACGTCGCACGGCGCGCCTGTTCCGCTTTACCGGTGATGAGTTCGCCATGCTGCTGCGTCACCATGAGTGCCAGCAGATCAAGACACAGATCGCCCACATGCAGCAGGAGGTAGCGCGGCTCGTCTGGGAAACCTACCCGCATCCAATCACCATCTCGGCCAGCCTGGCCTGCTTTCCCTCCTGCGCCAGCGGTTTGGGAGATCTGTTGGCCTACACCAACTTGTTCATGAAACACACCAAGGACAACCGCAAGGGGGGAATCACCTGCCCCGGGAACACGGAGCACCAGAATGCCCAGTCCTTGTCGGTGGAACTGCACAACAATGCCACTGCCCTGGTGGAGACGCTCTCCAACCGCATCCTGGAGACAGCGGAGCAGCTGCAACAGACCACCCAGTTGGCCATGAGCGATCCACTGACAGAACTGCCCAACTTACGGGCTGCCCGCCAGGTGCTGCGCGAGCAACTGGAGTATGCAAACCAAGTGGGTGTGCCGCTCGGCCTGCTGTTAGTGGACGGGGACCGTCTCAAGGAGTATAACCAACTCTATGGATACTCTGCCGGCAACGAGATGATCCGTTGGCTGGCCAACACCCTGCAGGATTGGTGTGGAGTGGATGGCTTTGTCGCCCGTTGGCTGAGCGGCGACGAGTTCCTGATGATCGTGCCGAACTTCAACCTCGCTGACTGCAACCGCTACGCCAGTGATCTCTGTGCGCATGTTCACGAGGCCAGCCGCGAACTACCTATCCCAATCACAGTGTCGGTGGGCGTAGCCAGCTGCCCCGAAAGTGCCGCCACGGCGCAACAGCTGATCGACATGGTGGAACGGGCCAACAAGCGGGCCAAGGATGCCGGACGGAATCGTGCCAGCGATTAGGCGAGTCTGAACAATGAAGGGCAAGCGGACCATCGCCGCTTGCCCTTTGCTTTGTCCCAGGCCCGTTGATCAGGCATACCAGAGATCCGACTTGGTCAGGCCGGCCTTCTGCGCCACCATTACCCCGTACTGCACGTCCCCAAGGCCTGAAACGCGGTGAGCGTCCGGGTTGATGGCGATCTTCACCCCCGCTCGCTGGGCTTGGCGACACCAATGCCAGTCCAGATCCAGCCGATGAGGGTTCGCGTTCAGTTCCAACGCCTTGCCCAGCTTCGCCGCCTCCGCGATCAGTTGTTGCATGTCCACCGCTGATTCCGCTCGACCAAGCAACAGCCGATTGGTGGGATGACCCAGTATCGTGGTGCTGGGGTGCCGCAGCGCCCGCAGGAGACGCGCCATCAGCACCTCCTGCGGCTGACGCAGTTGGGAGTGGACTGAAGCCACCACATAGTCGAAGCCGGCCAGGAGTTCATCGTCGTAGTCCAGAGCGCCGTCCGGCAGAATGTCCGATTCGATACCCTTGAGCAGCCGCACGCCGCCCCCGGCGTTCTGTTGGTCAATGGCCTGCCACTGCTCCCGTACGCGCTCGGCAGTCAGCCCACCGGCATAGACGGCTGTCCGACTATGGTCCGCTATCCCCAGGTAGCTCCAGCCCAGCTCGCCGGCTGCCTTAGCCAGCTCCGCCAGACCGGCGACTCCGTCACTCCAGGACGTGTGGTTATGCACTGCCCCCTGAATGTCCGCCACCTCAACCAACTGAGGGAGTTGGTTGGCCCTGGCCCAGGCTACTTCCTCCTCGCCTTCGCGCAACACTGGCGGGATGAATGCTAGGCCCAGATGGCCATAGATGGCCTGCTCATCTGCCAAACGCTGCAACTGGCTGTCCCCCAGGCTGTCGCCTAAGGCCTGCAGCACATGCTGTTCACTGCCGGTCGCCTGCCACCAGGTCCAGGCAAACTGCTCATCCTTACAGACTGTGACAACGATAGACAAGCCACCGGTTGTCTTTCCTCTGCGCTTGTCGGATTCTGCGATTTCCCAGGCAATAGCCGCGAATACGTCAGGCAAGGCCCGCAGCAACTGCTCGGGGTCGCTGCTGGCAGCAACGAACTCCAATCTGGAGACAACCGGGCAACAACGACGCAGTTCACCCGCCAGTTCTACTCGGCTGGTCAGCGGATGGCCAGCCAACGCCTGCTGCAATGGGCCAGCTTCCGCCAGAGCGTCAGGCAGCAACAGCTGTCCGCGCCGCGCTTTCACCTCGATCAAGCCATTGAGTACGTTCTCCTGCATTTTTGGACCGAAACCCTTGAGCTCCATCAGGCGATTCTCGTGACAGGCATACTCCAACTCGGCTAGGCCGGTAATGCCCAAATCCTCATACAGTGCCCGCACACGCTTGCTGCCGAGCCCCGGCACCCGCAACACCTCCCAGAGACCGGCCGGCACCTTGGCCATAAGGTCGACATGCATCAACATCTGTCCCGTCTGCCAAAACTCCTGCAGCCGTTCCAGCAAGCTGGCGCCGATGCCCTTTAGTTCACTCGCCTTGCTCTCCTGGACGAGCTGCTCCAGGGAGAATGGGCTCTGCTCCACCTCCCTGGCCGCATTCAGATATGAGCGCGCCCGGAACGGGTTTTGGTCGGTCAACTCCAGAGCTATGCCTATTTCCTTCAGCACTCTGGCCAAGTCCTTCTTATCCATCGGCACTCTCCCCTCTTGTACCTCCCAGCAACTCCCGTACGAAGTTGCTGGCCAAGAATCCATAACCTCATCAGTCAAAGCAGCTAGAGTGTCAATCCCAGCCAAAGGTAATACGTGTACCAGGAACTCCAGGGATGCCAAGCTTCCCCCAGTTGCCTCAGCTGTTGTTCATTCGGGCGCTCCGACAACTGATAGAATCGGGCAACTGCCCGCTGCAACCCGACGTCTTTTGCGGGCAGAAGGTCCGAGCGGCCCAGTCCGAACAACAACACGCACTCGGCCGTCCACTGTCCGAGTCCCCGCAGGGAACTAAGGTAGGCGATGGCCGATGCGTCGTCCTGTTCAGCCAGACGCTGCAAAGAGAAGCTACCGTCTGCCACTCCGCGAGCAAAATCTATGACATATTCGGCCTTGCGCTGCGAAAACTGCATCGCCCGCAGCTCAGCATAGTCCAGCCGGGCAATCGCTTCTGGGGAGGGGTCAGCATAGAACACTTCACCATCCACCTGCAGCGGCTGTCCGGACAATGACCAGAGGCGACGCTTCAAGGTAGCGGCAAAGGCCAAGTTCATCTGCTGCGAGATGATCGAACTGACCACCGACACGAACAGATCTGCATCTCTAATCATGCGCGCCCCGCGGAGTTGCTCGACCAACTCGAGCAGCACCGGATCATGCCTAGCGTGCTCTTGGAAAGCTGACAGGTCAACGTCCAGAGCAAACAGATGCCGCAGACTAGCGGTGGCGGCATCCTCCAATGCAGCATGGCCGTCGTGAATCTGCACCTCCCAGAGCAACTCATCCGAGGTGGCTACCACTTCGACGAAATATGGTTGACCAAGCAGCCAGAGCGGACGCCCCAATCGGCCATCGCGCACTCGGTAGAAAGCCCCATGCGATGACTGGCTCACCCGCGTCAACAGGTGCTGGAAGTTACATGGACCGGGAAGTGAGATGCAGAACTTGTGCATCGGATGACCGACCTCCTGTGTCAATTGTTGTTCTAATGCACACCATATACCTCAGCAACTCTGCGAGTTGCTGAGGTACAAGCCGATTCTTGACAAGCAAGAATCGCTTCATTGAGACCGCAACTCTGCGAGTTGCTGAGGAGGTACAAGCTGATTCTTGACAAGCAAGAATCACTCTATTGAGATCGCAACTCTACGAGTTGCTGGAGGTGATGAGATGTCAGAGAAATTTCCAGTTGAGAAGACGGCGGAGGAATGGAAGCGCCATTTGTCTCCGGATGCCTATCGCGTCCTGCGCGAGCACGGCACTGAGCCCCCGTTTCGCAATCGCTACGATCACCACCAGGACGCAGGTGCATACCGGTGCGCCGGTTGCGGCCAAGAGCTATTTAGTTCAGAGCACAAATACGATTCCGGTTCCGGTTGGCCAAGCTTCTGGCAGCCAGTCAGACCAGAGGCCCTGGGTGAAGACAGGGACCGGCGTTTCGGCATGGACAGAACCGAAATCCACTGCTCGCAATGCGGAGGACACATTGGCCACCTCTTCCCCGACGGACCGCGACCAACCGGTTCCCGCTATTGCACCAATTCAGCAGCGCTGGAGTTCACTCCTGCATCCGAGCGACGAGCATGAGGCAAACGGGATGAGACGAAGGGCCAGACCCTTCGTCTCATCCGGCTGTGAACTAGAGCGGCAATACCTGTGAGAAGGCTGCCCACTCAGGTCTCAGGTGCTCGCGCAGCCTCCGGTTGACGTCAGCTAAGGTCACCCCATTCAGCACATCAGGATAGCGCAGAAAGTCCACACCATCAAAGAAGCAATCCGCCAGATCATTGGCCGTGTTCTCTAGGCCGTTCAGGCTCTGCAGAAACTGACCATGCAAGGCCTTCCGGCTGAGCTGGAAATCCGCCTCGGAGATGCCCAACCGCTGGAAGCTCTCCAGGGCCTCGCAAATACGGCTCTTGAGCCGAGACGGGTCCTTGCTTTCGCCCTGAATGACGGTGTAGCCGTGATCGGGATGTCCGGCGTAGCTCGACTCAAAGCCGCCATCGATCAACCCGTCCGCATAAAGCGTCTGATAGAGCGACGAGCTCTTGCCGAGAGCGGCGTGCAGCAGCAGCTCTGTCACCACTTGCCGCTTAAACAGGCTCTCACCGGTGCAGCCAACCTCCCGGTCCTTGAAGCCAAGGGCAAACAGAGGAGTGCTGACCCCCGCCCGTACGGTTGTCTCCGCTTGGTTGATGCTCTCGGGCTCGCTGGGGAACGCTCGCTCGATGTTCGCAGGCGGAGCAAATGTCTTGTCTGCCATCTGCCCGGCCACGAGTCGGTGCACTTCCTGGGCGTCTATGCCGCCAACCACAACCAGCACCATGTTGCTGGGCTGATAGAATGTCTGGTAGCAGAGATCGAGCAAGTCCTTGCTCACCCTGCCTACGGATTCAGTCGTTCCGGCAATGTCGCGCCGGATAGGGTGGTCATGGAACAGACCCTGCAGCAGGTTCAAGTGAACCTGCCAGGCCGGCTCATCCAGGAACATGTCTATCTCCTGCTCAATTATCCCCTTCTCCCGCAGTGTGCCCTGCTCGCTGAACTGCGGGTCATAAACGAAGTCCACTAGGAAGCGCAGGCAATCCTGGAAATGGTCGGTGGTGCTGAAGAGATAGGCAGTCCTGGTCCAGGAAGTATAGGCATTGCTGCTCGCTCCCCACTCTGCGAACCGTTCGTCCGCACTGCCCCAAGGCTTGGCGAACAGCTGGTGTTCAAGAAAGTGCGCTATCCCATCCGGAACCTCCCGGACCTCCGACTGACCAGGGATCAGAAATCTGCTGTCGTTTGACCCGTAACGGGTCATCAACACTCCATAATAACGAGACCATCCCTTGCGCGGCATCATCAGCATGGTCAGACCAGACGGCAACACCGCACTGTAAACTGTCTCGCGAATGCCGGGGTAGAACTGCTCATTCAACTGCATGTGTCGTTCTCCTCATCTTCCGAAGTACCCCGCAAGAAGAAGGCTGTATCCAGTTGCACGCGCTGGGCAACGGTCAGCACTTGCTCACGGGTGACTGTCTGCAAGCGGTCAATGATCTGCTCCTCGGTCTCCGCTTGACCATGGATCAGGCGATCAAAATGGGTCAGGGCCAGCCGGCCAGGTCGATCGACCAGACCGCGCAGGCTGTTTTGCAGGGCAAGCAATGTCTTCCCCCACTCGTCAGTGGTCCAGCTGCCGTCGGCCAACTCCAGAATCTGCTGATCGATGATCTGGCGAGCCGCACCCAGAGCCTCGCGAGAGATGCCCACCTCAACTAGGAGTACTCCCTTGGTCACAATCAGGTCAGAACTGCAATCATAGGCCAGGCTTGCCTGCTCGCGCACCGTCTGGAACAGCTTGGAGTGGCTGTACCCGCCGAGCAGACCGTTATAGATGAGCAGCGGTAGAAACAACGGGTCGTTCCGTCCGATACCGGTACGGTAGGCTAGCACCAGCTTGCCCTGCGCCACCGGTTGTTCCTCCTGCAGTTCGCGCGAGGGGCGCGGCTGCAGCAGCTTCGCCACAATCGGCTCCGAGCGCTGCTGACCAAGCGGCTGCGGAAATGCCTGCGAGCACAAGGTAGCAACATGCTCCACCCCGACGTTGCCGGTGACAAACACCTGGAAGTTGGCTGACCGCAGCACCCGCTGATACAACCGCCAGAGCTTTGCGGGCGTGATCGCGGCGACCCGATCGACCTCGCCGATCGCCAGGCGGGCGAAGGGCTCTCCAGCAAACATCTCCTGCAAACAGCGCATGTGCGCATACTCTGCCTTGTCGTTGTAGATGGACTGAATCGCTCTGACCTGCGCCTCTTTTTCCTGTGCCACGTATTCCCGACAAAAGACGCCGTCCTCTACCAGAGGTCTTTGCACTATTCCGGCTAGAGTGTGCAGCGCGGAATGGAGCAGATCCTCCGACTCACTGATGAACAACTGGTCGGCTACCTCGAGACGAAACTCCACCACATGGCGTTCTCCCAGGCGATGGGTGCTGACGTCGAAGCCCGCGCCGTAAAGCTGGTCAAAACGGCGTTCCAGCGACAGCGAATCAGGAAAATCCATGCTGCCTCGCTTCAGCACATGAGGTAAAACAGCAAACAAGCTGTAGTCATCCGCAAAAGGGCGGTCAATAAACAACTGGATGATTGTAGTTTTGAACTGAGTTGTCGGCCGCACGAACACAGCCAAACCGTGATCTGTGCTCAGACTCTGAAATGATGGCATCAACGTTCCCCTTCCTGCTGCAAAACCGTCTGACTGTATTCTGTCCCTGAGGGGCGCTTTCCTCTTTCTAGACAAGAATCGTTTGCCAGTCCTTACCCCACTATGATAGATCTGGCTATGTCAATAGCCAAATACGCCAGGGAGGTTCGCATGAGAGCACACGAAGTACTGATCGGCAACTTCGATCTGGGTGAGATTCACGACATACGCGTGCTGCCAGGCGGCAGCGCAGATTGTTACCTGGTGGCCACCGCTGGCCCAAGCTATGTGCTCAAGCCCGCCGGTCGGGCGGACTTCATGCCCGTGATCGAGCGGGCAGCCCAGGTGCTGAACAACAAAGGGTATCTCCAGGCAAAGGTGATTCGGGCCAGAGACGGCCAACTGATCACCCATGATGGATATACCCTCTTTCAGTTCATTCCGGGAGATCGACTTCACCCCGGATCATGAACACGAACTCTACTCGCTGGCGCAGTTCCTCTACTGGACGAGATTCTATCCGGACGCTGATGCGAGCCTCGGCGGCATTCAGTCCGCGTTGCTTGTCTATTACCAGGATGCGGCAGCGGCAGAAGCCAACTTGGAGCTACTGCTGCTCTACCTGCTCAAGGCTAGCCTATTTCGCGTGGTAGGTCCACTGCTGCAGATGCAGGAGTCCGGGGCAATCAACTCACAGCGCCTGAACAAGCGGCTGGTCGCACTGAGGACTACTCTCAGCCTACTGTGATCGCCGGGCCGCTGCCGGTCCCCGCTGTCAGACGAACCGTACGCTGCCGGGCCGCATGCATGCGGCCCCTACGAGCATGCAAACGGCCCCCACACCTGCCGCTGAGCAGGTGTGGGGGCCATGTCATCTTCCTAAACCGACAGGTTCAGTCGGCGCAGGATGCCCTGCAGCCAAGTGAACACGCGGGCCTCCGCCTGGTCGCCGGGAATGAGGCCGAACTCGCCGGTATGCATCCGGCGCACCTCTTTCTCCGGAGTGATGTGGGTCGCAGGGTAAGCGGCCCACGCCTCCTCTACCGGGTAATCCCATTCTTCAGGGCGTTGCCCCAGCCATTCGCGACTGCGGATGGTGCTGGCATAGATACCCTTGCGAGAGAGAATCACTGGGTTTTGGCTGTAGGTGGCGTCGACGGTGACCATGCGCGGAATCTGCTCTCCTGGAAGATAGAACTCCAAGGCCAAGTCCGGCTGGTTCTTCATCTCACTCTGGCCGTTGATCATGGCCGGGGCAACCCCCACCAAGTTACCGCTCTGAGCGAGCGCCGGGTAACTGTATGAGTACCGAGCGACCAGCCTGACACCCTGGGGGTGACGAAGCTCAAGCGCAGCCCCCGGTCGCAATGCTCGATTGAACCCTGCCTTAGCCAGCCCTTTGCCGTTTTCAGCGACAGGCTCGAAGCCGAGCGCCTCCAAGTTGCGCAGGATGACCAGGACCACCCAGATTTCATAGAGGCTGTTGATGCTGCGCGTGCGGAGCGACAGACCCTGCACTGGAATCAACGACTGACTGATCACCAGCCCGCGCTCCAGTTCGTGGGCCAAGCTCCAGACCTGTCGGTACAGCGGATGCAGGCGCATCACGTGGGATGTGGCCACGACTTCGGAGTCGCCGACTTCTGCCAGGAAGCCGTCAGTCAGGTAACCAACCAGAGTGTCGCGGATATCCAGCAGCAGACGGCAGGCCGAACGAGTACGTAGCAACTGGAAGTCGGTCATCTCTCCCCATTCCGCTCGCAGCTCCTGCCGCTCAGCGCTCAGCCGCTGATACTCCAGGGTGAGTGCGTTGTACAGATCCCGGGCCTCTCTGAGCAACCTACGCAGGAACGCCCGCAAATAGCGATTCTCCACTGTGTCACAATTGATGATGATCTGTCGTACCGGAACTGTGGCCGGCACAATCTGGTTGCTGTACGCGCGATGACGCCACTCCAGCCGTTCAGACGGGACCCTGGCAAACCCCGGGTAATATATCTGTCTTGCCTGAGCGATTGGCTCAAGCCGTTCCATTGCCGCAAGGTTCTCGGTCGGGCGAACCGACAACAGACGCAACAGTGGCTGCAGCTTGCCGAACAGCCAGGAGAGCAGGGCAAAGCGCTCATTGTCCGACGGCAGGTCGCTGGTGGACTCGCTTTGCCAGGCAACGTGTTCGCGTGCCAGGCCATAGAAATCCAATACCATTTCATTTTCCTGCTGTAGTTCCCGCCTAATCCAATCCCACTGCTGCACAATGATGGCGTCCACGCGAAAGCGGAAGGGCAGCACCCTTCCTCCCACCGGCTGCTGTTTATAGGTCAGCACCAGACTCGATTCGCCAACGAAGCGTTGCCCGGCCAACTGCCGTAACCACTGATCCTCCACCACTAGCCGGCCCGGTTCGGGGCTGTAGAAGCGGAGCGGAATGCCGGTCAAGTGCACGTCATAATCGATCACCAGAGAGAGGCGCCCTGCGTCAAGCCGGCCCGCAGGATACTCCAGATTGAGCTTCCCGATATCCTGCCAGTCAAGTTCGATCTGCTCACGGGCAGCTTCATCGGTCCGGAGAGGAAGAATATCCGATCCCAGCCGCAGACGCACCTCATCCAGCGCCTCGATTTCGCTGCGGGTACGATCTCGACTAATGCTGGCCAAAGGTGAATTCATCCTCCTTCATCGTCTCCAACATCTGTTGCAGGCGCGAGAAACAGCGAGGGAAGGCTGAGCCGTCTGAAGTCTGGTCTTTGCTGGCCCGCAGGTAGTTGAACAGGGAGTTGAGCATGGCCCGTTCCAGGCTGTTGCTCTGAGAACCCTGCACCTTCACCAGGATCTTCTGGCTAATCTGCACATCTAGCGCTTGGTAAGGGTCCATTCCTGAGGCGACGGCCAGATCGACCCAGCGAATGATCTCGCGAGTAGTGCGATAGCCAAACTGCTGGTTGGCGCCGCGCAGAATGGTGTTGATGTCCTTCAGCACCTGCACTGAGAGGGCCGCTACCTCTTTCACCAGGATGGCCGGCTTCCAGGAAGCCAGGAGAGCCAGCATTTCATCCAAGTTGATGTCGTTTAGGCGGATGAAATTGGCCCGGTCCAGCACCTTGGGGCTGAACGAGTGGGTAGTCTCATCGATATTCACGGTGCCGGTGACAAAGAAATTGGGCGACAACTCGATTGATTGCGGGAAGTCATTCTGAGCGAATGCATCCTGCGGCTGGTCATAGAGCCAAATGCGGCGGTGATCCTCCGGAAGCTCCATGGTGGAGAGAAAGTCTGAGAAGTAGTACTCCACCCTGGCCAAATTCATCTCATCTAGGAGCACGTAATAGTCCTTGGCCTCCTGCCCGTGCTGCCGGTAGTCCTCGGCCGCGCGGTGCAGAAAGCGAGTGAACTGGGTGGGCACAAACTGCCGGTTGAGCACATCGTAGTGACCGAGCAGACTTTGGTTATCCGTCCAGTCAGGCCGCACCGGCACAACCAGCAGTTCTCCGCCGGTCGCCTTAGCGTAGCTCATGGCCAACTGGGTCTTACCGCCACCGGAAACACCGGCCAGAATGACGAACGGTTTGGTCAATAGGCTGAGATGATAACGCTGGATCAAGTCGTCACTGTAGTACAGGCCCTGCCCTTGCGTGTAATCCTTAACCCGCTGCACCGTCGCTGTCACCTGTTCCGCGAACTCCGGGTCGCGCCAATCGGTCTGCGGGAGGCTGACCACCCTACTGCCCACGTCCGCTGGCTGTGGGGTTAGCGCTGTCTCGGGGCTGCTCTGTTCATGCGCTGGTGTAGGCATCAGGCTGCGCCGAACTGGCCGCGCTCTGCCACTCAGGCGGTGTTCACCCTGCTCGACCGAAGTCTTCAACCGTCGCAGCATGTCCTCTGTCACCGGTTCGCCCGCTTGGGCCTCAACTTCAATCTTGGTCAGGTCATCCACTAACTGGCGCAGCTTGGCGAGCACTGCCTCGCATTCTGTTCGATCTGCCGGCTCCAGTGTCGGTTGCTGCAGCAATGATTCATGCATGCCAACGATTTTCTCCAGGCTGGAGGTGACTTCGCTCGGAAACATGCGGTGGCACCAGGGGCTGTTACCCATGGTCCCATCCCAGACAATGCTGCTGTCGATGCCCGGCACGGCGAAACGAATGGCATAGCCGTCCTTCGGGATGACGCGGAAATCCTTCTTCTCGTCATAGATGCTGAAGCCGCCACCATCAACCTGAATCTGGTCGACCACATAGAGACCGGCCAGGTAGAACTTGCCCCAGCCGGGGTTGTTGTAGAAGAAGAAGATGGGGCTTTCGCCGTTCTGCACTGCCTTTGCTGCCTCAGTGAAGAACTTATCGCGATCTACCTCATCTGTACGCTTGCGAACCGCGGGGTTCTCGGGCGAGAAGAGCGCATGGTCGAAGCACTCAGTCACTCCCCTGCCGCAGTACTTGGAGCGGAACCAATCAGAGGCGCCGCAGTCGTGCCGCTCGGGATGAGGACAGATCGTTCCGTCATAGCGCGTTGCATGATTGTTTACCTTGATTACCAAACAGTGTGCCGTCGTTAGCATAAGCCCCACCTTTCCTGTTGTCAGCGTACTCGGGTTGCGCAACTCTCCCACTCAGCAGATCAAAGCCTTACTCCTGATTAGGAGTAGCCTGACTGTCGTTTGCAGCCTCGCACTGGCCAAGCCATAGTGACGTCAGCTCCGGGTATTGCTGCAGCGCCTCCCGACCAAGATCGCTCAGTTCGTATACACCCTTCTTGGGATGAAGGAACCAACCATAATGATTGCGATAGAGAATAGCCAGAGTCTGGTCGCAAGTGCCGTTCCGGCGGAGGACTCTGGGGCTACTCGGGCCCAGCCGTTCCAACCACCAGCATATGTACAGCGCCTGTTCGCGGTAAGCGGTGAGTAACTGCTGCTTGCTGCTGCCCCCACGATTACGCTCCACCGTCCGTCCGGCAATTTCCCGCAGCACGGCCTGCAGTCGGCGGGAGCTCTTGCGCTCCGTATAGGGTCCGGGGTCAAACGCCACTTCCACATGCAAAGCGCCGCCTGTAGAGGAGACGAGCAGCAATCCCAACTCCAGTCGGCGCAACAGGTGCTGCAACCCCTTCCAGCGTTTGCGCCACTCCCGGACTGACGGCTTCGGCAGAGCAACATAGACCAGATCGGTCAGCCGTTGACGTTCGATCGCCTGCACCAACAAGGTAGCATTCAGACTGAGCTTCAGTTCTACGATCAGTAGCTCTTCGCCCTTGGTGGCGGTGATGTCACAATCCAACACCTCGCTGCGCACCAGGTATCCCTGATGCTCGAGGAAGTCGCGCACCGGATAATAGAGGTCGGTCTCCCTCAGCTTCACTCTTCGTGCCATCTTTGTTCTCCTGCCACTTTTTTTGCTCTCTCTAGACATTCGAGATCTCATATCCATGCTCCTGCCGCCTGAGCCGGATGAACTGACGCAGGAAATCGGGAGCCCGCTGTGCAATACTAGATCAGATTTCCATGATGAGGAGGAATGTACATGACTTCCTTGAGACGGGACAGTGTGGTCGACAACTATCACGGGGTGAAGATTGCCGACCCTTTCCGCTGGATGGAAGACCCAGAACTGCCAGAAACCAAAGCCTTCGTGGCTGAGCAGAACAGGCGCACCTTCGATTACCTCTACAGCCTACCGGTGAGGCAGGAGATCAAGGATCGGATTACTGCGCTCTGGGACTACCCCAAACAGTCAGCGCCGCTCACTGCCGGCGGCAACTACTACGTTTTCCGCAACGATGGCCTGCAGAACCAGGCGGTGCTCTACCGGCAGCAGACACAGGACAGCGAGCCGGTGCTGGTGCTCGACCCCAACCGTTTGAGCGACGATGGCACCGTTGCCCTGACTAACCTCTCCTTCAGTCACGACGGCCGCTTGCTGGCCTATTCATGCTCCCAGAGCGGCAGCGACTGGCAGGAGATCAGGATCCTGAACGTGGCCACCGGAGAACACCTGCCCGAGGTGATCAAATGGTGCAAGTTCACAGGCATGGCTTGGCTGCCCGATGACAGCGGCTTCTTCTACACGCGCTTTCCGGAGCCAGGCAGCGTCCCTCCAGAGGACTCGTCAAATTTCAGCCGCGTCTGCCTGCACCGCTTGGGCAGCGACCAGAGCGCGGACGAACTGGTCTACGAGTGTCCGGACCACAAACAGCTCGGCTTCCGGGCTGACGTCACCGAGGATGGTCGCTATCTGATCCTGCATGTCAGCCTGGGCACGAACCCCGAGAACCGGGTCTACTATCGTGAGCTGGACTCTAGCGGCTCGTTCATCCGTCTGCTGGATGAGCATGATGCCATGTACCACGTGATCGGCAGTGATGGTGACCGGTTCTATATCCACACCAACTGGCAGGCACCGCACGGGCGGGTGATGGCGCTGGATCTCGCCCAGCCGGCCAAGGAGGACTGGACTGAGCTGATCGCGAGCGGAGATGATGTGATCGATGAGATTAGGCTGGTCAATGACTGCTTTGTGGTCACCTACCTGCACGCGGCCTACCATCGGCTCTGCATCTATCGCCTGGACGGAGGCCTGGAGCAGGAAGTGGAACTGCCGACGCTGGGCAGTTTGAGCACATCCGGGCGCCGCAGCGATCGCGAGCTGTTCATCAGCTTCACGTCATATCTCTACCCGACCACCGTCTTCCGCTATGACTTTGCCAGCCGTGAGCTCTGCCGGCATTGGGCGCCGGAGGTGGACTTTGACGCCTCGCGCTACGAGACAAAACAGGTCTTCTACACCTCCAAGGATGGCACGCGGGTGCCGCTCTTCCTCACTCACCGGCGCGATCTGCGTCTGGATGGCAATAATCCCACGCTGCTTTACGGCTACGGTGGCTATAACCTGGCGCAGAAGCCCAACTTCTCTGTCTCCACGCTGGTCTGGCTGGAGCACGGAGGCGTGTTTGCGGTGGCCGGCCTCAGGGGTGGAAACGAGTTCGGCGAGGAATGGCACCAGGCTGGCATGCTGGAGCAGAAACAGAATGTGTTCGATGACTTCATCGCGGCGGCTGAATGGTTGATCGCAAGCGGTTACACCAGAACCGAGAAGCTTGCCATTCAGGGCCGCAGCAACGGAGGTCTGTTGACGGCAGCCTGCATGACCCAGCGCCCGGACCTCTTCGGCGCGGTGATCTGCTGGGTGCCGGTGATTGACATGCTGCGCTTCCAGCGCTTCACCGCCGGGCGCTACTGGACCGGCGAGTATGGCAATGCGGAAGAGAACGCCGATCACTTCCGCTTCCTGATCGAATACTCGCCGCTGCACAATGTCAGGTTTGGCACCGTCTACCCGCCGGTGATGATTATGACCGCCGAGACTGATGACCGGGTGGTGCCGATGCACTCCAAGAAGTTCGCCGCCACGCTGCAATCTGCCGCCGGCGGCGACAACCCGATCTACCTACGGGTGGAAAGCAAAGCCGGGCACGGTCAGGGCAAACCCACCGGCAAGCTGATCGACGAGCAAGCGGACATCTTCACCTTCCTGTTCGACCAATTGCGGGTAAGAGAGTAATCGACCAGTCGGCCTGGAGCAGCAGCTGCATGCAGGGGCTGTCGCAGAACGCTGATCGGCACCGGACCTCGGCGCGAGAGGGTGAGGGACTGGCGGGACGGATCTTGCGTCTCGTGTTCGGCCGAGACACAGATCCGTCCCCTGTCCCGCCCCATTTCGGTCCGTCAACAATCTTTGTCCCCTAAGCACAGAAGACGGCACACTGGCCGTCTTCTGTGCTTCCTATGCGGCGTTAGTGCAACAGCCCCTGTCTGCTCGCACAGGCGAACTAGCGCAGGTCAAACACTACTGGGTCGCTTGGCGCCGCGACTCTGGTGACCTCAAAGGACTGGATTGTCGCACCGCCCGGTATGCGGAGATGGAGTAGCTGCTCGTTGTCCTCGGACGGGCTGAAGCCAATGCCATGCTCCATCAGATCCTGCAGTCGCAGGGTCTCTCCGCTAGAGGTACGCAACTGCCAGTCGATCAGATCGGCATTGGGATAACCTTCGTAACCCATTGCCTGGACAGAGATGCTGAGGTCAAAGCCAGGTGGCAGAAAGACCTCAGACTGAGATGCTGTGGGTGCATCCGATCCCGGCCAACGCAGCACTTGTACAGTTATGCTGTGCGGTCCTGCCTCTACGCTGAACTGCTGTTCATTTCCCAGCGGGATGACCAGTGGGAGGTCTAGACGCTGCCAGCGCAGCAAACCGGCCAACCGCAGTTCCATTGGCTGCCCGGGCCCTCGATCGAACACCACTGGCCGGCGCCACTCGCCGTCCGCAGTACCGTATGCCGTGCCCCAGTTGGTCGCCGCATGCTCGCCTTGGTCGGTGACCAGGATGGGAGCCTGTGTGATCTGCAGGTCCCGACTGTGGATCAACTCGTACATCCGTTGGGCTGGCGTCTCCACCATGCGCTCTGCCTCCCAGCGATAGCCCTGCTGTTTGACAGACAGAGAGAGCATCTTCTCCGTGGAAACGCGGGCAATTGGGTCCGGAGTGATAAACAGGTCCAACCCCGGCTCAACTCGTTCACCCTCGATGCGCAGTCTCACCTGCACTTCCGCCCCGGCACTGGGCAAAGGTGAGGAGCCGATCAGATAGAGGTTCCCCAGCGCAGTTCGCTCGGGCATCCCTACCCAAACCAAGGAGTCCGGCACCTCCGCCTCCGGGTGTACTCTATCCCGGGTCAGTTCCTCGTCCGGTCCGTTTACCAGCACGATCACAGCTGTCTGGATTGGGTCTGCCACGTAGCCAACAACTGTCAACTCATAGCGACCAACCTGCGCCCTCACCGGTTCCTGCAGCACATAACCGCTATCGTAGGCCCAACGCAGCCCGGCATCCTTCAGAATGGCCTGCCGTACCAACGGCCCCACCAGTGGCATGTCCGCGGCCAGAGGCGCCAGCTGCGGAGCCAGACTAAAGAGCAGCGTGATCACCACGGCGGCAGCGGCCAGACGGGCGGCGAAGCGGCCGCGCAGGCCGGACGAGAAACCAGGCAGATGTGCTTGCTTTCTCCGCTGCTCTTCTCCGTCGAGTGAGTCGAGGTAACCCAACGAGCTCTCAGTTGGCAACATGGCCACATGCGCCTGCTGTGCCAGCTGGCGCAGCGCCTGATCCGTGGCTGCCAGGTGCCGTAACTCCCGACTGCATCTCTGGCAACCAGCCACGTGCCTGGCAACCAGTTGCCGGCGCCAACCAGTGAGCGACCCTTCATGATAGGACAGCAAATTGGTTCTAGTCAACTGACAGAACACCGGAATCACCCCCTCTGAGATCTTGCCTGAGCAGGACCAGTCCCCGATTGAGCCGAGACTTGACCGTACCGAGCGGTATGCCAAGCACCGCTGCCACTTCTGCCTGACTCATGTCCTCCAGGTAGCGCAACGCTATGACCTGCGCCAACTCTGCCGGTAGTTGGTCGATCAAGTCAACCAACAGCAGATGCTGATGATTGTCTACCGTCCCCTGCGTCTCCCAGGCATTGGCCGGAAGCGTTAGCTCCATCCGGCGGCGCCGCAGCCGGGTGCACTCGTGGACCAAAATGGTTCTAGCCCACGCCGCGAATGCTTGCTGGTTGCGCAGTTTGCCCCTGTTCGCGTAGGCATTCAGCATCGTTTCCTGTAACGCGTCCTCCGCATCTGCCCAGTTACCGAGCAAAGACCTCGCCAACAGCAGCAGCTTGCGTTGCAGCGGTTCGGCCAGCGCCAGAAACTCTTCTCTCTCCATCTAATCCCCCCTGTGAAACCGCTTGCAGGTGTTCCTACAGACTCTACACTGAGTAAGAGTGGTGAGTATGCCAATTCGTTCGCACCTGAGCCACGAAATCTATGTTGGCTTACCTTTTCTGCGCCGGACATGAAAAAACCCTGCAATCGCTGCAGGGTTTCCGCTGTTTTGGCTGTCTGCGCTGATCATCGCCCCAAGTCCCGCCAGTGTTCTTCCGCCTCTGCCAGCTCGATCAGGGCGTCGCTCTTGTCCTGGGCCAAAATTGCGCCTTGCAGGCGAGCGAGAGCAAAACTCAACCCTTCCATCTCACTGCGCTCCGCGCTGAACTGGACCCGGGCGGAGACGAGCTTCCAGGCTATCTGCAATTTGTCCCAGCCTGCTTCCGCCTCCGCCCATTGCTCGGCCAGCACTGCCTCGCGTAGGTCAGCAAGGTGCAGTTGCACATCGTCATGATCGCTGAAGGGCCTCTTCAACAGCCAGTCGCTGGTCATGACGGCTAGAAAGAGCAACAGCAGAATCACGGGAATAGCTGAACGAGCGAATCTACTCTGCATGCTGCCCCTCCCCCGCCCCATCATCATCCACATCGATCAATTGCTGCATCCGGTCCTGATAGGGGTCAATGAACAAATTGCCGCCGGCATCGATGGTCGCTAGGAACACCTCTTCCGGTCCGGTCAACCCATGCATCTTCAACTGCCCGAGCAACCAGGTGCGGCTGACGCCCACCTGTGTCAGGTTCTGCTCAACCACTGCCCCACTGTAGATCAGCTCTACATCTAGGCCAGCCGGCTCTCCGCAGAGACCCATGTCCTTCCGCGTCACCGCCTGGTCTTCCGGACGCTTGACTACCGAAAGTTGCCCGCTTGGTTCAAGTACTGCATAGGCGACCTGCTTCAGGTCGAAGACGCCTTGCACCCGAAGTTGCTCCATCAGGTCAGAGGCCCGATAGCGCATCTTCTGCATCGCTTTCTCCATCAGTTTGCCGTTCATGGCTACGATGGTTGGCTCACCGTCAACGTACTTGGCCAAGCCGCGCCACTTGATCGTCGCCCACTGCAAGAGCAGCACCGCCAAGGTCCAGGTGAACAACCCGATCCACTGGGGTAAGGCATTGATCGATAGATCCACCGTCATCGAGGAAGCGATCGAGCCAATGGTGATGCCCAGCACATATTCAAAGAAGGTTAGCTGCGAAACCTGCTGTTTGCCGAGCACCCGGCAGAGAATGAGCAGGGTGAAAAAGGCCATCACACCGCGCACCGCGGTAACCAGACTCTCGTTCACAAAGCACTCCCCCCAAAGCAGCACCAAGTACTGCGCTTGCTGGCAGTAGCTTTTCCAGCTTTAGCAGCAAGCAACCAGGGCATGGTTTGCTGCGAGATCATTCCGCACGAGAAAAGACCTTCTCCCCCGGTGAGGGGCGAAGGTCTCGTTCGTGTTGCACCCTGATTGGCCTAAGCAAGCTGCCCTAAATGAAGCAATCTGTTTCCTCAGCGTCTTTGAACCTTCCCTTGGCTCCCAGGGTGGAATGACGGACTTCGCTGGCGTATCGGCTGAAATCGGTGAGGTGCCGCTCAATCACAGCTTGTACAATCGTGAGATTCAATGCTTGGTAATCGTGAACGGCGACGTTGCGGAAGCCAATCATGTTCTTGATTGCCAGCGCGCTATCAACCGTAATGAATGCATGCTGCTGAAGCATGTCGACGGCATCCCGGCTGCTCTGCGGCACACCAAGAGAGCACTCGGCCACGATATGCATTGCGAGGTCGATGGCCGCCTCGCATGCCCTCAAGATGTTCAGGATCATTGCGTCCTGTTTGGTGATGTTTTCTAGTGAGGCCGGGTCACCGGCGTACTCGTCCGAGACGCGTTTCACGCACCGCTCCATGATAGCGCACTTGTTCATGATTACGTCCATACCCATGCTAGCAGCCTCCTTGCAGGATCCTTTGCAGGATATCCCTTCGCTCCTCGTTGAGCCGGGCGTACATCTTGTAAACTCGCGATGCACGCGCTTGTCTTAGGCTTGGGTCTTTGCAGTATATGGGAGTCCCTTGACTGATTATCTCCATCTGCATGACTGTCGAAGCCTCATCAAGATCGATGAGATCGACATCCCTGTTCATGAGACTGGCTAATTGCTGCGCCAATAGGAAGCGTTCATACGCATCTAGCTTCGTTTCCGATACATAGGCGATATCGATGTCGCTGTCAGGGCGGGCGGTGCCTTTGCTCTCTGAACCGAATAGGTAAACCAGCGAAGGGGACAATGCTCCGACCAGTGTCTGCATCATGGTCTGAACATGCTCACCAGATAGCACCAACATCCACCTCCGTCGTTTGATAATTTATACCATTAATACTATCATGCAAGAACGACTGCACGCAAGGCTGGCTACCGCGAAGAGCCTGCCCCAAGCATGTGCCGCGCAGATTGGTGAAAAGGGCGTACACTGAGATGGACTTGGGCAATCGGCTGCTGAGGCAGGCCCTTCCCGGCGGCAGCGCGTATAATATAGTCAGAGCACAGCGTGATGGAGGTCTTGCTATGCGTATTGGAGTGATCTCGGACACCCATATTCCGCGTCGTCGTCAGAGTCTGCCCGAGGAGGTGCTGCGCATCTTCTCAGGGGTGGAGATGATTCTGCACGCGGGAGACATCAACGATCTATCTGTACTGCGCGAACTGAATGCCATTGCCTTGACTGAGGCAGTCGCCGGAAACACGGATGGCCCTGGTCTGGTCGACTCTCTAGGCGAACGCAGGCTACTGGAGCTCGCCGGTTTCAAAGTGGGACTGACCCACGGGCACCTGGGCAGGGGCGCCAGCACCCCGGAGCGGGCTTTCAGTCTCTTCCGCGACGCTGATGTCATTGTCTTTGGCCACAGCCACCAACCCTATAACCGTGTGCACCGAGGAGTGCTGTTGCTCAACCCTGGATCGGCTACCGACCGCAGACGGGAGCCGCATTGCTCGGTGGCACTGCTCACGCTCGGCGAGACGGCTCAGGCCGAGATTTTGCGCTTCTAGCGAAGGCCGCGCCTATTCCGCCACTGACCTGAACTGCTCCACCCAGTCTGACCAGAACTCAGCCAAGGAGAAGTCTGCCGGGAGCACGAAGCTTTCCTCCCGCAGGCTGGCCTGTTGAATGCGATCGCAGCGAAACACGCGCAACCCCTGGCGCAGTTCGCACCAGGCCACCAGGTACCAATCCATGCCCTTTTCCACCAGACAATACGGCCTGACTACCCGGATCGTCAGCTCCTCCCTGCCCACACTGGCGCGCCCATAGCTGATCTGCAGGCAGCGGCTGTCCCAGACGGCGCGACGCAGGACGTCCATGTGGACTAATGCCGGTCGGGATTTCGGTGGCCTGGACGTGGAACTACTGCACCCGGCCTGCAAGCTGGTGATGGGCACCGGTGACGGCGGACCCGAGGCGCTGGATGGGTCGTTTCAGGGGGCGATGCAGCTCGGCATGCATGCGATGGCTGGCACCCCTTCCCCACTGGCGCACAGCTTCATGCTGCACTTTCGCAGCCTGGAACTGAACGGCCTGGAGATTGGCGAGTTGGCCATGAACTGCCTCACGGCCGGCGAGCTGGGCATTCCCACGATCATGTTGGCTGGCGACTACGCAGGCACGCAAGAAGCGCTGCAGTTGGTGCCGAACATGGAGACGGTGGCGGTGAAGCATGGTTTCTCGTCCTCAGGCTGCGTTTCCCTGGCACCGCAGAGAGCCAGACAGCTGATTCGTGAGGGTGCCGAGCGTGCGGTGCGGCGCCTGCACGAGATCAAGCCGTTCTTCATCGAACCACCCTACACGCTGAAGGTGGAGTATCGAGCAGAGAAGTATGCGCAGGATTTGGTCAGGCGCTGTCCGCGGGCCAGGTTACTCTCGAGCTGCTCAGTCGAGCTGCAGGCAGACCGGCTGGGCGACCTGATGTTCTAGCGCCAATGTCTGCGCACAAAAAGCGCCTCTCGGAAGATGACCGAGGGAGCCGTGACCATATCACCGCTGCCATTGATGAATCGTTGAGGGCAGCCAATGTGCTGAAAAGCGCTTGGTTGGCTCCATGAATAGCTGGAGAGGCAACGACTGGCAGATGCTCTGCAGTCGTTGCCTCTTTATGCGGGTCGCATGCATGCGACCCCTACGATCTTATTGGATGTGCGACCCCTACGATCTTATTGGATGTGCGACCCCTACGATCTTATTGGATGTGCGACCCCTACTAC
>JAEZJZ010000002.1 GCA_023436245.1 Bacillota bacterium | reverse complement strand
CGCTGGACCCGTCCCCCTGGTTCGGTTTCATCGTTCATTCAACGAAATAGATCGATTGGATCTATCGCCTGCTCACCGTGATAGAGAGCAAAGTGCAAATGCGCCATTTCCATCTGCTCAACCGGCGGGCTACCAGCCAGCTTACCAACTACTTGGCCGGCAGTAACTGGCTGCCCCATGCGTACGGTCAGGTCCTGCAGGTTACTGTACTTGGTCGTGTAATTGCTGCCGTGATCGAGCACGAGCACAGTGCCCCAGAGCAGGTCGTTTTGCATGATCTGCTTCACGGTTCCGGCAGCGGCAGCGCGCACTGCAGTACCAACCGCCGCGGCGATGTCCACCGCCTGGTGCGAGCGCCAATCGTTCAGGGTATCTTGACGGGCAACCAGCGCAAATGGGTTGGTGATAGAAATGTCTCCCTCAACCGGATAGGAGAGAACTGGAGGGTCTCCGCCCGCGGCCATTGCATCGTTCTGGGGCTGGTCGGGCGACGGCAACGGCGTCTCATGATTGGGTGCTGCCGGGGCCGACTGATTGGTGGTCGGCACGGTTTCCGACTCTGCGAGAGGGGCGTCAGTCGGGTTGTCTATCGGTTCTACCCACCCGCCACCTTCTTCCGGTTGCGTGTCAACCTCGCCCCCCATAGCCGCCGGAGGAGAGCTCAGATCAACTGGCGGTTGATTGAATGGAGGAGCAATGTCGTCGCTCGGGTTGTGCCAGAAGCTGATCGGATAGCCGGGGTTCTCACCCGGCAGCTTGGTTCCCCAGCGCATGGCCGGTCGCCCAAACCAGGCCAGACCAACCAACAACACGACCAGGAAATATGCTCCCAAGACAAACCAGCGATTGGTGATCACGGTTGGCACCCGCCATGCATCAACCGTGGAGTGCCATCGGGCACGCAGGCGGGCAAACCTGAGCTGTAGTCGCAAGCGCCATATGCCGGGACGAAAGCGCTGATTATTCATGGATAAAATCCACCTCCAGCTAACATTCTTGCCGAATGTCGCTGGACTATACGTTAGCTGGAGGCAAAAGGTGGGAAACTGGGGTAGCTGGAGGACTTGCCTGGGGAGATGAGTGGAGACAATGATCAATGGGCTAGGTCACAATTGCTATGTCGTCTGTTGGGCGCAGATAGGGTCATTTCATGCTTTGAGGAGAGAAGAAGAGAAGCGGGCCTTCGGCTCCGCTTCCTGGATAGTTTCACTTCCCAGCCCGTCTCAGGGCAGCGTTGATATCGTCTCTGGCAGCAAGGGCCGCTGCCCTGGCCGCGTCAGCATAGCGATCCGCCCCGTACTCAGATGATTTCTGGTAGGCAAAGATGATGCCGCGGGAAGAGTTGACCACTGCCCCTAGCCCGTCTGCATTGAAGGCCGGCACCACGTCTGCGGCTGTGCCGCCTTGGGCGCCGTAGCCCGGAACCAGGAAGATGTTCCGAGGCATGATCTTCCGGAGCACCGCTGCCTCCTCCGGGTAAGTAGCTCCCACAACTGCGCCTACGGATGAGTAGCCGCTTGTGCCGACGAGCGCCTCGCCCCAGGCACTGACTTGCCTGGCCATCAGACTATGAACGGGTTCACCATCCACCAAGCGATCCTGAATTTCGCCCGACGAGGGGTTGGATGTCTTCACCAGAGCAAAGATGCCGCTGTCGCTCTTTGCGGCTGCCTTCACAAAAGGCAGCACGCCATCGCTGCCTAGGTAGGCATTGACGGTGAGGGCATCCAAGGACATGGTGAAGTCAGGCTCGTTTTGTCCGGAGAAACCGCCCAGATAGGCCCCTGCGTATGCCTCCGCTGTGGAGCCGATGTCTCCCCGCTTGGCATCTCCGATCACCAGGAGGCCCTGCGACCGGGCATACTCCACCGTCTGCAGCAGCGAGTGCATACCCCAAGGCCCGTACTGCTCATAGAATGCGAACTGTGGCTTGACTGCAACTGCCAGGTCGGCCACTGCGTCGATGATTGCCCTGCCAAAGAGATGAAACGCCAACGCTGCTGCCTGGGCAGTGAGCCCATTGGCCTTGACGGCAAGTTCCTGCAGACTCGGCGGCAGCGACGCCCACCGTGGGTCCAACCCCACCACCAGTACACTGTGCTTGTCCTGGCAAGCTGCAACTAATCGGTCCGCAAAGTTCATGCAAACGACCTCCTCCAAGCATTGTTCACGACCGGCTGAAAGATTCATCCTGACGTTAGCATTCCAGACCCGGCGGGTCAAGCACGGCGCGAAGAAAAGCGGGCCAAGCGGCCCGCCTCGGGAAGGTAAACTGCATGTATTATCTGTATCAGTCGTTACTCACCTGAGTGAGCAGTTCACTGGGAGCCGGAAACAGCACAGTGGCAACTGTCCCCCGCTCTGCGCAAGGCTTGAAGAACAGCTCCGCTCCATGCTCCTCTGCCACGCTGAGGCAGAGCGGCAACCCGAGCCCGGTGCCGTTTTCCTTGGTGCTGTTGAATGGTGTTCCGAGGCGTTGCAGAACCTCACTCGGCATGCCGCAGCCATCGTCCTGGACCCTGAGGTAGGGTCTCCCCTGAGAGTCGACGCCCGTGGCCACTTGCACCGAACCCAAACCATCGCAGGCTTCGACAGCGTTGCGATACAAGTTGAGCAACAACTGTTTGATGTCGCTGCAGTTGAGCAACAGATCCGGTGTGTCCATCAGATCCAAGCGGAGAGTGATGCCGTGAATGGCAGCCTCACTGGACAGCAGTGGAGACAGCTGTCCGACGAGTTGGGCCAGAGACAACTGATACCATTCCCCTCCCCCGCCGTGAGAGAGGGACAAGAACTCCTGCACGATCTGGCTGACTCTGTCTATTTCCGCGATCAGCAGGTCGAACTGGACCCGGGAATCTTCATGCACCGAGCGCTTAGCATGCAGTTGCAGGAAGCCTCGAATCACCGTCAGGGGGTTGCGGACTTCGTGGCTGAGGCTGGCCGCCATTTGGCCGACCAGCGAAAGCCGCTCCAGGCGCTTCGTCTCTTGCTCCTGTCGCACCCGCTCAGTGACATCGACAAACAGACAGACTGCGCCGTTCAATTCGCCAGCGTCATTGATCATGGGGGTATTCACTGCTTCAAAGTAACGATCTCTCACCAGGCTGATGCGGCGAGACTTGACGCCGCGCCTCAACGCGTCGATTAAAGGCGAACTAGTGCGACTGATCCCGAGCAAATCATGGAACGCACCCACCGGTTTGCCAACCAGGTCTCGCATCGGAAGTCCGAGTTGTTCAAAGGCAGGGCAGGCTGCCAGGGTGATCGTCTCGTTGCGGTCAATGGTCAGCAAACCGCCCGGGATGTGTCGCACGATCCAGAATATCTTGTCGGTTTCTTTCTTCAGCTCGTGTTCTTTCTCACGGTAGGCGGTGATGATCGGGTCAAGCTCAGGCAAGGCTGCGATGACCGCACCCTGCCTGATTTGGTCGGCCAGTTCCCGCAGGTAATGGGACCTTCGTTTCGTGAAATAGCCATAGACCGCTAAATCGAGCAAAGCGAAGCACAAGACCGGCACCAACGCCAGCAGGAAGATCTGCAGCGGCGATGCGGTGCCATCCGAGTAGCGCGAAAAGTAGAAACGTTGTCCGCCAAAGGCCAAGAGCAGGGCAACGAGCGGCAGGAAGATTAACTTGACCAAGAACACTCTCCGTCGTAGGGTGTTGCGCGTGTCCAACAATCTCACCCTCTTCAGACTTGTTTGATCGCAAGAATTCTGCGTACCAGAACCATTATACATCTTTCGACAGCAATAGACGACAGTCTGCTTTCCTGATTCCCAAACATGCCAGATTTAGGCCATTCGCGCTCGTGTTTGTCGATGGATGTAGATAGGCGCGATCTCATTGACTCAGCTTGCTGATCATCGTTCCCTGGTAGTAGTGGCTAAGAATCTGGCGATAGCTCTTGCCGGATCTGGCCATGCCGTTCGCCCCATACTGACAGAGGCCGACACCATGACCATAGCCCTGGACATGAAAGACGATGGCGTCGTCCTCCAGTTCAAAGGTGAACCTGGTCGAGTTAAGTCCCAGGACGTAGCGCAGCTCGGTTCCCCTAATCTCGCGGCCGCCAACGCTGACTGCTGCCACTCTGCCGGTGGAGGTTTCCGCCTGAATCTTGAGCGCGGGTGTGCCACCTTTGATCTGCTGCGCCGTGACGGCTACAGCCGAGTCGGCCCCCCTAGCCGCGGTGAGGAATGAGTCCAGGCTGAAGCGCTGGTCGGTCAGGAACTTGGGCGATTCCAGGCAGTAGGAACAGGTCACAGGCTGCAGATAAGGCTGCGACTTCTGCCAGACATTGCCGGCATCTTCCGTCTTGCCCCCGCAGGTCGAATGGAAAACCGGGTCAATGGCCACGCCCTGATAGGTGATGATCTCGCCGGCTGTGGCAACCACGGCGGCGGAGATCTTGTCCCGGTACGTGTGGTAATCGATCATGCCCCACCGCTGCTGCAACTCAGTCACAGGGAGCCAAGCTTGGCAGTGCGCCGGGTTGTCGCAGACGTCTGCCTGGGGATGGGCATCGCAGCCTTTCCCTCCGAACAGTCTGGCCCGTTTGACTGCATAGGTGCGAGCCGCGACCGCCTGCGCCTGCAAGGCGGACGGTTCAAATGCGGCCGGCATTTCTGCAGCAACTACGCCCTTGATGTAGTCCTCAAGCCCGATTTCCACCACCTGCTTGCTGCTCTGCAGGTAGAGCTTGATGGTGGGATTATAGGTCAGTTGCTCCGGCTCTGGTGTGCGATATTCCCAGCCACCGACTACCAATGCCGGGATCCCGATCAAGACGATGACGACACCCAGAAAAACAGCAGTGATTGTGCGCATCCATGGCTTCATCCCTTCGCGATTCCTCTTTCAGGTGGACAATCCCTATTCTCAAGATATTGGGGCTGGTCCACAATTATGACCGCGCCGGCTGTGAAGTCATTCCCTTCAGGAAAAACCACATGATAGAATGAAAGTGGAAAGCGAATCTGGTTGCAAACCCATGGAGGAGTTGCAGGTAGGTTTGAGGATGCCCATGTTGCACTGAAACAAAAACAGAAAAGGAGTGATGCGCTGTGGGACGGAGAATAGTGATCTCTCTAGTGCTGCTACTGGTGGTCGGCGGCGCCTATGTCTGGTTCAGTTTGACCCCAAACGAGCAGGTCAACTTGGAGGCATCCGCGGATATCGCGGCCATCAGTGATAGGCTCGATGCGGCCCGAGCAGCGAATCTGCCAGTGAGCCTGAGTGGAAGTGAAGTGAAGGCATTGGCGGTGGAGGCGATCAAGGCGGCCAAGATCGACGACCGCATCAAGGGCATCGATGTGAAACTCGGTCAGAACAGCATAACCGTGGCGCTGGCAGTGGACATCGGCAGCAAAGTGGTGGCTGTGTCGGCAGAAGCATCACCTGTGATCACCGCTGATCAGCTGACGATCGATCTGGAGAGCGCCAGGGTCGGGGCGGTTCCGGTGCCGATGTCAGAGGTGATGAAGCGATTCGGCGATGCACTCCCGAGTGGCGTCACCTTGGAGGGTGGTCGCCTGACTATCGATCTCAGTGTGGGAGCGTTTGACAACATGCAGTTGGACACATTGGCGATAGAGAACGGAACACTGAAGCTGCAGACCAAGTAGCGTCAGGAGCAAAGAGGGAGGGCGTCCCTGCGGCGGTGCAGGTATGTCCCGGTCACCCGTAGGGGTCGCATTACCAGTCAGGCTGGCCGGACGCCGATATCCCGCACGCCCGTAGGGGTCGCCACCAAAAGTAGTTGCCCAACTCACGCAACGGCCGATATCCCGCACACCCGTAGGGGTCGCATGCATGCGACCTGCGCCACGTCTTAACTCATAGTAGTGTTTGTACACCCAACCCGCAAACGCCCCCACACCGGC
>JAEZJZ010000084.1 GCA_023436245.1 Bacillota bacterium | reverse complement strand
CAACAGCAGCACGCAGTGCTGCGATCTCAATGAAGGTGATTCCGGCTAGTCCGGAATCAGATGGCACACAACAGCAGCACGCAGTGCTGCGATCTCAATAAAGGTGATTCCCGCCTGGATGACGAAGCGGGTCGCATGCATGCGACCCCTACGAGCGGTCACGGCGCCTACGCAGACGCCGTAGGGGTGCCATGCATGGCGCCCACCCCAGCAGGGCGCTAAGGCGTGCCCCAGCGCAGCTGCTGTGAACTCGCCACACTTGGCTTCGCTTCTGCCACCGTCACCGCCACTGACTGCCGCGCCGCTTGATGGCATCAGCCCTGGGGGACTCGCAGACCGACTAGCTCTACCCTAGGCGAGCAACACCAATTATAGATCATGTGCGTTACACTGTCATCTTGGGAGCAATGCCCACCAAAAGGCCGAGGAGCGAAAGCAACTGCTTTCGCTCCTAATGTTCCATGCAGATACCGGTCAGTTTCATCTCTCGGGAACAGACCATGCGCCTTTGATAACGAGCTCCGATAGTGGCGATTCCCAATTTGGCCAACTGTGACCTTTCTTCGGGCAAGAGCTCCTTGCCTTCGACCTTGACCATCCACTCCCCACAGGCACTGCATCGCTCCAGGCCAAATTGCCCTGCGATCTCGCCAGGTTGCCGCAAGCTCGCACTCCTCCTTAGCGTCGTCTATCAAGAAGATATGTGCGTACAGCAAGTCTCTATGCCCATTTGCCGCCTGCTGCCATTGTATTTCCGGATTCAGGACAGACTATGAACGGTGATAGCATGAAACAATTGATGTTCTGCTTTGTCTTGTCATTACTCTTGGTTAGCGCTGAACCGGTAATCTATGAGTTGGTCCGGTCAGATGGCCAAGTGGTGGCGCGCACCGAAACAGCGCCCTCAGTGGGAGACGCCTATTGGGATGCCATCAGCGATGAATGGTATACGGTGCTATCGGTCAAGGGCAGTCGAGCCACTGTCGGCACTCAGGCTGAGACCAAGCGCTTCTACCTGGTCCGTAACCTGCGTCTTGCGACTGGCGCGCTCGCTCTCTTCTCCGGCACGGCTTGGTATGCGCGTCGTAGGCTGCGCGTGCGCCGACGGGGCTAGGTCGTGCCGCACAGGCTGCCGGGGGGAGGCATTCTCTTTTTGCTGCCTCAGACAGGAAAACGGGCCAGCCGTGGGGAAGAGACTGGATATCCGTTTAGTGCATAAGGGTAGCGGGAGGTAGAGAGAATGAATGATTGGTTGAAATCCGCCAATGAGCTGGCGGATCAGTTGGTGGCCATGCGCCGCCAGATCCATCAACATCCGGAACTCGGTTATCAGGAGGAGACGACTGCCAGCTTTCTGGCGGACATCCTGCGGCAGGCAGGGATCGCGGTGCAGACTGGTGTCGGTCGGACTGGCATGGTGGCCACGATTAGCGGTCAGCAGCCTGGCCGGGTGGTGGCTCTACGGGCAGACATGGATGCGTTGCCCATCACTGAAACGACGGGTCTGCCCTACGCCTCACGGCATGCTGGCGTCAGCCACGCCTGCGGTCATGACTCACACAGTGCCATGTTGGCTGGGGTTGGCTTGCTGTTACAACAGCACCGGGATCGTCTGGCTGGGACAGTCAAGCTGTTTTTCCAGCCAGCTGAGGAATGCCCGCCGGAGGGCGGGGCGCAGCCGATGATTGCAGCCGGAGTGCTGCAGGCCCCGGCGGTGGACGCCATCTATGCTCTCCACACCATGGGGGACCTGCCAGTTGGCCAGATCAGCATTGCCAAGGGACCAATGATGGCGGCCAGTGACCGGGCTGAGATTCGCATTATGGGCAAGGGTGGGCACGGCTCGGCCCCGCACCAGACGGTGGATGCTTTACTCACCGCTGCGCAGGTGGTGGTTGCTCTGCAGAGCATCGTGTCCCGGAACGCCAATCCCTTGCAGCCGGCCGTGCTCACCGTGGGTGAGTTGCATGCAGGCTACCGCTATAACGTGGTTGCTGACACGGCTACTCTGGATTGTACCATTCGTAGCCTCGACCCGGAGACCAGGCAGCTCGTGCGCCACAAGATTGAGCAGATTGTCGCTGGTGTTACCGCGGCATTTGGCGCCAAGTACGAACTCGTCTACACCTTGGGTTATCCTTCTGTGCCAAACGACCCGGCCAAGGTGGATCAGGTCGTAGCAGCCGCTACAGCTGTGCTGGGAGAAGGTTCGGTGGTGATGTTGGAGTCTCCCTCCATGGGCGGCGAGGACTTCTCCTATTTCTTGGAGCAGGTGCCGGGGGCACTGTTCTGGCTGGGCAGCGCGCTGGATGATGGGCGAGAGCAGTTCCCGGCTCATCACCCAGGCTTCGACTTGAACGAGAAGGCTCTGCCGCTGGGGGTAGCTATGCTCTGTCAGTTGGTGGAGCAGGAGTTGGCAAAGTAAGGAGCACAGAAAGAGGGCTTTCGGCCCTCTTTCTCTTTGTTCTTAGCTTGGGCTCCCTAGCCTGGTCGCTGCCCGGGTCTGCATCAACCGCGGAAAGAACGACCAGGCAACCGTGGTCAGAGGCAGCAGCCAGCAGAAGACGGCGTAGGGAGCATAGCTAGTGACAGCGACCCCGAGCATGCTGTTCACAAACAGGCCGTTCAGGTTCCAGGGGATCAGCGGACAGATGATGCCGGCTGAGTCGAGCAAGGCTCTGGCTAGGCTTTCGGCCGGGAGCCCCAGCTCGCGGTACTTCTCTCGCAGCGACCTTCCTATGACAATCAAAGGTAGAGCCTGGTTGGCCCCGATCATGGCCACCACCGTTCCCAGCGCAGCAGTCCCCGCAACTGTCTGCGGCACCGTCCGCAGTCGCTTGAGGACCGGACCGAGCAGCGCCTGTAGCATGCCCGTTCCTTCCAGGACCCCGGCAAAGCTCATGGCGATGGTCAGCAGCGTGATCACTTCCACCATGCTGTTGATACCGCCGCGGTTCAGCAGTTGCCTGACCACCGCATTGCTGCTGTCGCTGTGCCAACCGGTTTGGACAGCGGTGAACAGAGTGGCCAGCGGGGTGCGTTGCCAAACGGCAGCGGTGACGGCCCCTAGTCCGGCGCCGATCGCCAGGGTTGGAACTGAAGGCAGCCGCCTCGCCGCCAGTAGGATTACTGCTGCTGGCGGCAGCAGCAACCAGGGGGAAAGGTTGAACGAGAGGGAGATTTCGCGGAGAAAAGCGCCAGTTGTCACTGCCGTGCCTGATCCGGCCAGCAGGCCGCCTTGCCAAGTGTAGAAGGCGAGAGCGAGCAGAAAAGGTGGCACGGTGGTCGCGAACATATGGCGCATAGTCTGGTAAACGTCAGTCTCAGTGACTGCTGCGGTGGTGTTCAGGGCGCTGCCGAGCGGAGATAGACGATCGCCGAAGTACACGCCCGACACGATCGCTCCCACTACTAAAGGTAGAGGCAGTCCTAATGCCTGACCGACGCCAAGCATAGCCAGCCCAATGGTTGAGGTGGTACCAAAGGCAGTGCCGATGGAAAGCGAAACGCCGGCACAGAGCAGGAACGCCAAGGGCAGGAAGCTTTGCGGTCCCACCAATTGTAGTCCATAATAGACCATGGCTGGAACAGTTCCAGAGGCTATCCAGATGCCCATCAGCGCACCGACCAGGATCAGGATCATGATCACCGGCAAAATGGTGGTGATCCCGTTGACCATCATCTTCTGCAGATCTGCCCAGCGGTGCCCCAAGCTGAGGCCGATCACGGAGGCGACGGCCGCGCCGATGATCAGGGCAACGTGCATGCTGGTGTGGATTCTGACGGAAGACAGCAGCAGCAAGGCGGAAGTGATCAGCACTGGAGTGAGTGCGCAGAGGACAGTGGGCTTCTTTGTCATGATAGACCTCCGTTCATAGATGCCTAAGGGAATAAGCTTCGCTGTCACAGGCGTTATTCCTGCTCTCGAACGGTTTGCTGACCACCAAACATCGCTCTGAGGTAGGACTAGCGCTGCCGCTCGCCGAATAATAGGTTCTCAGCCCAAGTTGCGCCGAGCAGGTTGTCACCAGCCGAGCGTCAGGTTTCAAGCTACAGGTATGCAGGGCATCTGGCAGCGAGAGACGCTAGGCTCTGGATTGAACCGAGGTGGATTCCCGGCAACATAGCAATCATCTGGGGGGATTATTGATGGATATCACCAAGAGGCTGCAGGCAGAACTGCAGCTACCACTGACGCAATTGTCCAATGCCGTGGGTTTGCTGGACCAGGGCAACACGGTGCCCTTTATTGCCCGTTACCGCAAGGAGATGACCGGCGAGATGGACGAGACCGTCCTCCGCCGTCTGGCGGATCGTTTGACCTATCTGCGTACGCTGACCGCGCGGCAGGAGGAAGTGAAACGGCTGATCGCTGAGCAGGGCAAACTGACTGACGAGCTGGCCGCGCAGATCGAGGCCACCGAAGTGATGCAGCAGGTGGAGGATCTGTATCTGCCTTATCGGCCCAAGCGGCGCACCAGGGCGACCATGGCCAAGGAGAAGGGCTTGGAGCCCCTGGCCGAATCGCTGCTCGACGCCCGGCAGACGGATGCCTCGGCTAAGGAGCTCGCAGCACTCTATGTCGACCCCGAGCAGGGTGTGCAGACAGTAGAAGAGGCGATGGCGGGAGCGAGTGACATTATCGCTGAACGGTTGAGCGAGGAGTTCCTGATCAGAGAATTGGTGCGCAACTTCTATCGTACATACGGTGAGATCGTCAGTGAGGCCAAAGATGACCAGGTGTCTTCGGCTTACGAGATGTACTATCACTACCGGGAGGCTCTGCGCACCATTCCAGCGCACCGGGTGCTGGCCATCAATCGCGGCGAGCGGGAAGAGATTCTGAAGGTGGCCCTGGTCGTCAACCAACAGCAGTTGATTGACCGCGTGGCCCAGCGCTGGTCCGGTCGGCGGGAGATTCCAGCCTACCTGCTGGCGGCAGTGGCTGACGGGTGCCAGCGCCTGCTCTTCCCTTCCATTGAGCGGGAAATCCGAGGAACCTTGACCGAAACCGCCGAAGAGCAGGCTATCAAGGTGTTTGCGGATAACGTGAGAAACTTGTTGCTGCAGGCGCCGGTCAAGGGCAAGACGGTGCTGGCGGTGGACCCGGCCTACCGTACCGGCTGCAAGCTGGCGGTGGTCGGCCCCACCGGGCGCGTTCTGACTACCGATGTGGCTTATGTTACACCGCCGCAGAACGACCTCGTGCGCGGGCGTGCTCTGTTCTTACGTTGGATCAAGGATTATCAGGTGGATGTCGTTTCCATTGGTAACGGCACCGGGTCGCGCGAGAGCGAGGAGTTTGTGGCCGCCTTGATCAGCGAGCACCACCTGCCAACTAGCTACACCATTGTCAGCGAGGCCGGTGCCTCTGTCTATTCTGCCTCGGCCCTAGCGGTAGAGGAGTTGCCCGACCTGGATGTTACTCTGCGGGGGGCGGTCTCCATCGGTCGCCGGCTGCAGGATCCGTTGGCCGAACTGGTGAAGATCGATCCGAAATCGATTGGCGTGGGCCAATATCAGCACGATGTCAACCAGAAGCGCCTGGCAGAAACCCTGCAGGGCGTGGTCGAGGATGTCGTGAACAGCGTGGGTGTCGACCTGAATACCGCGTCCCCGGCGCTCTTGCGCTATGTAGCTGGCATCTCTGCGACCGTGGCCAAGAACATTGTGGCCTATCGCGACGCTAACGGGCCGTTCAAATCGAGGACGGCGTTGCTAAAGGTGCCGCGCCTCGGTCCGGCAGCATTCACCCAGTGCGCCGGTTTCCTGCGCATTCCGGCGGCTGACAATCTGCTGGACAACACCTCAGTTCACCCCGAATCGTATCAGCTGGCCGACCAGCTGCTGCAGCGGTTGGGGGTGGACGCTCAAGGGTTGGCCAAGGGACAGGCGGTACTGGCAGAGGCGGATCTGGCGGAGTTGGCCAAGTCACTGCAGGCGGGCTTACCTACTCTGCGAGACATCTATCATGCACTTCGCCGGCCCGGACGCGACCCACGTGAGGATCTGCCCGGTCCCATCTTCCGCCGGGACGTCCTCAGGATGGAGGATTTGCAGGAGGGGATGGTGCTGCCGGGAGTGGTGCGCAACGTGGTCGACTTTGGTGCCTTTGTGGACATCGGTGTCAAGCAGGACGGCCTGGTGCACATCTCGGAGATCTCTGACCGCTACATCAAGCATCCGAGCGAAGCGCTGCACGTGGGGCAACCGGTGAGCGCGCGGGTGATCAGTCTGGATCTCACCCGAAAACGCATCGGGCTGTCTCTGAAGTAGTTGCTGCGAGCCGCAGGATTGCAGAGAGGCAATCCCTGCGGCTCGCTCGCTGCCGGGAGCTGCATTCTGCAGGACCAACCGTCTTCCTTCTTGCCACAAACGTATGTTCTCTGTAGAATATACATGGAAGAGTGAACCAAATGGGGAGGGACTATCTTGGCTGAAGAACTGCTCTATCTGCACTTCGGGCGGCAATGCCCAGGAACCTACTTCGAGGAGAAGGCAAGCCAAGCGGCAGAACTGCTGCAGTTGCCGTTCCGGTCTATTGACATCAGCGACCGACCAGAGTTGGCGGAACGGTACAACGTCTTCGTTCCAGGGGCAGTGGTGATCGGCGATTTCCAACTCACCTTTCCTGGGTCTCCAGAGCAGATGGCAGAAAGCTATCGGCTGCGTGGGCCGTTGCCGGGGGAACAAGAATACGATCCAAAACCGGCGGGCGAGGTGGAGAGAGTTGAGGTGCTCAATGCTGGAAGCTGCGGGCGAGCCTTTGCCAGTTGCCTACCCAGGCTGACGGAAGAGCAGGCACAGCAGAAGGCCGGTTGGCTGACAGCAACCCAAGGGTCGGATGGGTTCTCTGGGTTGGTCGGTTACGCTGGTGGCCGGGTGGTCGGCTTCGTCGAGGCACTGCCGGAGACGCTTATTCCTTACCCGATCGGTGAGCGGCGGCGCGATTGCCTGTTCATCACTTGTCTCTACAGCCCGATCGAGTGGGGCTTGGAGCAGGACTACCGGGAGAGCTTGCTGCGGCACCTGCTGCATCAGGCGAGGGAGCGTGGCTTCGCTGGCGTCTCTGTGATCAGCGGGGTGGAGACACCTTATCCCAACGGCCCGCTTGCTGTCTTTGAGCAGCTTGGCTTTGAGCGGGTGAAGCAGATGGGCAGAATCCTGCTGCGCCACAAATGGGAAGATGCCTGGTTGCTCGAGAGGCGGTTTGAGTAGACCATGCAGGTGAAAATCACGGTGAAGTCCTGTCACGGACATTGCTCACAGGGACATCAGCCCGGAGACAGTTGGTTACTTGCAGACAAGACGATTGACGGAGTCTGTCTGAGCGCTTTCTGTTCCTTGCTGCCTTGGGTTCAAATGCTCCGCTTTGACGGTCGGCCCAGCTTCGATGTGGATGTGGCCTGCCCGGATGCGGACAATCCAGTTGTCTTTCGACTGGAGAAGGCGGTGGAGGAATAGCGGAATAGCCGCGCTGACCTTGACTTTCTCCCTCCCTGGTTGTAGATTTATGAGTAAGATAGTGCAGTGAATGGGAAGAGGCTGAATCGCCCGCAACGAGCGAGCCGACGGCGGTGGAAGGATCGGCAGCGGGCATCATCCGACACTGGGCCCAGGAGCGCTCCGGATTTCGATCCGGCGTCCGCCTGCGTTAAAGGTAGGCAGCTAACCTGCCGCGAGAGTGCGTCCGAGAGGGCGAATTTGGGTGGTACCGCGGAGTAACTCCGTCCCGAGCAGGGGCGGAGTTTTTTGCATACTAAGGAGGGACTATGATGAAGAAAGTGTTCTCGGGCGTTCAGCCCAGCGGAATCATCACGCTTGGTAACTACTTGGGGGCTATGCGCCACTTTGTGGCCATGCAGGATGATCACCAGTGTTTCTATGCCGTGGTGGATCTGCATGCTTTGACCGTGCCGAACGATGCGGGCGTGCTGCGCGAGCAGGCGGTAACCCTGGCTGCGCTTTACCTGGCGATGGGCATTGACCCGAAGAAGTCCACGCTGTTCATCCAGTCGCATGTCGCGGCCCATTCCGAACTGGCGTGGCTGCTGCAGTGCAACAGCTACATGGGGGAACTCAGTCGCATGACCCAGTTCAAAGAGAAATCCGAGGGGCAGGAGTCAGTCACGGTAGGGCTCTTCACTTATCCGACCCTGATGGCGGCGGATATCCTGCTTTATCAGACGGACCTAGTGCCGGTCGGGGAAGACCAGAAGCAACATCTGGAGCTGTCCCGGGACATAGCCATCCGCTTCAACAACCGCTATGGTGACATCTTTACCGTGCCTGAGCCGGTGATCGCCAGCGTGGGCGCCAGGATCATGTCCCTCTTGGAGCCGGAGAAGAAAATGAGCAAGAGCGCCCCGGCCAACACGCACATCTCCATGCTGGACGATGCTTCCACCGTGAAGAAGAAGATCAACCGCGCGGTGACGGACAGTGAGGGGACAGTGCGTTACGATCTGCAGCAGAAGCCGGGAGTGAGTAACTTGCTGGTCATTCACTCACTCTGCTCAGGCGAAACTATTCCAGCCCTGGAGGAGCGCTATGCCGGGCAGGGTTATGGGGCACTGAAGAAAGGCGTGATTGATGCCGTGGTGGCCACTCTGGAGCCGATCCAGGAACGCTTCCGGCAGTTGATCGATTCCGGAGAAGTGCTGGATATCCTCCAGCATGGCGCTTTGCAGGCCGAGCAGGCGGCCGCACCCACCTTGGCGCGGGTGCGGGAAGTGATGGGCCTGATCACTCGTCACAGGTGACGTGGAGCCAGCGTCCAATCTATGGTAGTATAGAGAGGATTATCGAGTATCTACCAGTTGGACAGCGAAGACGAGTGAGAGGTGTTCGTGATGACAGAAGGGACCCGTCGCGAGTTGCTGGAGTGGGGACGTGCCTTGGTAATTGCTTTGGTGATGGCGGTGGCCATTCGTTCGCTGCTACTGCAGCCCTACCGGGTGGATGGCACTTCCATGCTGCCAACCTTGCACCATGATGAACGCTTGTTCCTGAACCGCATTGTTTATCGGCTGCATCCGCCGCAGAGAGGTGATGTGGTGGTTGTTCCTCTGCCCGGCGAAGGCATATCCATTATCAAGCGCGTGATTGGACTACCCGGTGAACAGGTGGAAATCAAGGCGGGCGCTGTCTGGATCAACGGAGAGAAGCTGGATGAGCCGTATCTGGCCGGGGAAACGGCGGGCAGTTATGGCCCGGTAGACGTACCAGAGCAAAGCGTTTTTGTGCTCGGCGACAATCGCCAGGCCAGCCGGGACAGCCGCTACTCATCTGTTGGCTTCATCGAATATAGCCGGGTGACAGGCAAGGCGATGGTCGTCTACTGGCCATTGACAGCCTTGCGTCTTATCTCGCGTTAGGCATTCACTTAGAATAGATAGCGGCAAGAACTGGCAAGTGGAAATGCCCTATTAGATCGCAGTTCTGCGAAACTGCTATAGAGGTGAACTCGCATGAATAGAGTGCGCCAAGAGCTGATCGGTTGGGCCAAGGCGCTGTTGCTGGCGGTGGTGCTGGCGTTGCTACTCCGGGGATTGCTGATCGAGCCGTATCAAATCCTCCAGACTTCGATGGAAACGACTATCCATGAGTTTGAGCGCGTCTACGTCAACAAGCTCGTCTATCGGTTGCGTCCACCTCGCCGGGGTGACGTCGTGCTGGTGCGCATTCCGGGAGAGGCCAAACCGCTGATCAAGCGGGTGATCGGTGAACCGGGAGACACGGTGGAGATTCGGGAGGGGGCCGTGTGGCTGAACGGCCAGAAGCTGATCGAGCCATACCTGACAGTGACCACCCCTGGTACGCACGCACCCGTCACCGTCACGCCGGACCATCTCTTTCTGCTCGGCGACAATCGTCCGGTCAGCAAGGACAGTCGTAACCCGAGCGTGGGGCTGGTCGGCTACAACCAACTGATCGGCCGGGCCGAGGTCGTCTACTGGCCGCTCAATCAGATTCGCCTGATTCGCAAATGAGGCAAGTCATCAGGGCTACTCTGCATTCCTGTCATTTCGACAGGATTAGAGTAGCCCTTTTCCTTAACCTCTTGCACTGAGCAGTTGCTGCAGGTAATCCGGCTCAACTAGCCATTTGCCCAGGTATCCGTGATAGCGACAGGTGAGAGTGACGTTCAGGCGGTATTCGCGCGCGTCACCGGAAAAGTACACACTAACATTGTAGTTGCCGCGCAGGGTGCCGCCAGAGGCGGGGCTGATTCGCTGTGACCAGATGCGTATGTCCCGAATCTGGTCTACCAAGCCTGCGGATGACACCGCTTGGTTATTGGTGAGCAGACTGACGATAGCCTTCTCTCCCTGACCGGCCATCTCCAGGGCCAGAATCTGCAATTCTTCTGGCGCCGCCTGATCCAGATACTCACAGAGCTCCCCGGCGGCCCGGTGAACCATCAGCTGATGGACAGGATCCAGGTTGTCGCCGCCATGGGTGGTGCTGCCCAAGAAATGCAGGCAGTGGTGACCGGGAAAGCCATTGGGCAGCGCCCCGGAACCGTGCGGCATCCCGTTAACTGAGGCAGCGATTCGTCTGCCGGCGTACTCGACGATCACGGCCCGACGATTCCAGCTCCAGCTTCCGGCATAAACAGTTTTCAGTGTAGCCGTGTCCGCCTTGCTCAGCGGTTGAACATCTGCATGCTGCGAGCCGGCGCGGCGCTGAGCGCGCCAGGTCAATCCTGTTTCCAGGTCGGTGATGGAAAAGGTGCTGTAGCGAGGAATGAGCTGGCTCACTTCCGACCAAGGCAGCAGCTCGCCAAACTGCAGACGCTTCAACAGAGCCACGCGCTGGGCAAGCTCCTGTAGGGCCGTCGCACCGAGCACGATTTCGCTGTCCTCCGTCGCGGTAACAACACGCAGGTCATGGGCGATGAGGTATTCGGCAGCGCCATCAACATATTGCATCCGCAGGCGATAGAACGGTGCCTCGCCGTTTTGTGGGGCTGCCGGTATGGTGCTCGCTTGCTCGAAAGCACTTCCCAGCAGGCGCAGTGCCGCCTGGTCGGTGACCTGGACAGTTGGCTGCCAATCGTCGCGAAAAAAACCGAGCTCTGCTATGAGCGGCGTCCGAGCCCGGAGATCAATCTGCTGTCGCCAAAGGATGGTGGCGACAGCGCTGAGGATTAGGATTGGCAGCAGCAGTAACAGCAATCGTCTCTTGATTGGCATAGTCATCCTCCCCGACGGCCTTGTCTATCCATCAGATCTTACGCTCTGGCCGAACGGGGATATTACCGGATGTTGCTGCGTTGCAGCAACTTGCCGCCCAGTCTGGGGATACTAGCCTTGAATGTACTCTGGAGTTGGGAGTGAGGACAAATGACAAATAGATGCAGGCTATTCCTCTGTGCAATCTGTCTGTTGACCACTCTTGCCGTAGCCTGCAGGGAGCCGAGTCCGCCTGAGGTGCCGACACCTATCGCCTTGGGGCGGGGCGCTCCGGTGGCCGTCAGTATTGATGGCCAGTGGCTCTTGGTGGTGCGGTCTGAGCCCGAGTGGAATGAAGGTTGGTTGCAGCCGGTTGACGGAGGCGAAGGCAAGAAGATTCTGCAGTTCACTGCCACCAGCTTCTATGCCACGTTCTCTCCAGATGGTCGGTACTTGGCCTGGAGTTCGGAGGGCTTGTGGCTGGCTGGGCCCGATGGCTCCGACGCGCGGCGCATCTTGGCTGACGAGGTGGCCGGACCGCTGGCCTGGTCTCCGGATAGCGATCGGTTGGCGGTGGTTGTGGGAGACAAAGTGAAACTCATTGACTTGCAGGGTCAGGAAAGGGCGGAGGTGGTGCAGGCGGAATCGATTCGCGCCCTCAGTTGGTCGCAGCTCTCCAGCGGAGAGCGGGTTTTTTTCGCCAGCTTCCCGGCTGAGCAGCCTCCTTACGTTGCGGGCGTGTCGCCAGATGGTCAAGGATTGGCTACGCTCGCGATAGCCGAAGCATTTGATGTGGCCGGGGACCGCATCTTTGTGGCCGAGCCGTTGTCAGCCGGTCCGCTGAGACAACTGTCGGCCGTAGACGGGACAGATGCCAAGGTGATAGTGGAGAGCGGGATACAGTCGGTAGCCGTGCGTCCGCCGGAGAGCGGTCAAGTCGCCTACATCCTGCAAAGCGATGACGGCGTGAGTGGTGACCTCTGGCTGGCGGCCGCAGATGGGCGAGAGCAGCGACAGCTGACAGCTGGCGCCCCCATCCTGGGGCAGCTCTGGTCGCCTGACGGCAGACGCCTCTATTTCGCTGTGTTTGACGTGAATGCAGGCGAAGAGGATGATCCCTTCCAGGTGCATGCGCTGGACGTTCCCTAGCAGTGGACAGCGCGCTCGTGGCTTAGTTCCAGCAAGCAGAAAGCGGGCCTTCCGATCAAATC
>JAEZJZ010000079.1 GCA_023436245.1 Bacillota bacterium | reverse complement strand
AGTCAGAAGTCCGTCCCCTTGACTCAGTCTGCTATTTGGTCGGTTTGCGATCTTGCGCGCGGTCCTGCGGGTGATAGTGGTGCGGTCGCAGCAGGAAACGACCGCCGGATGGCGCTCGGCCAGCTCGCACCTCGTCGATGATGCCCAACTCCTGAGCCATCTCCAATTGCCACTTTTCGACGTCAGCGCTCAGGCGCTCGTGCCTTTTCGGCGGTGTGGTGCTCAAACGGCATCACCTCCATTCATGGCTATTATTCTTCCCGACGAAGGGTTTATCCAGCGCTGGGCAAGAAACGAGAAAATATCCCAGCAGGAGGCAGGGCCCACGGCTTGTTCGGCGAATTAAGACATGGTTGGTCCTAGCTAAATTCGGCTGGGGCATACTGATTACGGAGCTTAGGAAGGAGGATTACATAGGTGCAGATGAAGGAGTTCCTCAGACAGATGGTCGAGTCAACCGGCGTCTCTGGCTATGAAAGCCAGGTGGGCGAACTGATCGGCCGGGCATTCTCCGAGGTCTGTGACGAGGTGAAGAGCGATGTGCTGGGCAACGTGATCGCTCTCCGCAAAGGAGAAGGGAGTGGACCGCGTAAGCGGGTGATGCTGGCTGGGCACATGGACGAAATTGGCCTGATGATTACCAAGATTGACGAGCGGGGTTTCCTGCGCTTCATCTCGGTCGGTGGCGTGGATCAGCGGACGCTGATCTCCCAAGAGGTGATCGTGCACGGTGAGCGCGACCTGCTGGGCATCATCGGTTTGAAGCCGCCGCATCTGATGCAGCCGGAAGACAAGGACCGCGCCATTCCGATGAAGGATCTGATCATCGATTTAGGCATGCCGCTGTCAGATTTGCGGCAACTGGTGCACGTGGGAGACATGGTCACCATTAACCGATCCATGTCGGAGTTGGGCAAGGAGACCGTATCCGGCAAAGCCATGGATGACCGGGCGGCCGTTGCGGTGATTTACTATTGCCTCCAGGAGCTAAAGAGACTGCGTCACACGGTCGACGTCTACGCCGTGGCCACGGTACAGGAGGAAGTGGGCCTGCGCGGGGCTGCGGTCAGCACTTATGGTATCGCCCCCGATATCGGTATTGCCTTGGATGTTTGCCATGGAGACATGCCGGGGGTGCCCGAACAGGATACGGCCCCCATGGGCAAAGGTCCGACCATCGGGTACGGAGCCAACATCCATCCCAAGGTGCACGAGCAGCTGGTGAAGGTGGCCAAGGACTACAATATTCCATACACCCCTGAGGTGTATGCGGCCGGCACAGGCACAGATCTCTGGGCCATGCAGGTGACTCAGGCTGGCATCCCCACCGGTTTGCTTTCCATCCCGTCCAGGTACATGCATACGTCGGTGGAAACGGTCAATTTGGCCGATCTGAAGTCTGCCGGTCGTTTGCTGGCGCTGTTCATTGCCAGCATTAACGATTCGTTTGTGGAGGGATTGCTATGCTACTAAAAAGGCTGTCGGAAGCGTTCGGCCCTTCCGGGTACGAGCAGGAAGTGCGTCAGGTACTGCAGACTGAGCTAGCAGAGCATATCTTGGAGTGGCAGCGGGATGCCCTGGGCAACCTGATTGCGGTCAAGCCGGCCGCAAGCGGCCCCAAGGTGATGTTGGCGGCGCACATGGATGAATGTGGTCTGCTGATCAACCACGTTGACTCCTCCGGCTTGTTGCAGTTCCAGAAAGTCGGCGGTTTGGATGACCGCGTGCTTGTCTCTAAGACAGTGGTGATTGGCGACAAACGCGTGCCGGGAGTAATCGGCGCCAAGGCTATTCACCTGCAGAGACCGGAAGAGCGCAGTCAGGTCATCCCTCATCGCTCGCTCTACATCGACATCGGAGCAACCAGCAAAGAAGAAGCTCTGTCCATGGTCAGTATCGGCGATTACGCCGTCTTCGCCACTAAGTTCGCCGAATTCGGCATGGACATGGTCAAAGGCAAGGCATTTGATGACCGGGCCGGCTGCACCGTGTTGGCGGAGGTGCTGAGGGAAGAGTATCGGATGCCTGTGGTTGGCGCGTTCACTGTCCAGGAGGAAATCGGCTTGCGAGGCTCTGGAGTGGCTGCCTACCGGGTGGAGCCCGATCTGGCCATTGTGCTGGAAGGCACTACTTGCAGCGACACGCCGGGTAGCGAGGAGCACGGTTACTGCACAAACATCGGCGGCGGTCCGGCCATCAGTATCATGGATGCGTCTGTGATCAGCAACAAGGCGATGGTGGCGGAACTGATTCGCTTGGCCGAAGAGCATCAGATACCGTATCAGTTCAAGCGCTCAGTCACCGGCGGCAGCGATGCCGGACGGATCAACCAGACCAAAGCAGGCATCCCGGTGGTCGTTGTCTCTGTCCCTTGCCGCTATATCCATTCGCCGGTGTCGGCGTTGAAGCTGTCTGATCTCAACCACACAATTCAGTTAGTGAAGCTGTTTCTACGCAGCATAGAAGGAGGTTTTCGGGTATGAAGGAACTAGTCAAGCGGTTGGTCGAGGCCTACGGGCCGACCGGCAGCGAAGAGGTAGTGCGTGAGCTGATCGCGGCGGAAGTAACGCCATACGTTGACGAACTGCAGGTAGACGCGCTGGGCAATCTGATCGCCATCAAGCGTGGTGGCGCCCGAAAACTGATGGTGGCCAGCCACATGGACGAGATCGGCGTAATGGTTACCCACATCGATGAACACGGTTTCCTGCGCTTCTACAATGTCGGTGGCCTCGCACCCTGGACTTTAGTCGGAAATCGCTGCTATTTCCAGAACGGAACCATTGGCGTGTTCGGACATGATCGGATTGATGCAATCAAAGATCTGACCATGAACAAGATGTTCATCGACATCGGAGCAGCCAACCGAGAGGAAGCCGTCAAGTTGGTGCGCATCGGCGACACGGCAGCCATCAAGCGCGAATTTGCGGATCTGGGCCAACGCCTCGTCTCCAAAGCCATGGATGACCGCGTGGCCTGCGCTGTGCTGATTGAGGCGCTGAAGCAAGTGAAGACACCTCAGTATGACATCTACGCAGTCTTCACCACTCAGGAAGAAGTGGGGTTGCGTGGGGCGCGCGTTGCCGCCTATGGCATTACTCCTGACCTCGGCATCGCCGTAGACGTGACGCGCACCGGTGATACTCCGAAAGCAGCCACTATGGATGTTGAGCTTGGCAAGGGCCCGACTGTGAAGGTGCGGGATTCCAGCCTGCTCTGCACACCAGCGGTGCGGCGGTTCATGGAGCGGGTGGCAGAGTCCCGCGGGATTCCTTATCAGTTGGAGGTACTGGAGGCTGGCGGCACCGATGCTGGCGCCATCCAAATGACCAAGAGCGGCATTCCAGCCGGTGTGATGTCCATCCCATGCCGTTATGTGCACACGGCTTCCGAGATGGTGGACTTGGCCGACTTGGAAAACGGCGTGAAGCTATTGGTCGGTGTGATGGAGACAGAGTTCTAGGCGAGGACTGAGGCAGGGCGACACGAGTGTCGCCCTGCTTTCGCATCTCTGCAGCGCGTTCTAGCTGTCCACCTCCGGGAATAGGCATTATTACGACCGGATGCAGGGAGGGCTTTTGGTGCAGTTGGAGTGGGAGATCCAGGTATGTCCGGACGAGCTGATGATTCTACTGCGAGGGGCGTCAATCTGTGGCCAGTTGATCCGAGAGGCGTTCCCGGACGTGCCGTCTACCGGGGATTATGCCGATCCTCACGGTGAATACAGTTACGCTCTCTCGCTGCTGCAAACTTCTGGTTTAGCAGAACGGATTGGATACCTGCTGCGCACGTTGGCTGGCGCACAGCTCTTGCCCTGTCATCCGGCGCGCGGGTTTGCCTTGGACTGGGATATCTTACCCGGCCAGGTAGAGAGGCGCACAGCGTTAGGACAGTTACTGTATGAGTATAAGCAGGCTGAGCGCTACGGGCATGCTGTGGAGCTGGCCCACCATCTGGCGCGTTTCATTCGGCGTCACCCGCTCCATTACACTTGCGATTTCCTGGTGCCGGTTCCGGACAACGATCGCTCCCGGCCGTTTGACCTCACCAGCCGCGTGGGGGAGTTGACCGCCTCGCTGGTGCAGTTGCCCGTGCTCTGCAACCTACTGCAGCGGACACGGCCGTCCAGACGGCAGTGTGAACTAAAGTCCCTCGATGAGAAACTGGCAAACGTCGCTGGGCTCTACCGCTGCCTCAATCCCAGCCTGATTGCAGGTCGCTCTCTCTTGGTGCTGGACGACATCCACGATTCGGGCGCAACTGTAAGCGAGGTCACCAGGATGCTGCTCGCAGCAGGGGCAGAATCCTGTTCGGTCCTGACTGCAGTACGCACGCGTGACTAAAGGATTTACTGCCCGTCATCCGGGGAGAATAGAGTGATCGTGGCCAGGCTGATGACACTGGCCTTTTGCTTTCCAAACGGCCGTTGGGGGTCATTTGCCAACCCACCTGGGCAGGATAATCTAGAAGGGTGCCGAATAGAACACTCTAGTAGGCGTCAAGCCTTAAGCTATCGCATGTAGGGTCAATTGTCTCCGAAATCAATTGGACTGAGGCTTGACGACGCACGATAGTTTTGAGGTTTGACAGAGCACTAATACCTAGATGCAGTGTGGACAGAGTTGTTAGGGTGAGAGTTGATCATAAAGGGGCGTCGAGTATGACTGACGGATCGGGTGCTCCGCGCGGATCGCGCCATTACCTGAACATTATTGCCTTGCTGATTGTGGTCTTCGTTGTTGGCACCTTCTTTGGCGCTAACGCGAACGGACTGATCGGACGTCTAGGATTTGGTTTCGCCCAGGATCCGTTTGCTAAAGTGGGTCTCGTGCAAAACCTGATTGAGCAGTATCACGTCACTGAGAATCCCCTGCCGGTGGATGAAGCAGTCGACAATGCTATCCGGGGCATGCTGGGTGCGGTCGATGGCGGTTATACCCGCTACGAGACGGCTGCTGAAGCGACTGCCTTTGATCAATCAGCATTGCAGGGGGTCTACACTGGAATTGGCATTCAGTCCCTCTATCGGACCAATGAACTGGAGGTCGAGATCGTCTTCCGCGGCTCGCCGGCTGAGGCTGCCGGAGTGAAGGTGCTCGACCGCATCGTTGCCGTGGATGGCGACCCGGTGAAGGGTCACACACAAGCTGAGATCAACAACAAGATCAGGGGAGAGGCGGGAACGTCGGTCACCCTGACGATTCTGCGGGATGATGATCCAGCCCCCATTTCTCTGTCCATCGTGCGGGGCGTGATCACCACGCCGGTGGTTGATCACTGGGTAGTGGGCAATGTGGGTGTAGCGGCCATGTATCGCTTCACCGAGACAGCCCCAGGCCAGTTGCGGGAAGCGGTGGTGGACCTGAAGAACAAAGGCGTGAAGGCGATTGTCTTTGACTTGCGCTCAAACGGCGGCGGTCTCCTGGACAGCGCCCGCGAAATTGCTGATCTGTTTCTCCCAGCCGACCAGGTGATCGTGCGTGTGGTGGATCGGCAAGGAGAAGAGGAAACTTACCAGACCTATCAGGAGCAAGTGTGGAGCGGTCCGTTGGTGGTGCTCGTCAACGGGGGGAGCGCCTCTGCTTCGGAGGTCGTTTCCGGCGCGCTGCAGGACTATCAGCGGGCAACGCTGCTCGGAACCACCTCTTTCGGTAAGGGCACGGTGCAGGTGCCGTACCAACTGACAGACGGTTCGCGGGTCTGGGTGACGCAATACCGCTACTTGACGCCGGACGGGCGGGATATTCATCACAAGGGACTCACTCCGGACGTGGTTATTGAGCAGCCTGAGGACGCCAAGTCAGACCTGCAGCTGCAAGAAGCAATCCAATATGTGAAGGATAATCTGATCGGCCGGTAGCAGTGGCTGCGAAAAATGCTAATCTGGGGTGGAGAACTTGAACTCTTTGCATTACTTGCTAATCCCATTTGCCTATCTGATGGGCAGCTTCCCTTCGGCCTATGTGGCCGGCAGGATGTTTGCCGGCATCGACATCACGAAGCACGGCAGCGGCAATGTCGGTGGAACAAATGCTTTGCGCGTGTTGGGTCCCGGTCCGGCAATACTGGTGGCAATTTTGGATGTGGCGAAGGCTTTGCTACCCACCGTTTTGGCGCAGCACCTTTTTGGCGGCAACACTTGGCCGACTTTGCTGGTTGCTCTGGCAGCCGTGCTAGGTCATAACTACTCAATCTTTCTTGGCGGCCGGGGCGGCAAGGGTATTGCCACCACTATCGGGGCCTCGATTGCTTTGTTCACGCAGCCGCTGGCTGTTGTTGTCGGCATCGCCGTGGTAGTGATTGCGCTCACTCGCTACGTTTCGCTTGGTTCTCTCTGTCTGGTGGTTTTGCTGCCGCCCGCGCTCTGGTACTTTGGCGCATCCGGGGCCGAAATCTGGTTCTCAGTCGCGCTGGCGGCATTAGGTATCTACCGGCACCGTGCGAACATCTCCAGATTACTCAGTGGGACAGAGAACAAGTTGGGCCGTCGAAAAGACGCGCCTGGTCGTTGATTCCAGCAATTGCCTGCTAGTTGTGCTTGCCAGGTTGGTCAGATTGATGCATAATAGTCGAAAGCTAGTCTGCAGCAGCCAGTTGCGGACAGTAGACTGGCAAGCGCAGTGACCTGAGCCAAGTAGGCTGCAGACGGGATGCAAGAGATGGGTGTTCATCGGCTGAAAGACACCTTCATCGCCGGGGGCCGAAACCTACTCAGAGAGCGTGAAGCAGCGGTGACCCGCCGTTATCGGGGATAAGTGGGATGCATGCATTCAAACTAGGTGGTACCGCGGGAGAGTGGACTCTCTCGTCCTGGAAACAGGACGAGAGGGTCCTTTTGTTCTGAGAATCGGGGAGGAATGGATATGCTCAAGGGGAAAGGCATCTGTTTCATCGGTGGAGGCGCTATGGCCGAAGCGATGATCAAGGGGTTACTGGCAAAGGAAATCGTGCAGCCGGCACAGCTGATAGTCGTTGAGTTGGACGAGGGCCGACTCAAGCTGTTGTCTGAATGCTATGGGATTGCCGCGAGTTCACCGAGTGGAGCCAAAGAAGTCTTGGAGATAGCGGACATTATCATATTGGCCATGAAGCCACAGCAGTTGACGACCGCGATGGCGGCATACGCTGGTAGTCTGCGGGCGGAGCAGTTGCTGATCTCCGTGTTAGCCGGCGTGAACCTGGCGACAATTAGGCAGACTGTGCCCAGCGTGACCCGAGTTGTACGGGCAATGCCCAACACATCCGCCGCCATCGGACTCTCGGCCACGGGGATCTGTACCGAGCCTGGCGGAGAGATCAGTAACCTCGATCTGGCGGAAGAAGTCTTTCGGTCAATCGGCACTGTGGTGCGCGTAAGCGAAGCTCGGATGGATGCGATTACCGCTCTCTCCGGTAGCGGCCCAGCCTATGTCTTTGCGCTGGCGGAGGCGATGGAGCAGGGTGGCGTGGCTGCTGGCTTGGATATGGCTGTGGCCCGGGAGCTGACCAAGCAGACTCTGCTCGGGGCCGCACAGTTGCTTGCCTCACAAAATCAGCCGCCGGATGTGCTGCGCAGGCGGGTGACCAGTCCTGGTGGCACGACTATGGCGGCCCTGCAGGTGATGCAAAGTGCTGATTTCCCGGAGATGATGCGCCAGGCAATTCTCTCCGCGGCTGCTCGCTCGCGCGACTTGGCCTTGCTTGTTGCCGGCTCCGCAAACTGAACTGGCGGGGAGGACTTTCGCAGATGGTTGGAGAATGTTATTGTTTGCAAGTGTAAGCAAGCAGCACGTAGTGCTGCGATCTAAATGAAGCGATTTTCGCTCGCCGAAAATCGGCTTGTACGCTGAGCAGCACGCAGTGCTGCGATCTAGATAACCGGTTTTGGCTAGCCAAGAATCGGCTTGCACCGGAGTGGAGGTAGTGATTTGACTGAGCAAGTGGTAGTCAAACGAGCGCAGCGCCGACTCATCCTGGACAAAGGGCTGAGCCGGCTGATCCTGATCCTGGCTTGGCCGGTGATGGCCGAAATGTTCCTGCAGACTCTCGCCCAGATTGTGGACATGGCCATGGTTGGCAGGTTAGGGCAATCCGCCATTGCCGCTGTGGGCCTCAGCTTCCGGCCTCTGTTTGTGGGGCAAGCCATCTTCCTGGGATTGGGTGTAGCCACGACGGCCATCGTTGCCCGCTTCATTGGGGCTGGCGAGAAACAGAACGCTGCGCTGGCAGCTGAACAGTCACTGCTGACAACTTCGGTCCTGGCGCTGGCCTTGGCCGCGTTCGGTTGGTTCTTCGCCCGGCAGATCACGCTGTTCATGGGCGCCGAGGGCGACGTTGTCGGTCTTGGCACCAGCTATCTGCTGGGCTTCAGCCCGGGACTCTTCTTTCTGATGCTGGCAACGATCATGACTTCATCCTTGCGCGCTGCTGGTGATACTAGAACGCCCTTCTATGCCGGCATGATTTCCAACGTGGTCAACGTGGTCTTCAACTACGCTCTGATCTTTGGCAAATTCGGTTTTCCGGCGATGGGTGTGCTGGGAGCGGCCGTGGCCACCAGCCTTTCCCGGGTAGTGGCCGCAGTGATCATGGCCGTGGCTCTGGTTCAGGGGAGAGGTGGTCTGCATCTGGACTGGCGCGGGTTCATGCGCCTCGATTGGCAGATGATCGGCCGGCTATTCCGCATCGGCATTCCCGCGGCGATTGAGCGTTTTGTGCAGAGTCTGTCCATGATGCTGCATCTGAAGATCCTGGCCACATTGGGCACGACCGCTGTTGCCATATCCACCCTCGGCAGCAATGTGGAGCAGCTTTCATTCATGCCAAGCATTGGATTCTCTGTCGCGGCTTCCACCTTGGTCGGGCAACGCCTGGGCGCCAAGAAACCGGCTGAAGCAGAGGAGAATGGGTGGGAGGCGGTGCGTCTCAGTTCATACTTCATGGGCATCATGGGCTTGCTGTTTCTGCTCATTCCTGGCCCCTTTGTGCGCATCTATACAGCTGATCCCGAGCCGATTGAACCGGCTAAGGACCTCTTGCGCGTCATCGGTGTGACGCAACTCCCGCAGGCGATCGCCAATACCCTGAGCGGGATTCTGCGTGGCGCTGGTGACACTAAAGTTGTGTTGCAGAGTGGCGTTTTGGGCAATGTGTTCCTGCGCCTCGGTCTATCCTATCTGTTTGTGGTCGTGCTCGAGCTCGGCCTCTGGAGCGCCTTTGCAGCAGTGCTGGTGGATTGGATAGTGCGCGCCATACTGATGACATATGTCGTCAGGCGAGGCAAGTGGAAGCATCTCCGTGTGTGATCAAGGAGCGCCGCAAGGCGCTCTTATTGTTGCACACGGTTTTCGGCAACAAAAAACGCCACAGACCAAAATCTGTGACGTGATTCGCATGAATGGCAGGGGCGGCAGGAATCGAACCCGCAACCAACGGTTTTGGAGACCGCTACTCTACCAGTTGAGCTACACCCCTACGTGCATGGACTATTATATTACGTCCGATGGATGATCGTCAAGGGCAAGCTGAGCCAGCCTAGAGAGGGCAACTGCCAGCGATTCCTGCAATGTGCAGCCTGGCGGTCCCCGCAGCCAGATAAGTGTGATACATTAACAAATAGGAAGGTGATCCGATGGAAGTGTTTTTGGTCGATGCATTTTCCAGAACGCCTGGCAAGGGTAACCTTGCTGGCGTGATGCCGGCGACTGACCGCCTGAATGAGCAAGCGATGCTGCAGATTGCGGCGCAAGTTGGCGCATCCGAGACGGCCTTCATGCAGCAGGTCGCGCCAACCCGCTGGCATAACCGCTTCTTCACGCCGCAAACTGAAGTGAACATCTGTGGGCATGCTACCGTCGGCGGCTTCTTTCTGCTGGCGAAGTTGGGATTGGCGCCACCAGACAGCGCGCTAGTGCAGGTGACCAAGGCTGGTGAGTTGGCAGTGCGCGTGACGGACAGCGAAAGCGGCACTCTTGTCTGGATGCAGTTGGACTCTCCAGAGTTCATTGCCCCGGATTTCGACCTGCGGCCAGCCCTCGTGGCGTTGGGTGTGCAACTGTCAGACTTGCAGCGAGAGCTCCCTCTATTGACGGCCCAGCAGAATCGCATTTTTCTGCCGCTACGCAGCGTCGACCATTTGCTGTCGCTCACCCCAGACTTCGCTGACCTTGCTGCCTTCAGCCGCAGCCACGGTTTGCGTGGCATTGTCCCTTATACACTGGGCGGTCTTGCAGCTGATGCGGCCACCCACTTGCGCCATTTTGCGCCGGTTGCAGGGGTGGACGAGGATCCCGTGACCGGAACGTCCAATGGTTATCTGGGAGTGATATTGCAGCGGGCTGGATTCTTCCCGGCAGGTGAGTTTAGCTATATCGGCGAGCAGGGACAAGCAGTCGGTTGCGCTGGATCGGTGCATGTTCGTTTGAGTCCGAGTGATCTCTGGATCGGGGGCGCTGCATGTCTGCGCGGTCAGATATCTGTCTGAGGAGAGAGGTGGAGAATCATGCTTCTGGCAGTTGACATTGGAAACACGGAAATGGCGTTTGGCCTGTTTAGCGGGTCTGCCCTAGCAGCGACTTGGCGCTTTGCCAGCAGTGCAGGCAGAACGGTGGACGAATATGTGCTCCTGCTCAGCGCCGCCATCGGTCATCACGGGCTGGCGGTCTCAGACGTCACTGAGAGCATTATTGCCACTACTTCTCCGCAGTTGCTGCCGACTTTGCAGCGGTCTTGCCAGGCACTATTTGGGCATCGTTCGCTGGAAGTCGGTCCTGGGATCAAGACTCGTCTGAAGGTGCGCTTTGAGCCGCCCACCGATCTGGGCGGCGACCGTATCGCCAACGCAGTAGCGGCCTATCACCTTTACGGCGGTGGCGCGACTATTGTGGTGGACTTCGGCACCGCCACCGTGTTCGATGTGGTCTCAGCCAAGGGCGAGTACTTGGGCGGAGCGATTGCTCCCGGGCTATTTGTGGCGGCGGAGGCTTTGGTAGGAAGAACCGCGCGCATTCCGCGAGTGGAGTTGACCGCGCCTCCCGCCGCCGTGGGTAGAAGCACTGCGCATGCGCTCCAGTCCGGCTTGGTCTATGGCCACGTGGACATGTTCGAGGGAATGCTGCAACGCATTAAACGCGAGGTGGGCAGCGCCCGGGTAATTGCCACCGGCGACTTGGCGCCGCAGTTTGCGCAGATGTCCAGGCAGCTGGAGTTGGTGGTACCTCACCTGGCTCTCCAGGGACTGCAACTGCTGCATCAGTTCAATAGCTAATATGTCGGGCCGGCCCTAGTGGGCTGGCCCTTTGCTCTGGCTAAAGGATCGTGGCTTCGGGCAAAATACTCAATGAAATTCGCAACAAGGAGGCGTGCGACTTGCCTGAAATGAATCATCCCGAGCTTACCAGCAAAGAATTGTCCATGATTGAAGATCAACTGGCGCACGAGCAGTTAGCCATCGCCAAACTGCAAGCCTACGCTGCCCAGGCCACCGACTCTGAGGTGCAGCGTCTGTGTGAAGCAGGTGCCCGCAAACACGAAGAGCACTATCAGACGTTGCTCAAGCACCTGCGGGGCGTGGAGAAGTAGGGGAGGGGGGAGAACGATGCCAAAGGTCAACTTGACCGATGAGGTCATATTGAAGGATGCTCTCGCTAGCCAGAAGGAACTGACCAGCACTTACAATCTCGCATCCAACGAGGTCGCCGGCAACAACGGATTGCGCAGCGACATGCTCAGCATTCTGATGGAGGAACACGAACTGCAGTCAGCCATGTTCAATGCGGTAGCCCAGAAAGGCTGGTATGAAACCGAACAGGCTAAGCAGCAGCAAATCAGCAAAGCGCTGCAGAAATACCAGTCGAACAAGTAGGCAGGATTTGAGCAGAGCAACAGCCACACGGGCAGCCGCCTTGTGTGGCTGTTGCCTGCTTGAAGCATTAGGGACGGACCTTTTTGACACACACTATCGACGCAAGGAGAGGGCAGAACAACGGCCACGCTTACGCAACCCTCGCGATTCTCGAGGGGTGGGTTAGTCAGATGGCAGGAAAAGGCTATGCCGGCGTGGAAATACTTGTTGTTGAGGAAATCAAGGGGGGAGTCTACATGCGAGAGATGTGGGTCGACATTGGTGAACTAGGCATGGTTAATGCCACGGCACTGCCGCTCAAGAACGGCAAGTTCGCGGTAATTGACACCGGCGGCACTCCTGGCGATGGCGAGAACTTCGCCAAGCGCGTGGCTGAGATGGGTGAAGTAGCGTTCGTCTTCTGCACGCATGAGCACGGAGATCATTTGCAGGGGAATGGGTTCTTTCACTGCCCAATCATCAGCTCCGGGCTAGCTAAGCAGGCCATTCAGAAGATGCTGAACGCTGGCATACCCAACGTGGTCTTCAGTGAGCGGTTGGAGCTTTTCATCGGAGAACCGCTGATCATGCAGCTGATGGGAGGTCATTGCCCAGGCGTATCCGTGCTCTATCTGCCGGAGCGCAAGCTGCTCTTCACCGGTGACCTGATCTTCAACGGCAGGATGCCCTGGATGGGACAGGCAGATTTTCGGCTTTGGATTGACAACCTTGATCAGCTACTTTCATGGGATGTGGAAACGGTCGTGCCGGGACACGGGCCGGTCGGAGGCAAGGAAATCATCGTCGCGCAGAAGCAGTTTCTGGTTAGCTTTCGGGACGAAGTGCGACAAGCCGCCAAATTGGGCCAAACTGAAGAACAGATCCTTCACGCGCTCTGTGCCAAGCACGAAGTGCGGGATCAGTGGCAGCCGATGCTGCAACGGGCTGTACAATTGGCATTGGTCTGATTGTTCCATGACAACCGCAAGGACGTCATGGGGAGATATGTCTGGCGATGGAAGGGGCCAACAGTTGGGAACTCACTAGAGCTCGCCAGCTGCTGGCCCCTATTTTATTCCTTGGCGAGAGGCGTCACCAACAACGCCTGTACCAGTTTCGGTGGCATGCTGAATGCTTGGGCAATCCACTCGACGTCGTGTCCTGAGCTCTGCAGGCGCTGGGCGGTGGCCGCCAGATCTTCGCCTACCTCAATTAGGTGTCCGTCCGGGTCAAAGCAGCGAAAAGCCTGCTGCTGCCACGGCTGGGTAATGACATCGTGCAGCAGCCGCACTCCGGCTGCCTTCAGTCCGGCGACGGCTGCGGAAATATCCACCGTCTGAAACTCCAGTTCCGCGCCACCGCGCTGGCTGACCAAGTCTGATCCGACGCTAGTGTTCGTCACCTTGGCGGCATGGTCTGTCTGCCAAAGAGCCAGGCCGGACGTGAAGCCCACGCAAGGACCAAAGTCATTAGCGATTACCTGACTAAAGTGCTTGGTATAGAAGGCGGTGGAACGCTGGATGTCTGCGACGAACAGGACTGTACTTGAGTAGCGCAGTTCAATCACCCCTTAAGTAATCTGGTCAAGGAAAGTGGATTTACGCACCGGAATGAGGATGTCCAGCTCGGAATCATGATCATCGGGGCGGAATCGGTCTGCGACATAGACCTCCAGTTCCAGCGGTTGTTGAAACTGATAGTCGCCACGAGAAAAGTACTCGCCATAGATGGCGGCGTAGGTTCGCCCGAGGGTATTCAGCGTACCGTGATGCGTGAAAACCAGATAATCAGTAGCCGGCACCAGCCGCACGGTCATTCCGCGCGGTACATCCTTGGTGCAATGTACCTCCATGCCGGCCAGATAGGTGAAGTCTACCGATTCCACCGACTCAGCCTTGCAGAGGCCATAACACACACTCGGACTAACCGGCTGCTGGACTTCGCTTTGTCGGCGCAGGAAATCTGTCCAGAGTCGCGGAACAATCAAGGCGCTGTGGTTATCGCGCCTAGTGGTGCTGACCTCCATGCCCACAAGCAGAGAAGCTGCTCGCGTGATCAGCCGGGGCTCCCGAAGTGGCCAATCCACGGCCTGCGGCAGGAGCGTGACGTTGTCCCGAAACGGAAAACCCAGCTTTGATCGGCGGCATTCACGAGGAGAGACCCCGAACTCCTTGCGGAAGGCCCTGCAGAAGGTCTCGTGACTCTGGAACTGGTAGGTCAAGGCGATGTCCAGTATCCGCTCTTTGGACGTCCTTAGCGCCCGGCCGGCGTTAGTCAACCGACGAACACGAATGTACTCCATTACTGGTAGCCCGACAGTGGATTGAAAGACCCTGTGGAAGTGAAAGCGGGAAAGGTGAGCTAGTCCCGCCAACTCATCCAGAGTGATCACTTCCTTTAGGCGCGTCTCGATGTAGTCCAGTACTCGTTGCATGTTGTTGCGATGGCCCATTTCCTCTGACACCTCTATTCTATCGGGTTGAGCCGTAGGGTTTCTTGATGTTTCTTGCCGTTTCTGTTGCGGTATCCCGCATTTCAGCGAAGATTGCGCAGCATCACTCCAACCCATTCTACCTTCGGCAATGGCCCCAAGGCCAGAGGTTTGCCATATCTATCCGTTGTCCGAGCTGCGAGACGGTGCACACAAATGGGTTGGTCCGATTTACCGCTAGAGGCTCCGCCGTAATTGTCGTATGATCTTGTTAAAGGGGGGGATCTCGATGCGACGCACGTTGGCTTCTATAGCACTCATTTCCATGCTCACCGGATGGCTCGGCGCCGCACCGGTGAATCCTCTAGACCAAATCGGGTATGACCAGCCAAATGCAGCACAAGCTGTGCATAGGACGGTCGGGCACGCAGAACTGTTTGCCGCTTCTGCGAGCAACGCCGGCCCAGCAGCTTTGGACGCAGTCGGGGAAGGAGGGCTTCCCGCCTTGCCTAGCTTAGCTAACCTGCCCAGGGAACAACGCAAGTACCTGCTCAGCCTGCAGGACGCCAGTGGGGCGATCGCCCAAACCCCGTCACAACAACAAGTCATCCCCTACTTTTCGAACATGGCGGCTCTGGCCATGCTCAGTTTCCGCGACGGCAGGGTGGCTGTCAGGCAGTACCTGGAGTGGTATGTCACGCATATCAACGAGCGGGACCGATTCGGGCTGAAGGGAACCATCTACGACTATGTCCGCCAAGGGGATACCTGGGTCGCGACAGAGGACTATGATTCCGCCGACAGCTATGCCGCCACCTTCCTCAGCCTGGTCGCCGCATATGGTGCTGCCAGTGGGGACCTCAGCTTTGCCAGACAGCGACAGGCTGAGCTGCAGGCAGTGGCAGATGTGCTGCTGGCATTGCAGGACAAAGATGGGCTGATGTGGGCCAAACCGCGCTATTATGTCAAGTTCCTGATGGACAACGCCGAGAACTATCGGGGACTGTTGGACGGCGCAGAGCTGATGCGGCAGTTGGGGCAGGTGGTTTTGGCCGAGCGGTATCAGGTTGCTGCCGAGCAGGTGGCAGCTGGAATAGAGAGGCGGTTGTGGATTCCAGAAGGACAGGCTTATGCCTGGGCTCTCTACGGTCGCTGGTGGGCGCGGCAGCCGCGCGAGCGTTGGTACCCAGATACCGTGGCACAGCTTTTCCCCATCGTCTTTGGGGTGGTGCCGCCCGATGGTGAGCGTGCCCAGACTCTTTATGGCTACCTCAACCAGAAATACCCGAATTGGGTGGCCGGCGAGTTCGACGATCGTTTTCCTTGGGCGATTCTCGCCTTGGTTGCGGCCACCATGCAGGATAAGGAGCGGGCTGTGGCGTATTTGGATAACGTCAACCAGCAAGTATTTGCCCCTAGCCAGGGTGCAACCTATCCTTGGTATGCAGGTGAGTCGGCTTTTCTGTTGAAGGCTTGGCGCTTTCTTTGGCCGGAAATGCCTGTTTGGGCCAACGTCGATATTGACGACGAAGATGCGCAGGCAGAGTCTGCTCCGCCGGATGAACAGGAGGACCCCGTGGCCGCCTCCCCGGGCAAGCAGAGATGAATCTGGATTTGGGTTGGGCAGCCGGTTTGGGCACCGGCTGTTTTCTACGTGGGAGGTCATTTCGTGTCAGTAGATTCTGAGGCCAATGCCCTATATGTCGTCAGAAACAGCGCCACCCGGGTGGAGACCGGTGTCCTAATGGCCGACTGGCGATTGTCTCCGGAAGGGGTTCTGCTCACCATACCGATTGCTGAGGCCAGCCTTTGGGCAAGAGTGGCGATTATCTATCATGGGCCGGAGCTTAGTTCCGAGCAAACCGCTCGCATCATCTCCCGTCGTTGGCAGATGCCGACCGAATGTGAATGGGACTTGCGCGAGGTTTTGGTTGCCCCGTGGGTCCAGTGGCAGGATGACGGCGGTGGTCGCTCGGTGCATCAGCACCTGCTGGAAGATGGTCAGCAGGCCGAGTTGCGCATTGCCAGATGCGTCAAGCGCCTGGCTAGGCGGCATGCCGGACAGTCCTTTGCCATTGTTGCGCAGGGGCGGATTCTCACGGCTCTATACAGCTTCTTGTCCGGACGCGCGTTGGGACAGGCTGAGTGGCAGTCTTTGCGGTCGCCCGATCTTTCCGTTGTCGACCTGGAGACCTGGCGGGTGAAGCAGGGCTTCTTCAGTCAGTTGCAGCCGTAGGTTGGTTGTGCCAGCAGAGTAGCTGGCCGGCGTTTTCTGCGGGACAGCCAACGCCAGCTGCTGTATACTGAAAAGGTGTAAAGAACGGAAGGATGTTTGACAGATGGACTTGCTCACTAATCCTCTTTTCCTGATGAGTGTGACGATAGTCTCCGGGCTGCTGCTTGGCGAGGTCAGCATCAAGCGGTTCAAACTGGGTGTCTCCGGTACGCTGTTCACTGGCATGGCCCTCAGCTTCTTCGTCTACAATTGGGCCGCCAAGCCATACCTGACCGCATGGCAGTCGGGTCAGACTGTGCCGGAGTACGCCAAGCGCATTCTCGCAGGCGGACTGGTGGATAAGGCCTACTTCGACTTGCTGCTGGTGCTGTTCGTGGTGACCGTGGGCCTGCAGGCCTCACGGAATGTGGCCAAGGTGTTCCGCGGCCATGGCATCAGGTTTCTCTTTCTAGCAGTGGTGATCACCTCCACCGGAGCCGGTGTGGCTTACCTGCTCTTTCGCTTGCTTCCCGGTCTGGACCAGATGGCCATTGCCGGTGTATATACGGGAGCATTGACCAGTTCCCCTGGATTGGGAGTGGCTCTGGAGGCAGCCGCAAAGCTGTTTGCTGACCCGGCATCCGCAGCAGCCAGAGCCGCGCAGGCCAGCGTCGGCCTGGGCTATGCTGCAGCCTATCCCTTCAGTGTGGTCACAGTGATCACGGGCATGCAGCTCTTGCCGCGCATCTTTCGCATCGACGTTGCGCAGGAGCGTGAGAACCTGCGGGAAGAACTGGCGGGCAAGTCAGCTGAGGGTGAAACGTCCGCACCGGTTGGCGGCCTGGGCATCGACTTCCCAGCCCTGATGTTCGTCTGCATCGTCGGGTTTATCATCGGCCGCATCGCCATTCCCCTTGGTCCCGTGGGCAAGGTCAGCCTAGAGACTACTGGCGGCATTCTAGTGTCAGCTTTGGTTCTGGGCAGCCGTGGCAGGATCGGGCCGTTCAATTTCCGCATGAGTGATCAGGCTCTGGGTGTCGTCAAACAGGTGGCTCTGCTCTATTTTCTGGCCTATGTTGGCCTGAACTACGGCTATCGCGCGGTAGGAGCGATGGCTGGCCCGAACGTAATGTTGGTACTGGTTGGCATTCTCACCACCAGTGCTGCCCTGCTGGTTGGTTTTCTGTTCGGACGTTATGTGCTGAAGATGAACTGGATTCTGCTCTCAGGCGGGATTTGTGGGGGCATGACCTCGACTCCCGGCCTGGGCGCCGCGATTGATTCGACTGGCAGCAACGAAGCAGCCGGCGGCTACGGGTCCACCTATCCACTGGGTCTGCTCTGCAAGGTTATCCTGGTGCTGCTGCTGTACAAGCTGCCACTTTAGCAACACGTAGTGTTGCTGTCCACGCAGTGTTACTGTCCTTCAGAGATGTGATCAAACAAGGGAGAAATCAGGGGTAAGCATTGCTTGCCCCTTCTTGCTGCCATCGCGTTGCAGGAGAATTGATGATCCAGTGGCGAATAGACCGTCATCATCACTTTCGTAGCGTGGTATCGCTTCGTCTGCCAGAATATAGATGAGTAACTGGGTTGGCGCAAATTTGGGGAAGAAGGTGTAAGCATGAGTCAGATTCCCGCCCCCGCTTTGGCGACCATTAGTCGCTCACGCCGCTTGCCGATCCCGGGTGAGGTGCTCGTTCAACTGGGGCAGTCGGTGCAGGCCGATACCCTGGTGGCTCGCACCGAGATCCCCGGCGTGCCGATCCCGGTGAGAGTGGCCGCTAGGCTCTCCATTGAGCCGCAGTACATCCACCGCTACATGTTGAAGCAGGAAGGGGAGGCAGTCGACGCCGGTGAGCCGTTGGCGCTCCTGACCAGTTTCTTTGGCCGCAGCAAGGAGTATGTGACCGCACCCCGGGCTGGCACCGTCGAGAGCGTCTCGCCTCAGAGTGGGATAGTAGTCATTCGGGAGCCGAGTATCCCCGTGTCCACAGTCGCTTATCTGGCCGGTATTGTCGCGGAGATTATCCCGCAGGAAGGCGCTGTGATTGAAGCCGTCGCCAAAGTCGTGTTTGGCACCTTCGGCATCGGCGGGGAGCGATACGGTCGCTTGCAGGTAGTCTCTCCTAATCCCGAGGCTACTCTCTTGCCGGAGCATATTACCAAGGAAGCGGCGGGGGCGGTTATCCTCGCGGGAGCGGACGTATCGGCTGACGCCCTGCGTAAGGCGGCAAGCCTGAACGTGGTCGGAATCATTGCCGGTAGCATCGACAATACTGCGTTGCGCGAGTACCTGGGCTATGAGATCGGAGTGCCAATCACCGGCCAGGAGGACACGGTCACCACCCTGATTCTGACCAGCGGCTTCGGGCGGCTGCCGATGGATGCCGGGCTCTGGCGCGTGCTCTCCGGGCACGCCGGGGAGATAGTCTCCATCAACGGCACCACCCACCTGCGCAGCAACCTGGTCAAGCCGGAGATCATCATTTCCGTTGCCCAGCCTGGCGCGGAGGACTAGAGAGCACGAGCAACAGAACCTTTGGCATAAGTTGGCCCTGCGGGTTTCCCGCAGGGCTTTGCGTTCGTCCGGAGAAATATCCATCAAGGGCGTAACCTGTGGCTGGCCTGCCGGGTTATGATGGTAGAAGCATGAGGGGGTGTGCCGGTGCGGAGTGTTGGGGAAGTGCAAGTGCATGGGTTTGCTGGAATGGATGAAGCAGCTTTCCGACGGTTGTATGAACAGCACCTGCCGGCGCTGCTGCGCTATGCCTACTACCGGACCGGCAACCGAGTCGACGCGGAAGATGTAGTGGCGCAGGTGTTCCTGAAAGCGTGGGAGTATCTGCCTCGCTATCAGGAGCGGGGTATTCCGTTCGTGCACTGGCTCTATCGCATCGCCGGCAACACGATCACGAGCGGGTACCGACGGCGCGAACAACCCGGCGGGTTGTCGCTGGAGAACAACCCGGCGTCTCCACAGCTGGAACTGGAGTTCACGCCGGAACGCTTGGATCTGCGCCGGCAGTTGGCCGGCCTGCCAGAGACGCAGCAGCAAGTGTTGGTGTTGCGCTACGTGCAGGACCTCAGCTTGATCGAAGTGGCCAGGATCATGGATCGTTCGCCAAACGCGATCAAACAGCTGGCTTTTCGCGCACTGCAGAACATGCGAGAGAGGATGGGAAGCGATGCGTAGCAGACGAACTGTCACTCTGGAGCAACTGGAAGGCACACTGGGCGAATCGCTGCGCGCGCTGCCGTCACCAGCCCTAACGGCAGAGCTGAGCCAGCGCTTGGCGGACATGCCACTGACCGCGCGGGATCAGCCAGCCAGCAGGCCTCGCCGCAGGCGGCCCTCGGCGGTTTGGAGTTGGCCGCGGCTCGGGATGGTGGCGGCTGCGCTGCTGGCGGTGCTGATCGGCAGTCTTGGCTGGGGCACTTGGCGGAACGATGACAGAGTCGCCGGGTTGGGCCCGCTCCGGACCCAAAGTGTGGCGGGAGCCAGCGACCAGCTATCATTCCGCACTGGTGAAGACGGGCTGCGGTTGGTTACCTGGGAGCAGGCAGGGGATCTACCGGCACTGCCAGAGACGATGCTGGTGCAGCAGCTGCTGCGCCCCGAGTTGGATGAGGAAGATGCCCTGCGGCTGGCGGAGTCGATGGGTATCGAAGACGGCAGGATACTTCGGGGCGGAGGTCTGGTGACAGTGCGCGGAGCAGAGACGGTGGTGGAGGATGGGGTAGCTGCTGATGAGCTGTTTCTCGATTTGCGCCTTGGCAGCTGGTACTATTCGCGCAGCGATCGCGCAACGGCCGGGAGCAGCGCCATCGAAGCCGCTGGGGCGGAACAAGCTGCCTTGTCCTGGCTTAAGACAGTGGTCGTTCTCCCGGATGATTACCAGATCGATTGCATCGCTGGGGAGTGGGGCTCCTTTCGGGTTTCCCTGCGCCCTGGGACGGGCCCAGACGGCCTGCCTGTGATTGGCCGCCTGCCATCTTTTCAGGTGACGGTTGACCGGTCTGGCCAGGTCGTGTCAGCGGAGGGAGGTTGGTATGCTGAAGCCGGTAGCTTCACCCTGCCGATTATCTCCTATGAAGATGCTCTGGCGGCCCTGCAACGTGGCGAAGGCGAGTTTGAGTCCGCCGCCTGGCAGCCGCTGGATGCCGGCCATGCCAAGGTAGAGCAGGCGTCGCTGGCATATCAGGTGGCATACTCGCTCGACTACACCCCGTACCTGGTGCCGGTCGCTGTTTTCCGGGGAGAGTACAGCCCTGCTCGCGGCGGCGCGGCAGATTTCGTGGCTTACGTTTCACTCCTGGAGCAAAAGGAACGACGAAACGCCGGGAACTATCGCCTGGATGCCGAACTACCACAGGCGCCGGTGGCGGCAGCTGTCATCAGTGAGCGACCGTTGTCCGTCTCGCAAGCCGAGAATGCCGCCCTGAAGGACTTCTTTGCTAGCAGAGGCGTGAGCGACCCGGGCTATCCGACCGTCACCTCCTGGAATCAAGGCTGGATGTGGCGGGGTACTTGGCAGAGCAGTCAGCAGTTTGCGACCAGGCTGAACCAGCAGCAGGCGGTTGCGGTCGCCCGGCAACTGGTGGAGCAACTTCCGGCTCTGCCCGGGACACTGGGAGAGCCCGAGTTGCTCCCAGCCATCGTCCCCGAGTCGCCTGGAGTCTCTGACGAATACTGCACGGTGCTGTTCGGCCTCTTCTATGAAGGTATCCCGGCAGGCGGGCTGGATGGCAACGGATCACGCTCTTACCTCTCTGTCCAGGTGCAAGTAACGGACATCGCTCGCAGGGGAGACCTTGGCGCTGTCACCATGGTGCATCTGGCGCTGCCGATGCAACTCAGCGAAGCAAAGAAGCTGATCACCCCTGAGCAGGCGTGGCAGCGGTTGCTCGACAACGATGCCACTATCTATCTGGAGGATCAACTATCCGGCCTGCCAGCGGCGCGCTTTCAGGTGATTGAGTCAAGCATCACGTCAGTGCAGTTGGTTTACGTTCCAAGACATCGAGAACTGGCCAGAAATGACCAGTGGGATCTGCGGTACATCTTCTCCGGCACAGCCAAGGCCGGAGACAGCGAAGTTCGCTTCCATGCCCTGGTGAATGCCGTCAGATAGGATTGTCGACAAAGAACTATTGCCATCATGGCTACTTCCCCTTATACTGAGATGGCAAATGTAGGTAGAGGGGGAATCGGCAATGACCCGGTTGGAACAGTTGCGCAGGATTGTGGATGACACGCTGCGGGCCCAGGCGGACTGGCAACGACAGCACGCCGGCTGCATTCACCTGTATGGTGTGGCGGCAATAGCGGCCCAGTTGGCAGAGCGGCGAGGGCTGGATCCGATCTTGGCCTCCGCAGCTGGCATGCTGCACGATATCTATACCTACAGAACTGGCCTCGCCGACCTGCATGCCCAGAACAGCGCCGAGGAGGCGCGACCTATTCTGCGCGACAGTGGCTTGTTTACCGCTGCCGAGCAGCGCCTGATTTGGCGCTCGATCTTTTGCCACAGCGATAAGCAGTTCAAACACGGACCATACGCCGAAACGCTGAAGGATGCCGATGTGCTGCAGCGTTATTGGCACGACCCGGAGGAACTGGTGGCTCCAGCAGTTGCTCAACGCTTGGGTCTCGCGCTGCAGGAGCTCGGACTTCCGCAGAAGTTCGCGTGCGCCGAGTCCACGCATGCAGCTTCGCCTACTGCCCTGCCCGGGGTCAGGCTACGCCTGGCCGACTCGGCCGAGCGCCTGGCCGGTCAGCCCCTGGTTGGCAACGCCGGTCAGAGTGGGCCCGATGTCTACCCGCTGCTTCGCTATTTCCCCGGCGCGACCGTCGAGCGGGGTTTCGATTGGTGCGCCTCTTTCGTCTATCATTGTGCACTGCAGGCAGGGCTTTTCTTGCCGATCAAGCACCAACTGGTCGCTCGCCGCTTCGCCGCCGTGCCCGCTTGGTTGGAATGGGCGGTGTTGCCGGAAACCCGCTTCTTCCATCGGCCAGACGAGCCCGGTTTCGTTCCCGAGCGCGGCGATCTGGTCATCTTTGATCGACTGGTCTCCGATCTACCTCACGACCACATTGGCGTAGTTCTGAGGGTTGACGGTGATCAGATTACCACCGCCGAAGGTAATGTCGAGAACCGCTCCGGCCTGTTCTTGCGGCACCGAACGCAGCAAGTGAATGGGTTTATTCGTATCGAGGATGGCTATGACTATCTGGCTTGCAGTATGGGGGCAAAGGTTTCGGATGAGTAGGCAGGAGCGGACGGCAGTCAGGATAGAGCAACTGGGCGCCAGTGATGACCTGTTTGGGGTTGACGCGAGTGTCTTTGCCGAGATCCTCGAACTGGGCGGGAACGCTGTCTCCTGCGGCATCCGCCGAGTGGATGCCATCGACCCAGCCTTCTACGGCGGTCGAGGCGAGAAGGCGATACTGGAGGTTTCCTACCAGGCAGATGGCTCGACCAAAAGCACTCGCTTCTTTGTGAAAAGGCACTGCAGTCGGGAACAGAATGAGGCAGTACACTATCTACACCTGACGCAGGCTGGTGCGCCAATTCCGCGGCTCTTCGCCTACTACAGTCACCCGAATGAGCAGGATATCATTGTCACTGAGGCACTGGACCCGTTCCATGTGGATGATGATCCGGCCTTCATGTCGGACCGCGAGGTGATGGAGCCTTTCGTAGCAGCAACGGCTGGCTTCTGCGGTACTCAGGTCAGCGCGGAGTATCGTCAGATGATCGCTAAGAAATGCGATCTGGTACGAGATCAGATCTGGCCTTACCGTAGCAAGCTGCAGAACATGTACGAGGAAATCAAGCGTGATCCGCTGCACCGGAGCCTCAAGCGCAAAGTTCCTGCCGTGGCCGAGGCGGCAGTTCAGCGCCTGCTGGCAGTCGCCTGTGAGCGCATGCAGACGATGGAGCGCGGGCTATACCACTGGGACCATAAGCCGCGCAACATGGGCTGGAGTAGTCTGCAGCAACGGCACGTCATCTTTGACCTGGAGGACACCCTCTGGGGGCCGCGTTTCTTCAACATCGGCATGTGGATCGGCGGTGACGATGGGCACGAACCGAAGTATGCTTCCAGAGAACAGCTGGCGGTAAGCTTCTTGGACCTGTACAACGCAGCGACTGGGCAAACGGTTTCGGTTGAAACTTTGCTAGAAGAATGCTATCCAATCTGGGTCGCCTACAAGATCGAAACCCTGTTGGTCTACTTCGGCGAGTGCGGTGCCAGGCCCTACAGACGGAGAAGCATCGAGCCCGAGCAGTATCGCAGCGAGATGCAGAACAAGTTTCTCGGCCTGATGGACCTGCTGTGCGGTCTGCAGATATCCTGACTAGTGAGCAGCCGCTTGGCTCTGTTCAATGTGGCCGCAGTTCCTAATCGGGTGATGGGTTCACTAGCCATCAGGACGACGCTACGATTTTGATGATCGTGTATGGAATATTCCATCCATTGGTTATGATTAACGTGAACCATTCGCTGATTCGCAGCGAGAATAGGGAGGCAAAGCAAGTGAAGTCTAGGGTTCGGCCGCGTCAGCCGCAGACAAACGGAGTGCAGGTGGGGGAGACCATCCTGCTGCAGCGGGATCCGCTGCAGATAGTCACTGGTGTTCGTCGGAGCACAGAGTTCAACACCGCTACTAAGGTGATCAAACCGAAAAAGGGGAAGGGGTCCTACGATCGACACGCTGCAAAGCGGGTGGATTGGCAGGACCCTGTTCCTTTGGCGGAAGAGCTCGAGTTTGGAAAGTAAAGCGGGGCAAAGAGCGCTGGTCAAAGAGGCTGGCGTTCTTTGCACTGTCCGAGGTGCGGCCAGGAGCCTGCGCTAGGCCGATCGTTTTGCCTTCACGGCTGTTACCCCATCTGCTACAATTATCCAAGAGGGAGTGGGGAGCAGTGGACGAGAGGAAGACGATCAGGATACTGCTAGTCTGCAACGCGGTATTGGTGTTGCTCTTGATGATTACGTTTGCAGGGCACATGGCCTATCGTCGCGATGTCGCTGAGCGTTTAGCGGCAATCGAGCAAGAATTGGACGATGCCATCTTTGTGAGTCAATCGGGCAGCAGTGCAATAGAAAATGATGTGTCTCGGTTGGAGGATCTGCTTCTGCGTCTCGACGAGATCACGGTTCTTGTTGCGGAGGTGCGGGCTGCGAATCTGGAGGCTAGAGCGATCGACGTTCGGCAGTGTGAGAGCTCAGGGGATACTGCGACGACCACGGAAGTGCGCATGCCGCTGGCCCCTGATTGCCGATTCTTTGTGGCTGGCCAGTTCGGCTTGGTTCCGGCCCCCATAAGCGATTTGCCTCAGGTGATTCAGGGCGGCGAGTCGCCGATGACACTGATTATCATCAATGGACGCGTGGTGCAGATCTGCCTGGCAGACCTGGCTGATTCGCTGACCCGCAAGTTGCAGCGCTAGTGAGCGCGTGTCTCGCAATTGCTAGTGAACTCTTCGTTGAGACGAAGGCCCATATCGTCCTCTTTTTGTCGTACACCGTGTCGACGTTGGTGTCGGACGCTTGTTTGTCTACTGTCGAGCCGGCATCAAAAGAGCTTCGAACATGGTCGGTTCTGTTGCATTTGCTCCTGAGTCCCGAGCCAGTTTCATCTGACATCGGTCGGGATATGGCGATTCGTGGTCCTCATTGTCGAGTCAGTTGGCACGCGTGGCAAACTAGCAGAGGGTATGGCGGAACCCACAAAAAACTGATAACATATATCGGTAGCTAGCAGGGAGGGGAAATAGATGAACGTCAAGGTGGTAGAGAATGCAGGGGTGCAGGTTGCGCTGCTTGAGAGCGACTCCCTGCTGATCAGTGATATCCAATCGGCGCTGGACCTGATTGTGAATGTGCGGTACGAGTCGGGCTGTGACCGTATCGTTTTGGCGCAGGCTGCTATCTCGCCGGACTTCTTCAAGCTGCGGACCGGGCTTGCTGGCGAGGTGCTGCAGAAGTTCAGCAACTACCAGGCGAAGCTGGCCATCGTGGGGGATTTCTCGCAGTATCAAAGCAAGCCGCTTCAGGATTTTATGCGAGAGAGCAACGCTGGCCGGGATGTGTTCTTCGTGACCAGCGAAGACGAGGCCGTCGCGAGGTTGGCGAAGGCCTAAGTGTCGCGAGCGTTGAACCAGCCACCAATGATGGGCAAGAGCAAGGTCCTGCGGTTCGGTGAACCGACAGGACCTTGCTCTTTTGCGCCATTGGCCATACTAGTAGGTTATCTCGCTCGTCAGGACGTCTGACGTGGGCAACAGTTTCTCGGCGTAGCCGTGCTCCTTCAGTGTCTGGTTGATTACGTTCAGCACACCCTCGTCTATGCCATCCCAAGTCAGCATCTCTCGTCCGCTGAACCGATTGAGCCAAGCCAGCACCGTGACCTTGCGATCGATGAAGGCTTGGCGGGAGCCAGGCTCCAGTCTGTCCAGCAGCACGCTAATCGGCAGCAGTTTTGCCGGTTCCTTGTGCGGGAAGTTGCGGTTGTAGGCCGCTGCTTCCTCGGGATCCATGGCGAAGGCCGGGTCCTCGTGAAAAGCGCCTGAGATCCCGTTCAGTGATCCCTCGGACAACGGTCTGGCCATCAGTGCATCGAAGTTCTTGCCATCGGGCGTGGTGATGCCGAACACCCCAGCATTACGGAATCCGAAGCGGGGGTAATAGTCCGGATGCCCGTAGACAACTATCCCCCGATACCCAAGCCGCCTAGCCTCGGCGATGGACTGTCGCATCAGTGCCGATCCGACGCCGCTGTGCCAATGCTCCGGCAAGACACTGAGTGGGCCGAAGGTCAGTACTTCATGTTCTAGTCCCTGGGCAGCAACCACTTTGGCTCTGGTATAGATCACATGTCCGACCAACCTGCCGTCCATCTCGGCCACATAGTCCAGTTCCGGTACAAAGGACGGAGCCTGGCGCAGCAGATGCACCAAATAGTGCTCATCGCAAGTGGGACTCGTGAAGCCCCAAAACGCTTCACGGGTCAGTTCCTCAACCGCACGATAATCGCTTGGGGTTTCCAATCTTAAGGTCAAGCTCATCACTGACACCTCCAATCTGAGTTTGCAGTTGGCGCACTAGCTTGTAGGTCGCGCCTCGCCGCCAGCAGCCAGGGGTGAATCACAACTACTCCCCCGGCAGGACTGAGCAGCCACTCGATGTAGGCCAGACATCCTGCTGCCAGTGACTCCGTGAGTGCCACCTGCACTGCCGGCAGGAATGGCGGACCGTCCTGGTCCCAGGAGATCTTGTCAGCCAGGAAGACCACCTGATCGAGGCTTGAGGCCCTTGCCCGCAGGGTGGTGTGGCATCCGATGGCGCTTAGCAGGCGATGATCTCCGATTCCGAAGACGGCACGCGCCAAGATAACCGAGTGCTGTTGGTGCAGAATGCCGGGATACTGCTCCTCCTCTGGCAACACCGATAGCCCATGCTGTCGGGAAAAGGCCAACTTCTCCGCGCGGGGGATGACCGCACCGAGGTCATGCAGCAGCGCCGCCTGCTCGGCCTCGAGCGGATCTGCGCCAAAGCGCTTGGCCAACTCCTTGGCTGTCTGCGCCACCCGTAGGCAGTGCTGCAGTGTCTCGGCGTGGCCTAAGCTGAGGAAGAAGCGGCTGACATCCTCCTGCAGGTCGCCGGTGACCGCGAAATCCTGGCTGTGCAGCTCCACGGTTACCACCTCCTCGTTGTATTGCTCTTTTCGCCAGACAACTAGACAAAACCTGCTCCTGCAAGTAACGCATCCCACAACCCAGCCGTGGCGGTTCTTCAGAGAACTGGGAGAGGGCTCTGGTGAGGCGAGCCATGCATTGTTCAGTGGATGGGGGAGGGGGGTGAAGGGTGAATGAGGCTACTTGGTTGGCAACTGGGAGGAGCGAATGTTGCGTTCGTTGTCGGGAAGCCTCTCGGTCGTGTTGGGCTCACAGCAGATATGGTAGTGAGTCCGACCATTCACAGCGTGCGCCTCGCCTCACGTCTCAAAATATAGAGTAATATCTAATTGAGACAAGAGATGTGGCTCACCCTCTTTTTTGACCGGAGTTGCTGGATGCGCCTTGGGGTTCATTGTCAGCCTCACGCGGTCGGCATGATCTGCTCGCTACCAGATATGATGGTTGTGTCGACTTCGCAGATGCTTGCTGCATGGCTGCTTGACTCATGATGCCTGGGGTGTTGAGCGAGTTCGGTCTGCCGGTTGAAAATTAAGCCGTCTGCGGTCGCGTGCAGTTAGTGCCAGAGACCGTTCAGGGTTGCACCGCTGCAGAAGCCTTCAGGAGCCGTTCTTAGGATTCTGGTAATAGTCTTTCATGGGTGCGTAGCGAGTTTGGCGCCGAAGGCGGGTCAAGTTGATGCGTCTGGGCTGGTGCTCATGAAGTGAGTGGTCTCATGTGGGTTGACCCAATTCTAGGCCGTGCTGTAGAAGGCTCTAGGAGGCGTTTTCGCGACCGTGGTAATGGTTCTGTATGGGGTGCGGAGTAGATGCAGTGCGAGTCTCTGGAGCTGGAGAAGATTTTGCAGAAGCTGTGTGAGGACGTGCGCGCAGCAAGTCTACGGATTACTGTTGGCATGCGCGAGAAGCCGGTTGTTGAGTTGGTGCCTTAAGCAATAACATGTACTCTCGCAATATCCGAGTTAACATAAGATACATTATCGGACGTTGCAGATGATGTCTCAGAAGGCGAGTTTACTAGATGTAGTGAGACAATAGGAGCTAGATGCTCCGGGCATGACTGCTGACCTTTCGCTATTCATCTCTGGCCGCAATCTAGCCGACTGTAAATGAGTTTCGGCTCATCGGTGCGGGCCTCGTCCGTTTCGTCTCCTGCTCGAGGAGTTGCCGGGTTACATCATCTTCGCGGACTGATGTTTTGAGTACAGCGTCTGATCTTCGCTTCTTCAGGCTATTCAACTGCTTCCCATGCAGCGTTTGCCGACCTTACCCGCTTCTCTACGCTAGAGGCCTAAGGTGCCAGCTTACTCCGTGCTCTTTAGTCGTTCCCTCTGTCCACCGCGTGCGGCGGAGAATCCTTTTCCGCGCACCAAAAGTCCGCTTCGGCCGCTGTGAACAGAAAGTTTGCGTCTCGAACGCAAGTGGACGCGGGATTATGAGACGCATCGGCATAGTGAGCCCTATTTCGAGGTTCTCTACCCGACTGTCATTGCAATCAAGAAGACATCTACTGTCAAGGGCGTCGTGTCGTCTGTGCTTTCAATATGCACACATAATCGATTCCCGCGATCAGTTGCTCTTTGGTCTCGGGGTCGGCCAGGAGTTCCATGTAGCGGAGGCTCTCTTCAGCCCACTGACCATGCACTCCGTGAGTTAGCACCCGCAGCACCAGGCTGCCGTCAAAGAGGTTGCCCTTTGGCGGTCCGGAGGTCAGCATGGCATCTGGCAGATCAGTCCACCGCTCCAATGGATACTCGCCTCGTGCCACGCCCATGGGTGGCTGGCCAATCGTCAACACGACCTTGGCATCCTGCCTCAGGCAGAAGAAGGACAGGCCTTGCTGTTTGGCCATCAGGTGTACTTCGCAGGCAGCGATGTCGTCTACGCGGGTGCCGAACTCGTAGGCCTCTATCCAGACGCGAACAGTCGTCCCGGCTGGCAGGGTGCCGGTGATTGTGTACTTGGCGACCTCCCTGCAATCAAGCAGTGCAAACAGAGTTTTTTCGGCCTGAGTAGGCTCTGCTTGCGCTATTCCTGGTCCTTGCCATCGCTGTGCTTGCTAAAGAACCAGAGTGATCAGCTCTGGTCAACTGAGCTGTCGCAGTATTACGTATTGGCGGCAGTTTCGCGCATGAGGACTCACTCTCTGCGGGTTCCTGTTCCGACTCAATCAGAAGGCCGCGTATTCGCTGACCCCTTGGCACTCCGGCAGCTAGGCCATGTCATCTACCTGTGCCGAAGGCTCACACAGGTGTACGCGGAGATGGATGAGCACAGCGGCCAACAGTGGTAGGGCGGCTGCGGCTAGCAAGCTGGTCGCATAGGGGATGGTGTCGCCAATGGCCCCAGTGATCAGGAATGTTGCTGGCATCAGGCTTTGAGTGATCAGGTTGCGAAAGACGGCTACGCGCCCCATGTACTCAGCCGGAATCGCCGCCTGGTAAATGGAGTTGTTGGCGATAGCAATAGGTGGTCTAGTGAGTCCCCATCCGGCCATCATGATTAGGGCAAGAGAGAACTGGTTGACTTGAGACATGCCGAAGGAGAAGAGGCCGGTTGCCACCAATGACATGACTAGCACTCGCTTCCTGTTCATTTTAAGCGCAAGTGTTGCCAGCACAACCGAAGCAGCGACAGAAGCTAACGAGCCGACCGAAGTAAGGAACCCGTGTTCAGTCGGGCCAACATGCAGTCTGTTACGCACGACAAAAGGCAGCACAACGCTCCAGATGGCATTCGCGACGTTCAGGAGCAGCATGGAGCTGGTCTGGTAAAGAATCCAGCGGTTCCGGCGTACATAACTCCAACCTGCCCCCAGCTGTTGCCGCATACTGGTTCTCTTGCGCGTCGACAGGACCGATTCGTCTGCTTGAATACGAGACAGAAACAACGCAGAGATCAGGAATGTGGCGGCGTCGATGACCACCACCGCCACTGGCCCAAGCCTCGTCAGCGCAATTCCGCCTGCCACTGGCCCCAACATCATGGCGGTACGCGTCGCCAGATCGTGCGCGCTGTTTGCTTGCTGCAACTGCTCGCGACGCACCAAGGTCGGGAGGAACGCGAGCAGGCAGGGCGCATAGACGACTCTAGCCAGAGCGTTCAGCAAGGAAAAGGCGTAGATGTGCCACGTTGATATTGACTCGGTGAGCAGTACACAAATCAGAGCAAGATCAACTGCTAGACGACAGGCGTCCGAGATAACCAGCATACGCTTGCGGCTGAAGCGGTCTATCAGCGTGCCAATGACTGGAGTCAGTAGAAGCGTGGGCAGTGTGCTCAGTGCCAACATCACGCCCCGGGACAATGTGGAGTTGGTCAGGCCCATTAGTACCCAAGTAATGGCAATTCCGGTGAGCGAATCACCAAAGAGGCTAATCAGTTGACTTAGCCAGAAGCAGCGGAAACTGCCCGAGGACAACGGGTGACTGGTTATCCGAGAGAACATATTGCGACTCCCCCCTACCCTATCTCGTCCTCGCCATCGGTCGCCGGCAGTGACTCCTTAGCCAGTTCTTCCGCCAACTGTTGCATCTCGTCAAGACCCTCCCACAGGCAAAGACTTGATGGGCGGTTGCCTCGGCGGCTATTGGACGCCAGAAGCATCGCCAATCGCTTGAACATACGCATACACCTCCGTCGTTCGTGTGCTCAGTGCAGCAGATGATTCAATCGCAGTGTATGCACCGGCGGCAGAAGACCGGCGCGCAGCCAGTCTTCTGCGATCAGGTATACTAAGCAAGCGTAGGCGGCCATGGCCAAGTCGCTCGGAAGTAAGCCGGTGCTCGACGCTTCTAGTGCGATAGTCTCGGGCAGTGCCTGCTCGATCAAGGCGCGCAATGCGTCGCAGAATGAACGCAGTTCTCCGCTGCACTGTCGCAGTTCGGCAGCCGACAGTACCGGCCACGTGACCTGGCGTAGCCCTCGACCGTCTGGCTCTGAGTTGGCCCCAGATAGGCCGATGATCACCGATAGCGCCCGCGGGTGAGTGACCAGGAGCGAATGGTTGGCGTCCACGCTGGACAACGCCTGGCTCGTATCGGAAGACCGCAGCAGGTCGTCGACGGCTTCAGACTGGGCATAGAGTCTGCCTAGCAGATGGCTGACTCCAAAACGGCCATTCACTCGGATGAACGACGGCCAGATAGACTGGCTGGTCTCGGGATTGGTCACCACAACCGCCAGCACCGCTGCATCAAACTGCCGACGCAGGAGGCTGCCGCCCACGACCCATAGCATGTAGCTGACCAGAAGACTGTGGGCGATGTCGTCCCACCCCGGATGGAACGTCTGTCCATCCAGATGCTGCCAGGCTTTCCGCAGCCGCACTGCTGCTGATCGCAGTGCCCCCTGATGGTCCGTTAACCGTTCAGACAGCTCTTCCGACCACCTGACTGTGGGCAGCGTGGCGTCGACTGGCAAGGAGAAGCGAAGTCCGGCCGGGGTCGATCGCAACAACCCCTCTCGCTGCAGTTGGGCAAGGATGGCTGGGTCAAGTTGGTTCGGTTTAGACGAGATCTGGGTGAGCACAGCCGGCGTAAGTAATTGGTCTGGCCAGCCACGAAATCTAGCAATGAGAGCCTTGGCGTCAGTTGCGCTAGTGAACAGGCGCGGCCGAAGGTGGAGGTGATCAGACATGCGGCTCACCTCCAATGCAGTTGGACAGAACAGCGAGGTTGGACACCGGCACGGTTGCGACGCAGTTGTTCCCCAGGCGTACCTCGGCAACTCGCACCAGGGAACCGGTCGCAATGGTGCGTCGCTCGGCTGGCAGCTCCAGAACGACACCGGCCATGCCAAAGAGTGGCTCGCGGATGACCTGCACCGATGAGCCGACTGCCAGCTCCGGCTGAGCCGGCGGTGTCCTGCGCCAGTTGTCTGACCAGCGGTGCTCGCAGACCACTAGTTCCGGTCGCACAGCACCAGCCCGCACATGCGTGGACCCGTTAACGGTAGCGTAACGACCGGCGAGTGCCGTGAGGTTCTCCCAGATGTCTTCGGAAAGAGCGGCCGGCAGAAATCCCGAAAGCAGAATGACAGTCATCGGCACCTTTTCGTTGCCGGTAATTCCCAGAGTGTCGCTCTGCGCGTATCGTTGAAGTGCCAATAACGGCAGGTGACCGACCACCAGCGCCGATGCGCCGACAGCCGCTGCCCGCTGCAATGCCGCGAGGTCGGCCGTCTTGCCGCCTACCACCACTTTCCCCTGCCAGGCATCGCTGGCGGCGTCTGCCCGCAGTACGTCATCTGGACCCCCGGCGACCAGCAGAGCCCCGCCCGCCTCACCGCCGATGCCATATTGACCCTTGATCACGTGAGCAAAGGCCCCGATAACCGCCTGTTGCCCGGGTTGCACAGTGACCACTCGGCCGGCGTACCCAGCGCGCAGTTCTGTGCTGACATGGGTCGGCTGGACAACCGCTTGGCCTTCGCCGATGCGAACCACCTGGCCGTAAACGGGTGACTTGACGAAACTTCGGCGATTCCGTGCCCCGGCAACGGCTATCACCTGCTCGGGCAGAACCATCTGGCCTTCGACCACCCGCAGGCAGTCGCGCATCTGTGTTGGTCTCACGCCCAGTGCACCGGCGACGTCGATGGTTACGGTCTCGCTGGCTCCAAGCGGTATTGGTTCTCGCACATACACGTGCCCGAGAGTGCGCGAGATCAGTCCAATGTACCCAGAATATGGAGACAAGGCCTGGCGTCGCTCGCCGAAGCAGTCGCTGGCCGCAATCGTCTCGCCAACGGCCACCGATGCACCCTCCGCCAGAAGCATATATGATGGCATCTGCGGGCCGTCGACTCGAAGCCCAGCGGCAACAGGCACGCGGCGGATGGCACCCGGCAGGTAGTCTATTTGCCCGATAACATCCTGTTCGTTCACCCAGTCGCCCACCTGCACCAGCAGTTGCCCGCTGTATGCGAGTTTGCGCGTACGCTCAATGTATATTGGCTCTGCCATTTCAGACGTTCCTCCCCGCCGCAACCATCTGTTCAGGTGCGTAGGCACCGGCCGCTGCCTGCCACCGCCGCTGCAGCGCAGCGCAGTCGGCCTCATCAAGGGCTGGTAACGGCCGGCCGCGACAGTCAAGGATCACGCCCACCACCCCGCCCAAGACTTCCTTGCTGAGGGCTGCGCCCTTGCCTGCACCGATGTCACCCCCACCTAGCGGATGCAGATGAATGGTTCCGGTCTCCCCTGAGGGCAGAGGCAGAATCAGGATCTCTCCCCCGTCCACCGTTTTTTGTATCTTCCCCTGCCTTGTTTCCAGCGTGAACGTCAGTGCCGGCCTACCCAAGCGGCAGTGATCAGCTGGCATGCCGAAGAGGCTGAAGCTGGGCCCAAGGCGCACAAAGCAGTCGCGCTCCAGTACATGCAGGGCTGCATCTACATCCACCTGAGCTAGTACTCCCAAGTGCGGCATCATGAAGATGCTGTCCACTGCTAAGTAGGTGTAGCCAAGCGGCTGAAAAGCGTCCAGCAGCATCAACGCTGCCTGTGCCCGAACTGGCGCATGAGAAAGCACGCCGCCACTGCCCACCAACAGATCGATGCGCTCCAGGTCGATCAGGTGTTTCCCCCTGGTGAGGAACTTGGGGGCAGTCAATAGTGCGCGAGCAGCCGCGGAGAGTTCACGCGGCACCTCAACGATCAGCTCAGTATGCTGCATCAGTGCCAAGCGCAATGCTTCTCTCGCCAGTGCCTGTTCGATCAATAGGTCGCGGAAAGTAGCCGGCACACTGGTGGGGTTGATCAGCTTGTGGGCAACAGTGTCGGCCAGAGCGCTGGTTTCCACAGCAAAAGGAAGCCAGCGTTGGATGGCGGCGGCGCCAGCACTCCGCAGCACGTTGCCAGCGCTGTAGCTCATACCCAAGTTGGCGCTGACGGTGCGGTTGAACTGCCCGTCAAGCACCGAGAAGATGTCCGTGGTAGCTCCGCCGATGTCAGCCCCTAGAATGCTGATCTTGTCGCGCTCAGCCAGTCGGGTCATAATCTGTCCCACGGCGACGGGAGTCGGCAGAATCGGTGCCGTGGTCTGCGCCTGCAGTTTCTCGTATCCCGGTGCCTGCTGCATCACGTGGCTCAAGAACAGATCGTGGATGCGCTGACGCGTGGGCTGTAAGTTCTCCTCGCCGAAGCCAGGGCGCAAGTTGGGCACAACGTGCAGTTCGAACAGCTCGTTCAGTGTATCGCTGACCAGCGGCCTGGCTGTGGCGTTGCCGGCATAGATCACCGGTAGCCGAAATCCCTGGCCGAAGCGCGGTTTGGGTCGGGCGCTGTTCAGTATGTCACAGAACTCGACTGCGAAGTCAGTCTTCACGGCCCCGTCCACACCCCCAGCCAGCAGGATCATGTCCGGCCGGGCGCCGCGAATCGCCTCCATGCGCTGAAAGACAGTCCGCCCGTCATCTGCCGAAAGGACATCCAACAAGATTGCCCCGGCTCCGAGTGCAGCCCGTTGTGCACTCTCCGCTGTCACCTGCTTGACCAAACCGCAAACAAGTATCTGCAACCCACCGCCGGCACTGCTAGTGGCCAAGAAGTCCGTACAGCCGCCTGGCCCACAGTTGATCTGGCCATCAGCGAGCAACGGATACCCGCTCAGCCTGCAGATCTCAGCCACAGCCTGTTGCACGCCGATGGTCACATCCTCGTACGGAGCCTCTACGGTGGTAGCAGCCTCTCCTCGGTATGCCACCCGGTATTCGCCATCGACAGGCTCAATGACTAGCGCTTTGGTCGTGGTACTCCCCACATCTAGAATCAGGTAACGCCTCACCAACGTACCTCCTTGACCTTTTCTATCGTCGTTCTGGAGCAGTGTTCTCAATTCATGTTTGCACAGTTCACAATAGACAGAAATACTGCTACCAATAGCGTAGCTTTCCACTTGCTTGCTGTCAATACATGCCAAGTCGCCCAGGGCGCCAGAAGCAACACTTGACTCCTCGGGCCTATGGATGCAGGGTTCAGGGCCCGAGTGCGCCGGCCAACGTGACTTAGTACCGGGGAGGCATAGGGCTTGTGTTGCGGGGAGATGACACCCGCGGAGGGGCGGCCCCTGGAAGGGAAAGCAAGGACTGGTCTCTCCCCTTAGTGGGGTAGGAGCATCAGTCTCCTGGAAGATGAGGGCGAGGACTCGGAGTCTAGATAATTGCGGCAGGGGTGTAGAGCTCTAGCGTGTCCTCAACCGGCATCTATCATCAGGCAAGTCTACTGGGAGCCGCGGCCTTACGCGCATATGATTACCCTCAGTTGGTGTTGGCATCGAAAGGATTCCGTCAAGTTCGCGCAAGAGCTCGGCTACGGGCAAGTGCTGCGGGCAGCGCGAAACACAGCTACCGCAGTGCCTGCAACTGGATGCCCCTCTGCCCTGCTCCTGTAGGGCATGATAGGTTTCGCGATCTCTGGTTGTGGCCCCGTAGGTTGACAGTTCTCCGTATAGGTACATAAGGAACGAGACGTGCACATGGTGTGGGCATGGCATACAATATCCACACCCGGTGCAGGTGTGTTTCCTTCGGCTTCTATACGATTGAGCCGCTTTGTCGTACACCTCCTTCTCTTCTTCTGATAGAGGACCGATATCGATTGTGTCAAAGAGCCTCACATTCTCCCTTACCTGTTCGACACTACTCATCCCGCTGAGTACGGTGATCACACCTGGAAGACTGACCGGCCACCTGAAAGCCCATTCAATAGGCGAGCGCTTCTCTATCCTCTTCTCTAGTAGAACGGCTACCTCAGGTGGTGGATCTGCCAGCCGCCCCCCAAGCAGGGGGCCCATGATGACGACAGGTACACCTTTACTAGCCGCGTAGCGGACTCCACGCACGCCTGCCTGGTCTTCAGGTTTTGAGTAGTTCTGCTGAACCAAGCACATCGCCCAATCATATGAGTCAATGATTAACTTGAATAGATCATATGATCCATGAAACGAGAACCCAGCGTGTCTGATCTGTCCACGCCCAATCCATTTGTCAAAGTAACCCAAGACATCCATGCTCGTCATTTTGTCCCACCATTCATCCCTCAAACCGTGGAGAAGATAGAAGTCAACATAGTCAGTTTTTAGCCTTCCAAGCTGTAGCTCCAGAAACCGATCTAGGTCTGTTGCCTGCTTAACTAGCTGAACTGGCAGCTTGGTTGCTAGCTTGACTTTTTCCCTGTAACCGTCCGTTAGGGCCTCGCCCACAGCCAGCTCGCTCTGCCCGTTCTGGTACGTGTAGGCCGTATCAATGTAGTTGATGCCAAGATCTATAGACTCGCGAATCAACTGAACAGACAAGGCTCTATCAACCAGACGACCCGATGCGGTGTTACTGACCAACTGCTCATTCTGCAGAGGCAACCGCATGCATCCTAATCCAAGCATTGATACCTCAAACGCCAGCCTACCGAATTTCACGTATCTCATTGGCAGTATCCTCCCGAGAAATTTCGTGACGCAACCCTGAGCTAAAGCTGACCAAGGGCCAACTCGGTCATGAGCGCCGACATCTCGCGTAGACCATGGATAACTTGTGGGGTAGAATTGCACAGGGAAACTCGCACCCAATCATCATAGTCTCTCCCGTAGACTATGCCAGGGTTTGCTACTATTCCCTTCTCCTCAATTAGGCGAGCGCAGAAAGTGTCAGAGTCCAATCCGGTCGAGGAAATGTCGACAAACCCGAAAAAGCCTCCATCTATGCTTGTTCCTACACATGCATTCGCTTTGCGGAAGCAGGAATCATACGCACTCTTGCGCTTTAGTAGCTCTCTGATGTAGCAATCTACATGGTCAGTTGGGCCGGTAAGCGCCGCCACTGCTGCCTTCTGAACGAACGTGGGGGTGTTTGAGTTGATGTGCGCGTTAGCATCCACGATGCGGGGTATCAGGTGCATTGGTGCGTGAACGTACCCGATTCTCCAGCCTGCCATTGCGTGTTCCTTGAAGCCGTTGACCACGATTACATTCTGTTGGTAATCAGGCCAATGAGCGAAGGAGATGTGTGGTTTTCTATCAAGAACGATTCCCCCATATACTTCGTCCGAGACAAGATAGCTTTCGCAACGATTAATGACCTCAAGAATGCTGGACATTTCCGCACTATCTAACATAGACCCAGTGGGGTTATTCGGATAATTCAGTATTATCATTCGAGTCTTCGGACCAATGTGCTCTTCCAGCATTGAGCCATTAAGCGCGAAATGCGGCGGAAGAAGTGGCAGCAGTTTGATGTGAGCCGTCGGCTGTGCGTTGAGTACGAGCGGAACGTAGCTGGAGAAGTAAGGCGCTGGGATAATGACCTCATCTCCAGGTTCCAGTATGGCTCTGCACGCTAGAAACAGAGCCATCTTCACTCCGGAAGTCACTACTATTTCATGCGGATGAACCGCGATATCGTTCGCCACAGCTATCTTGTGAGCAATCAGCTCCATCAGCTCGATTAACCCATTCACTGCCCCATAGCGTGTAAAGCCTGACCTTAATGCGCTACACGCGGCCTCCACTATGTGAGAAGGAGTGTCAAACTCTGGCTCACCGACCCTGAGAGATATCAGCTCAGATTCTGTTTTTCGTTTCGATACGATTGCCTGCTGATATCTCAGCAGCCGGTGATTAGCACACAAACTGATCCCTCCTCAGCCTTCACCAAGACGGTCGTCTTCCTGCTCTGGTTAGGTGCCAGCCTAACTGTTCTCATACACCCAACCCTGCGAATAGTATACTTTCAGGCCATCCACGGTAATGTTCTTTAGGTTCTCCCTGTTGCACTTTTTGGAGCCTATTGTGCCGGTCTCCATCGCGACCTGAGCCCTGCAGCCGCCCATGCAGATGGGAATATAAGGGCACCGAACGCACTCGTCGTCGTATGGCTCATGCGCCATCATCTCGAAGTAAATGGGCCGAAAACCTGCTTCGCTTACATTTCCTAAGCAAAACTTTGATCTCCCGACAAAACTAGTGCATGAGAAGAGGTCGCCTGTGGGTGTGATTTCGAAGTTGTTCGCGGCGAGAGCAAAGCATTGATCGAAGAAGAAGGGATTTCTGATCCTGAATCCTCTTGAAATTGCGTGCATTTTCACTCGTCTCAGGGCGTCGTAATCGGCGGCATCTAGGCACGTATCCACCCCACATTGGCTGTCCCAGTCTTCCGTGTAGATGGAGGCTAGTTCTAGGTAGACGTTCCTGCCGCTGACTAGCCCTCGTCCACTCATGTCGTCTATAAGGCCCTTGGCCTGCTCTATGGTGTCCTTATTGACATTAGTCCTTATCATCACTGTTAGGTTCCGTGAAAGCACTTTTTCGAGATTTCGCATTATCACCTCGTAGGTGCCCTGCCCGTCTAGGAATGGCCGCATCTTGTCATGAATAGTCTGCGGGCCATCAAGTGTGATCTGAACCATGTTAAGATTGATGCCTGATAATGTGTCCAGAATAGAGTCATCAATTAGCGATCCATTTGTAATCACATATGACTGAAGATCCACTCCGTTCTCGTTGCAGATGCGCCTCAGCCCTACACACAGCTGACTCACCCTATCCATATTGCATAGTGGTTCTCCGCCGTAGAGACGAACTTGGAGCAGTGACAAGGCTCTGCCCGAAATGAAACGCTCTAGCCACGCTAAGAGGCTTTCAGCGGTTTCCTCGCCCATATCACCGCTTCTAAGGGTGCCTGAGGCATTCTCGTAGCAGTAGGGGCACGAGAAATTGCAGTGGAAAGTCGTGTAGATATTAAGGTGCATGGAGGCGTTCCCAAACCTACTAACGTTCATGCTGTACTTGAGTAAGTTGCGTTCGTGCTCGCGATCTTGCACTATGATTAGGCCTGATCTGAGGACATTCATTTCCTCATCCGTCAGATGGGTAGCACTGCCCGTCTGGAGACTGGAGATGATCTCGTTGTCCAGTTCCACGCAACACTTAGATAGTGTGTTGAAGACCATTGTCTTTCCTGGGCTGTTCGGAGACTCGAAGGCAATATTATAGGTTCCGAACTCCATTGTCCTATCATCCTTTCTTGCGTGTCTTGGTTTGTGCAGGCATGCTTCAGTCGACGCGTTTTTGCGAGGATCCGTCCATGCAGAGGTGGCAGTTTAATGAGATGAAGCGCTGGTGGGGCCATGGTGTTTCTGACGCAATGAAAGGTCAAGAAGCTGACGTTGTTGCCTGTCCAGAGTCTGCTGGATATAATGACCGTATC
>JAEZJZ010000035.1 GCA_023436245.1 Bacillota bacterium | reverse complement strand
CGGTAGAGGCTCGGCATGTTAAACCGCTGCCCGCCGCCCCGCAGCCTGCGAGATCGTTCCTAGAGTCCGATTTCCTTGGGTTCGTAGCACCACAGCATGCTGTGGTGCCGGGATCGGCTCGGCATGCCGAGCCTCTACGGAGCACAGACTGAGCAGTCTCGCTGCTGTGCAGTCGCAGCAGGAAAAACCGTGCTCATTCGCCAACTTGACAGCAATAGGATGTACTGCGGCAAGCAGACTAACCGTTAGGAGGCTGGGAAGTGAAGAGTAACGTGACCGACTTGACTGCCAGTTTGGCGGAAATGCTGGTCGGGGGATTGATCATCGAGGTCACCTCCGCAGAGCAAGCGACCCTGGCTGAAGCGGCGGGCGCAAGCGGAGTGATGGTTGTGGCCAGACTGGCAGCTGATTGCCGCATCGTGGGCGGAGTGGGCCGTATGGTCGACCCTGCTACTATTCGTAGCGTGCAGTCAGTCGTCAGCATTCCGGTGATGGCCAAATGCCGCGTCGGGCATGAAGTCGAAGCTGAGATTCTGGCAGAGCTGGGCGTCGACTACATCGATGAGAGCGAGGCACTCTCTCCGGTGGACCGCGAAGCGCCGATCAAGAAGTCGGAGTGGCGGACACCGTTCATCGCGGGCGCCCATGATCTGGCATCAGCGATGCAGCGCATGGCCGAGGGTGCCTCAGTGATTCGTTGTTCCGGAGCCAGCGGCAGCGGGGACGTTTCCCTGGCAGTGCAGCAGCTGCGCGCAATCACGGGGCAGGCGCGCAAGCTGCAGCAGTATCCACGGGCGGAGTTGCCGACGGTCGCTCTGGAGCTGGGGGTCTCCCACCACTTGTTGGCGGATGTGGCCAAGCGCGGCAGGTTACCTGTGGTCACCTTTGGCGCCGGGGGAGTAGTCAGCCCAGCCGATGCAGCGCTGCTGCGCCGGGCAGGAGCTGACTGCGTCATGGTTGGCTCGGGCATTTTCCATTCTGCCGATCCGCTGCGGCGCGCTGCGGCCCTCGTCACGGCAACCGCCCATTTTTCTGATGCCGAGCTGATCGCTAAGGTGTCCCAGGGTTTGGGGCGAGAGATGACCGGTATTCCTGCGATGCCATCCCTGCCCGATGACACACCTGACGAATGGGGGTATTAACATGAAGATCGGCGTGCTCGCTCTGCAGGGGGCCTACGGTTCACATCAGCAGGCCCTGCTGCGGCTGGGGATAGAGACCGGCCTGGTGAAGCGCCCGGAACACCTGGCTGATTTAGCGGGGTTGATCATTCCTGGGGGAGAATCGACCGTGATGGGTAAGTTGATGACGGACATCGGCTTGATCGCAGCTGTTCAGGCCAAGTTTGGGGAAGGTATGGGAGTGATGGGCACTTGTGCTGGTATGATCGTCATGGCCAATGAAATCATCGGCTATCCCAACCAGCCCTGTCTGAGAGTAATGGATACAGCTGTGCGCCGCAACGCGTTCGGCGGCCTATCTGAAAGCTATGCGATCAGCCTCTCGATTCCGGCCGTTTGTGCCACGCCACTCCGGGCAGTGATGATCAAGGGGCCGTACATTGAGCGGAAGGGTGAGGCGGTGCAAGTGCTGGCTGAGCATGAGGGCCGCATCGTGCTGGCGCAACAGGGCAGAGCGCTGGCGGCATCCTTCCACACGGAATTGACCGGCGACGACCGCCTGCATCAGTACTTTGTCGATCTCTGCAGCCAGTGAGCAGGGGATATGGGGCTGTCGCAAAAGCCGATCAGCAGGCGGGCGCCATGCATGGGGCCCCTACGATGGTTGATGCATTTCCATCTCGCCCGTAGGGGTCGCATGCATGCGACCCGTGTTTGCGCCAGTCGTGCACTAAAAGCAAGAGAGACGACAGCCATCGTCTCTCTTGCTCTTTTCATTACGTGCTATTGCGACAGCCCCGTCAGCAAGCTTATTCGTCTTGCCAGTCTTCTGCTCAGTAATATGCTTTCCCTTGTGTCTGACAAGAACCTGGACGCAGGAGTTGTGCTAGCTGGTGGAGAAGATTATCCAGATTATTCATGAGAGGGGTGCAACATGGGAGGATTGTGTGTGCGGCGCGCCAGGGTGGAAGACCGCGCCAAGGTGCTGCAGGTAGAAGCCCTTTCCACGCCCAATTTGCGTTATTTGGGAGCTGTCTTTGAACATTGGGTACATGACCAAGTCGGAGAACTGATCGTGGCCGAGCTGGAAGGCGAGATGGTGGGCGTCGGGAAACTGACGGTTGTTCCCGACGGTTCCGCTTGGCTGGAAGCCCTACGCGTGATCCCAGCGGCTCAGGGGCAGGGAGTCGGCAAGCGGTTCTATGAGCGCTTCTTCGAGATAGCCGCAGCCCGCCGGATTCCGAGCATGCGTATGTACACCGGAATCAGAAATGCGGCCAGCAAGGGCTTGGCGGAACGATATGGCTTTCATCTAGCAGCCACTTACCGCGGCTCTTCAGTGCAATTGCGCGAGTTCACTGGAGAGTACCCAGACGACTTCGCGTTCGTTCAAGTCACCGATCCTGACCGCGCCAGCAAGTTGTTGCTGCCAGAGAAGCCGGCTTGGAACGGCTTCTTGGTGATGAACCGCACGTTCTATGAGCTGACGCCGACACTCTGCGGTGAATGGGCAAGAGAAGGCAAGGTCTACTACGAAGCGGCCACAGACAGTTTGCTCGTTCTTGGCGCTCGCTTTCAGGCTGACTTGGGGCTACATCTCTCCTGCCTAGGCGGCAATCTGCAGCGTTGCCTGGCCTTTGCCGCAAGAGCTGCGCGGTTCTCTGCCGCCCCCAAGCTCTTCTGTCTCTTTCCGCCGCAGGCAGCCGAGATTGAGCAGGCTCTGTTGCAGAGCGGGTTTGGGCTGGATTCGTCCGACTACATCGTGATGGAGATCTCCCTTTAGTTGAACACAAGAGGCTCGCCTTGTTGCCAAGGTGAGCCTTTGTCGTGTCTGGGACAGAGATATGCAGGTTTCATGCTATCGAAGTATCACGGAGTGTAGTTGACTCGAGTGCCAGGCTTGCTCTTCGTTCTATGCTTCGGTGCCATCGAGCCATTGTGGCGCTGGCTGAGCAGATAGACACAATACTGATTCATACTGACGCCTTGTCGCCGGGACTCCTCAGCCAGGTCTTTGTGGAGGGACTTTGGTATACGCAGCTTAAACTGCCCAGAGTAAGACTCTGCTGTGAGCGGCTCGGGAATCTCGTATCCATTGTCAAGAGCAGCCCGTATCCATTCCTTCTTGGCGTCATCCAGCATGGCCATTCCCTGCTCCAAATCAGCGGCACAGGTGAGACAACCCTTCAGCTCAGGAAGCGAGAGGACGTATCCGTCCTCGGCTTCCTCACGTACAATCTCGACTCGGTAACTTAGCCCCATGTAGTAATCGATGTCCTTCATCACTCAGCCTCCTCGCTCAGGATGATCTCCCGCACCATTCTGACATACGTCAGTTTGATGGGCTCGTTGCACGGAACTGTGATTGGGGGCCGACCACGCTTTCTAAAAGTCCAGTGACTGCTGCCGCTGCTCGGAGGTCTACCCTCATACCCGTAACTCTTCAGCACGCTGCGCAGTTCCCGAAACCGAATGTCTTTGGAAAGAGCGGAAATTCTCTGAAGAAGTTTCTCCCATTTTGACAAGAGAACACCCCTTATCAGTATACGATGGTCTCACATATGGTGTCAACTAGTCTCAAGTAGGTGGACTGGATAGGGGCAAAAGAATCCCTGTGTAGTGCAACCTAGCAGATATGTTGTTGCCCGTCAGCACTTGAGTCAAGCGGCCTGCACTCGGCAATCCTTGCTGTCATTAACTGAAAGAGGCGCCAGTCGAGCTGCAGAGCTTGTTCTGTTGCGATCGCCAGCATCGCTTCTTGCAGGAGTCTGCAGAGGGCAAGGACCGTACGCGGCAGGTTCTGGCCAGAGTCCAGCAGAGCATTCCGTAGCTCCTGCTTCTTGTTTAGCGGCAACATCTGCTCTAGACGCTTGCTGCCCAGGCGGGCATTGCCTGGGTCGTGACGGTATCTGAGCACCACGCCCAAGTCTCCTGCGAGGTGGCTGGTCAGGCGGTGCGCCCAGACCAGATCTTGACGCTGCCAAGCAGCCAGAAATTCCAGCAACGTAAAGCTGAACTCGCTGAACGTAGTGACCAGCTGATCGGTGTTGATGCCGTGGTCTTTGGTCAAATCAGAAAACTTGCCAAGAAGCTTGTGCGGGTCGTGCAACGCCTGGAAAGCCCCCACCAGCGGAAACGTCTCTTCCGTCACCGTATAGAGATCGAAGTGCAACCCATCGTCGAAAACGGCCACCATCTGCGGCCCCACGAAGTTCGACTCACTGTGATAGATCACCGGACGATATCGTTCCAACAGCGAAAGACGTTTCTCGAGGAACGACTCCAGCAGTTCGGGTTCGACCAAGCAGTAGAAGTCGACATCCGAGTGCTCATCCGAGATTCCCTTGGCCAGGGAACCTTTCAGAAAGACAGCCCTCACCTCTGGACAACCGATCGCCGCTGCCAACACCGCTTGCACCGCTGCCTGTTGCTTCACTCCGCTTCACCTCCAACAACGCTCTCTGTTGCTTGCGCAGCGTTGCTTGATTACGCCATCTTACACCAATGATCAGGCGCCGACAAGCACTAGTTTCGGCATAGAAAGAGACCCACAAGTATCTCGTCCTCATGCCCGGCAGGAAAGTCAGCCCTGCTGATGGAATACTATTTAGTCACGCTAATCAACTGTCAAGAGGAGTGATTGAAGTGAGTATCTACATTAAGAATGGCAAACTCTATCCCATGGTTGGCCCCGTGATCGAAAACGGCAGCATCCTGATCGAGAACGGCAAAATCGTCGCCATCGGTGCTGACATCGCAGCTCCGGCAGGCGCCGAAGTGATCGATGCAGCCGGCCGGATGGTCCTGCCTGGCATGATCGACGCCCACTGCCATCTGGGCATGGAAGAGAGCGCCATTCGCAGCGAGGGTTCCGATGGCAACGAGGCTACCGCTCCCAACACCGCCCAGGTTCGCGGCATCGATGGCATCAACCCGATGGACATCACTTTCCAGGAGGCGCGCGAAGCCGGCGTCACCTTGGCTGCGACCGGCCCCGGCAGCGCCAACGTCTTGGGTGGTACGTTCGTGGTGATGAAGACAGCTGGCGTCTGCGTCGACGAGATGGTGATCAAGAACCCGTTGGCCATGAAGTGCGCGTTCGGCGAGAACCCCAAGCGGGTCTACGGCGGTCAGCACAAGATGCCTGCTACCCGCATGGGCACAGCCGCCATCATGCGCGAGGCTCTGTTCAAGGCCAAGGAGTACATGGAGGCCAAGGAGTCTGACAAGAAGCCCGCTTTTGATCTGCAAAAAGAGGCCTTGCTGCCAGTGCTGCGTCGCGAGATCCCACTCAAGGTCCATGCCCACCGGGCGGATGACATCTTCACCGCAATCCGCATTGCCAAGGAGTTCAACGTCAAGATCACTTTGGATCACTGCACCGAGGGTCATCTGATCGCCGGCCATCTGGCCAAGGAAGCCTATCCGGCCATCGTCGGACCGAGCTTCGGCCATCGCACCAAGTTTGAGTTGACGAACAAGTCCTTCGTCACTCCAGGCGTTTTGGCCAAGGCTGGAGTGAAGGTTGCCATCTGCACCGACTCGCCAGTACTGCCGCTGCAGTCGCTGCCGCTGATGGCCGGTATGGCGCATGCGGCCGGCATGGATGAGATGGACGCTCTCCGGGCGATCACCATCAATGCTGCGGAGATCCTGGAAGTGGCTGACCGCGTTGGTAGCTTGGAAGTAGGCAAGGATGCAGACATCGTCATCTACGATGGACATCCTTTCGACACAGATGGCAAGACGTGGAGAGTATTGATGGATGGGCAGGTAGTGCACTGCGCCTGCAATTAAAAAGAGGCCAGTCAGAGGATCAGAGCCAAGCGCTCTGGTCCTCTTGCTATTGCAGCGGAGAGCATCCCGCTGGCCACGCACGCGTATTTCGGTGATCTTTGGGGAAAACTGCACCGGAAGAGCAATGCAAAGGAGTGACAACCATGCAACTTACGCAGAAGGAAACCGCCTACTTGAAGGACGCGGCAAGCCAGGAGCAACTCTGTGTCAACCTCTACCAGCGCTACAGCCAGCAGGCTTCGGATCCGCAACTTGCGCAATTGCTGCAGGGCATCGCGCAGCAGGAACAGCAACACTTGCAGTCGATCAAGCAGCTGCAGCAGGGGCAAATCCCGAATACATCACAGTCACAGGGCGGTGGACAACAGTACTCTGGTCAACAACAGAGTGGAGGTATGACCGGGCAGAGCGCGACCAACGGTCAGCAGATGGGTGGCCAGACCACCGGACAGTCCGCTGACCGCCAGGCTTGCGAGGAGTTGCTTTCCATGGAGAAGGCAGTGTCTGATCTGTATGACCATGCTGTGTTCGAGTTCACAAACCATCAAGCGAGAGCGGTGCTGGATCATATTCAGGCAGAGGAGCACCATCACGGCTTCCAGCTCTTCCAGTACATGCAGCAGCAAGGCTGGTATCAAGCCCAATAGCCCGAGCAAGAGGGAGCCGCACCGGCCGTGCGGCTCTTCTTCCTGCTCTCGGCAACCTATGGCCAAGCAGGAAAAGAGGCAAAGCACAGCGAAATACCTCTCACCCTGTGCAGAGTCGAGGTGCTAACGAAGCGTGATTCGCTACAAACTGACTGACAACGCCTATCAAAGCAGCTTCGGCATCGTGCTGTTGCTCGATCCGTTTTCTGAACTGGCAGTGCGCAGCATCTGGGCGACATTGGCGCATGAAGGCATTACTGCTAGCCTGCCCGCCATCGTTTGCGCCATGCCTCATATCACCCTGAGCATCTGCCGCGATCTGGAGCAAGAACAGACCCGACTCGGCCTGCAGCAGTTTGCGGCTGAACTGCAGGCATTCCAGATCAGTTTCAGCGCGCTCGGTGCTTTCCCAACTCAGAACGGAGCAGCCGTTTTCCTGCAACCGACGATCACTGAGGATCTGCTCTGCGCTCACCGCCGGTTGCATACCGCTCTGGGCCAGGCACAGCACGATGTCAGTCCGCACTACTTACCTGGACGCTGGACCCCTCACTGTTCCCTGGGCATTGGGTTGCCGGATCCGGTGGCGAAGCTCACACTCAGTTCCTGCCTTTCGCTTCGCTTGCCACTACTGGGGCAAGTGCAGGCAGTTGCCCTGCTGGAGATGCTCACCCATGAGCGGCAGGTGGTAGCCGGTTGCGAGCGAGCACGGTTTCGCCTGGGCGACGGACAACCGTTGCCGGCGGCTGCATGTCCGAAGCCAGCCGAATGTCCTTTCATCAAGTGATGCGGGGAAAAGCGGGAAGCGGGCCTCTTGTACGAGGTCCGCTTCTCGCTTTTCTCACCTAGGTGACGCCAAATGTTTGACACCCTCGCGACCATCCTTCTCAATCTATCGACAATCACAGGCAGGCACACAGTCTCTCTTGGGCTTGGCTCGGCAGGAAAAGCCTGCAAAGTTGGCGAAGTGTCTGCCTGACTAGCTATGAGGGGGTATGTCATTTGTTACTACAGTGGAGAGAGGATTTGGCAGTCGGCGTCAACCTGATCGACGAGCAGCATCAGGAGCTGTTCGCGCGCATCAACAGCCTGCTCGAGGCATGCAATCAGGGCAAGGGCAGGGAAGAGGTGGCAAACGTGATCGCTTTCCTTGGCGAATACATTGACCTGCACTTTGCAGACGAAGAGGCCCTGCAGCGTAAGGTCGGTTATCCCGAGTACGCCGGACACAAGGCGATGCACGAGAACTTCGTAGCCGATTACCGGAAACTGCAGGAGCAGTTGCAGACGGACGGTCCGACGGTGCGTTTCGTGCTGCAGGTAAATCGCAAAGTTGTCGATTGGCTGGTGCAGCACATCAGTAAGGTAGACAGGGCACTGGCAGCATACGTCCATAGCCGGTAAGGCGATGAACAAGCAGCTGAACGAGCCTGTCGGCGCAGCAGGCAGGCGTTATTTGATCGTCGATGTCGGCAGCACGACCACTAAGGCGTTGATCATCGAGCCGATGCATGGAGAGTATCGGCTGACTTATCGGGGCGAGGCCGGTACTACCGTGGAGGCGCCGGATGAGAACGTGATGGTCGGCGTCCGTCGTGCGGTCGCTGAGATCGAACGAACCTCCGGTTACCGGCTGCTCGGGCCGGAGAGTGTGCTCGTGTCTCCGGCAGGATGCGAGGAGTTTCTGGCAACCAGCAGCGCGGGAGGAGGTTTGCAGGTTCTGGTCTGCGGTTTGGTCAAGAACGTGACGGCAGAGAGTGCCGAGCGGACTGCCCTCGGTGCAGGTGCAGTCCTGTTGGATGTCTTCTCAGCCGATGACGGGCGTCCGGTGTTCAAGCGCATGGAGGCTCTACGTCAGGCCAGACCGGACATGATTTTGCTGGCCGGAGGTGTGGATGGTGGGCAAAGTGTGGACTTCGCCGTTGAATTCTGTGACATGCTGAACGGCGCTAAACCTCAGCCTCGCTTTGGCAAGACCTACCGCATGCCGGTGATTTTCGCAGGCAACAATCTGGCTGCACCTTTGGTGGCAGATACGTTGGATGAGGTCTTTGAACTGTCCGTGATGCCCAACCTGCGGCCAAGTTTTGATGAAGAGAATCTGGGGCCTGCCCGCGACAAGATTCACGAGCTCTTTCTCAGTCACGTGATGGAACAGGCTCCCGGATACGGATTGCTGAAACAACAGACCAGCGCCCCGATCATGCCGACGCCGTTGGCTGTAGGCAGAATCATGACCCATCTGGCGGAGCGAGACGGAGTGAATATCCTGGGCGCAGATATCGGAGGGGCCACTACCGACGTCTTCTCCGTAATCGACGGCAAGTTCAATCGCACCGTCAGCGCCAACTTGGGCATGAGCTACAGTGCCGGCAATGTCCTGGTCAATGCCGGGGCCGAGAACATTCTGCGCTGGTTGCCGTTCTGGATTGACTCTGCGGACCTAGAGGATGCTATCGCGGCTAAACTGATTCACCCAACCAGCGTACCGGCCACGATTCGGGACTTGATGATCGAGCAAGCGTTGGCGCGCGAAGCCATGCGCCTCTCGTTGGTGCAACATTTGGAGCTGACGGTGGAGTTGCCGGGAGAGCGTTCGTCGCTGAAGAAGGCTCTCTCCAACCAACTGGATAACTTCATGGCCCATCAGCATCAAATCGACATGAGCAAAATTGATCTGCTGGTCGGCAGCGGCGGCGTGCTCTCGCATGCTCCCCGGCGAGCCCAAGCGGCCGCCATGCTGCTCGACGCATTCCAACCTAAAGGCTACTGCTTCCTGGCGGTGGACAGTATCTTCATGATGCCGCACCTGGGGACGCTCACTCAGAAGAATCCGGAGGCGGCGCTCAACGTGCTGGAGAAGGACTGCTTCATTCGCCTGGGGCCGAGCTTCAGCGCCTTTGGTGTTTCAGCTGAACAGATGCAGCCAGGACAACCGGCTTTGCAGTACACGCTGACTTCACCTTCCGGCAAGGAGCAAGGTGCGGTCAGTTGGGGGGAGCTAGCGCTGCTGCCCTTGCCGCTCGGTCAGTTGGGCAGGATTCGGCTCCAGCCCCAAAATGGCGCCGATCTTGGGGCAGGGAAGAACGCTGTGATGGAAAGAGAAGTAGAGGGTGGAGTGATCGGGCTGATCATCGATTGCCGCGGTCGTGATTTGCCCAGCCTCGCTGCGGAGCCCAACATGCTCGCTCAGGCCAGGTGGCTGCAGACACTAGGTGCGTTCACCGCCACGGAGATTCCGCAGTTGGTACAGGCACGGAGTGTAGCTCTGGAGGTGAAGCACGATGATTGAACCCTGTTTTCTGGAGCGAAAGCGCCTGTTGCCCTATACCGGCAAGACGATAGTGCGAGTGGGTGACTGGGTGAGCGAGGAACAGACCGTGGCGCGGCTTGACTACATGCCGGGGACGATGCATCGCTTCCAAGCGGCTCTGCCGCTCAGAGTCGCTGGTTCTGCCTTGCGGGAGCGGATGCTGGTGCCGGAAGGGTCCCCTGTTCAGATCGGCGATGCGGTGGCGGCAAGCTTCTGCTTTGGGGAACGGCGAGTAGTTACCTCGCCGTTCCAAGGATTCATCGGCCTGGTCTCCCGCGGACTTGGGCACGTCTACGTACGTGAACCGATTCCCGTTGGTTCCGGTGAACCGCAAGTACTGGATGTGGCCACAGAGCTCGGGGTGAAACCTTTCCTGCTTGGCGATTGCCTGCGGGTAATTCCAGGAACTGCGGTTGTGCCCGGACAAGTGATTGCCACTCGTCGCGTAGAGCGCAAGATGCTCATGGCGCAATCATCTGAATATGGCAAGGTAACAAGCATAGTTGACGGCGTGGTGACGATTGAGCCACTGCATGTGCGAACGGATCTGCTGGCATATCTGGCAGGTAAGGTGGTGCAAGTCATGCCGGACCAGGGAGTGGTTGTTCGTGCCTTTGCGTACTTGCTGCAGGGTCAGTATGGAGTTGGCGGAGAGACCGGAGGCAGCCTGCTGATTGCCGGTCAGGCTCACTCCATATTGACAGCGGAGAGCGTCTCGCCAGACTGGCAGGACAAAGTGGTGGTCGTTGGCGCTACAGCCGATTTGGAAGCGATCAGGGCAGCCGCGCAAGCTGGCGCCAAGGCCCTGGTAATGGCTTATCTGCCGCTACGCACACTGCGGGAGTTCACCGGTGATACCGGTACGGTCGGCTTGACCGGGGACGAGGACGTTCCTCTGACCATAGTCTTGACAGAGGGCTTCAATCGGGCTGCGATTTCCGCCCGCTTCTACAGCACGTTGCAGACACTTGCCGGGCGCTATGCTGCCGTCAACGGCACTACCCACATTAGGGCCGGTGTGATTCGGCCGGAAGTGATTATCTGCGAGCCCGGCTGGCCACAGGAATCGGGCGCCGCCTCTCTACCCAGCCAGGAGATCGTGCTTGGTTCCACGGTGCGCATCACGCGCGAGCCTGGCGCCGGTCGAATCGGCATCGTCACCGGCCTGCCTTTTGAGCGCCAGCGGATCATCACCGGATCAAGCGTGCGCGTAGCCGAGGTCGTGGTCGATCAGCACAAGTTGGTTGTGCCGGTGAGTAATCTCGAGATCTGGTCGGAGGCAGGAGGCGAGTTGCATGGCTAAGAGGCAGGAGCAGACGCCGGAACTGGTGATTTTGGCCAGGAATGCCCAGGACATCTTTCAGCGCTTTGGGGGCTGGCCTGACCTCCTGGTCACGGATGGCCGTTTTGCCGACCAACTGGAGTTGCCTGTCTACGAGAAACTGCCGCTCTCCGGGTGGCGCGAGCAGCTCACGGTCCTGACAGCACCGTATCTGCCAGAACTGCGTCGTGGCGCAGAGCAGTTGCGCGCCGCCTGGCTCGCTGACTGGTCTGGCGTGGCACATAGCTTGCTGGTCCACTGGTTGCTTTGGACCGTGGGGGGCTATTCCCTACTGAAGCACTTGGACAGCCAAGCTCTGGCGTTGGTCGTCACGGCGGCTGAGGAAAATGGGGCTGTCTGGCCCGGGTTCGTTCGTTCAAACCAGGAGTTCGGGGTGAGCTGTCTGATCGGCACCGCCTACGGCCGCATGACTGATCTGCGGACTCTGCTGGATGGCGCTGATGTGGCCAAATCATTGGCCACTCTGCAATCTGACCGCAGCCTGCTCGTCAGGACAACCGCTGTCAGTCGCTTCCTTAACCGAGTCTCTGGGCTCAGCAGTGGACGCAGCGACGATGGCTCCTATCAGGTCACCTGGCCAATGATGGCTGCGGCTGACTTGGAGCGGGTCGCGCCCGAACTATTTCACCTAGCAGCCGGTCTATCTTTGCTGCAGCGGCAGACCGTGACGCCGCTCCTGGCCGTTGCACCATCGGAACGGCCAGAACATCAACCAGCTGATCTGGCGGTGGGCATCTATGCCCTCCTAGTGCAGTTGCTGGTTGAAGATTGGGTGCAGGCGCAAATCTTACCTCACCCAGAGCAGCCTCTGTTGGCTGGGCTGCTCTAGTTAGGGTGATGGGGAGGGAATTGGCATGCTGGGCAAACTGAAACAACTGATCGCGAGCAGCGGTTCGAAGGGACCGGTTCCATCGGGGCTTTGCCTCTGGCGCGACCTAGATGGATTGAACCAACTGGCGGACAGGCTGGCGCATCAGGCCGAGGCAGTCCGGGACTGGCAGGCTTGGCAAGAGGCATCGCAGCTCAGGAAACCAGAGTAGGTGAGCATCACCTCGCTATCAAACAGGCGGCAACCGATATCAACCGGTTGCCGCCTTGCATTAGTACCCTGTCAAATCCTAAGACTATCGTGGCGCCGTACTAGCTTGCCAGTTCAGCTTGCGCCTTGCCTTTCCATCTACCCATTCGGTAACGCGTGAAGCTGAGGGCGAATCGCACAAATAGATCGATGGTCATGGCAATCCAGACTCCCACGATTCCGCCCCCTAGATTGCGGCTGAAATAGTAGGAGAGAGGCAACCTTACACACCAGAGACCGAATGCACCAATCACCATCGGCGCCTTAGTGTCTCCGGCCCCTCGCAGCGCACCGTTCAGGACGCCGGACAGTTGCTGTGGTATCTGGGCGATTCCCATCAGAATCAGGTAAGTGGCTCCCAAGTTGATCACCTCCGCCTGATTGCTGAGCAGGCCAAAGACCAGCTTGGGGGTGAAGGTCAAGAAAGATGCGGTGACAGTGGTCATGATGATGCTCCATTTGGTGAGTTCGCGCACGTAGCGTTCCGCTTGCTGGACTGAGCCTGCCCCCATACTCTGACCGACAAAAGCGGTAGCAGCAGTGGCGAAGCCAACGGCCGGCATATACGATATCGATTCGGCACTCATGCCTTGCTGGTGCGCTGCTAGAGGGATTTCGCCGAAGCTGACCACCAAACTGGTGAGCATGATCTGGCCGAACTGCATGAACAGGTTCTCCCCAGCGGTCGGGACCCCAATGCCGAGCACTGTCCGCACTTCTTGCCAGCGCAGGCGGATGCCGCGCAGTCGGAACTGCAGGTCTTCCTGCCGGTAGAGCATGATGTAGAGAGCGAGGAAGGCTCCCGCCGCCTGCGCAATCACTTGCGCCCAAGCGGCGCCCTTCACACCCATCGCCGGGAATCCGAAGTGACCGAAGATCATGGAGTAGCTCAGGGCAACGTTGATCAGGTTGATCACCATCGCCACCTGCATAGGCACCTTGGTGTTTCCCGCCCCGCGCATGGTTGCGCCGGTGACCTGCATCACTGCCATGAAAGGTATGCCCCAGACGACAATCCTCAGATAGTTGGTGGCCGTCACCAGCAGATCCCCGCTGGTGTGGTAGAGGGCAATCAGCACCGGGCGGGCGAAGGTGAAGAGAATCACCGAGAGAGTCATGACCAAACCCATGGTCAGAACAAAGGCCTGCTCGCCGTAACGGCCGGCGGCTTCCCGATTTCTGGCCCCGACAGAGCGAGCCACCATCACGGTCGTGCCAGTGCCGATGGCGGCAAAGATGCCCCAGATGAGCATGGTGATGCGGCGGCCTAGACCGACCGCACCCACGGCCAAAGCCCCCACTTGACCGAGCATCGCAGAAGAGACCATGCCAACGCTCATCTGCAACACGTTCTCGATGGTGGCGGGCCAGACCATGGCGAAGATGCGCCGGCGCATTTCCGATTGAGTGATCTCCACGCCGGCAGTTGCTTGATGCACTGATTCAGGCAAATTGCTCACCCCAAACGTTCGTCTATCAAAACACTTCTAGATCAGTTCGCCAGAGAGTCCATTTATCCTGTAAGCGTGGGAAACTGCAGAGAAAAGACGATAGAATGCGTTACCTACTGGTCGGCAGCACGTCAAGAAAAGTTTGTTCGTGAGGCAGGCAGGAAATCGAGTCATGGGTGAGAATAGTTACTATAACGAGCAAGCCTAAGTGCAATTGCATTAGCTTGCCGAATACTGCAAGAGTGGCATGGAAGGAGCCTGATTCTGCATATGCTGGATGCAACCGTCCTCTACCAAGTAACCTATGGCATGTACGTCATCGGGGCAGCCGGTGCCGGGAAGTTGAACGGACAGATTGCGAACACAGTCTTCCAGGTAACATCCCAACCGGCTACCATCGCCGTCAGCGTCAACAAACTTAACCTAACGCATGAACTGATCGTGAGCAGCGGGGCTTTTTCAATATCCGTCCTGAGCCAGGAGACGCCAATGACTTTCATCGGTCAGTTTGGTTTCAAATCAGGCAAGGAAGAGGATAAGCTGGCCGGGGCAACCTATCGGATAGGGTCAACTGGTGCCCCGATCATACTCGACCATGCGCTGGCGTTCGCTGAGGCGAGGGTAATCAGCCAAGCTGATTGCGGCACCCATACGTTGTTCATAGGTGAACTGGTGGCGGCGGAGCATCTGGCTAAGGGCGAACCGATGACCTATGCCTACTACCATCAGGTCAAACGCGGGGTATCTCCCAAGACAGCTCCGACGTTCATCACTCAGTCAGAAAAGAAAGGGGAAATTGTCATGGAAAAGTACAGGTGCACCGTCTGTGGTTATGTCTACGATCCGGCGGAGGGCGATCCGGATAGCGGCATCAAGCCCGGGACTCCTTTCGCCGAACTGCCGGAGGACTGGGTTTGCCCGGTCTGCGGCGTAGACAAGTCCCAGTTTGAGAAGGAAGAGTAGCACCAGCCGGACCAGGAGAGGCAAGTTGCCTCTCTTTTTTCGCGCCTGGATCACGAAAGCCGGATCGGCGCTTTGCAGGTGATGAGTGCAACACGTAGAAATGGAAGCAGGAGTGTTCTGCAGACGGCGTCAAGTCTCGAGGCACAGAACGCAGAACCTGCCTACGGCAACAGCCAGTGGAAGTAGACTTGACAACACGCGGCTGATGCTCAGCGACAGAGTACCAGAGGGGGATGATTGTGAACATCAGGGACCTACAAGTATCGATGATCGACATGGTGATGTGCCTCTCCCAGGCGACAGATGTGGTCAGCCACGCGGTAGCCAACCACCAGAAGCGGGTGGCCTACATCAGCTGCAGCCTGGCGGGAGAAATGGGATATTCGGGTGAGGCCTGCAATCGCTTGCTGATGGCTGGGGCTCTGCATGATGTCGGGGCACTCTCGCTGCGCGAACGCCTGAGTGCACTGGCCTTCGAGGCTACGTATCCTGAGATGCGGGCACATGCTTCGGCTGGGGCGGCCCTGCTGCGCACGTTTCCGCCGCTGACTGATGTGGCGTCGCTGGTGGAACACCATCACAGTGCCTACCGAGATCGCGACGAGAGCACCCCTGCTGGCGCCAACTTGCTGCATCTAGCTGATCGGGTGGATGTCCTGTTGGACCACCGCCAGCCGTTGCTCTCACAGGTGCCGGGCATATGCGAGCGTATCCAGGCGGAGTCGGGTCAGATGTTCGATCCGCTGGCCGTTACGGCTTTTCTCATCTTGGCCAGACGCGAGTCATTCTGGCTGGACCTCGCCCCAAACCTGCTGGACCGCGCGTTACTCAAACTGGACAAGACGATCGCCGTTGACCTCAATCTGACCAACTTGATGGACTTCGCCCGCTTGTTTGGACAGATCATTGACTTTCGCAGTCGCTTCACCGCCACCCACTCCAGCGGGGTGGCGGCAACTGCCGAGGCCATTGCCGGGCTGGTCGGCATGTCCCGAGCCGAGGGCAGGTTGCTGAAGGTGGCTGGATATCTGCACGACTTGGGCAAGTTGGCCATACCGACTGAGGTGCTGGAAAAGCCCGGCCGACTCACGTCCGAGGAGTATGACCTGGTGCGCAGCCACACTTTTCATACCTATCGCATTCTGGAGACGGTGAAAGGTCTGGAGACGCTGGCAGCGTGGGCCGCCTTCCACCACGAGCGGCTGGACGGCACTGGCTATCCGTTTCGCTGTTCGGATGAGGAACTGGGCATCAACTCTCGCATCATGGCAGTCGCCGACGTCTTCACGGCGATCACGGAAGACCGCCCCTATCGCGCTGGCATGGACAGTCAAGCCACTGCCCGTGTGCTCACTGGGATGGCCGAGAGCGGAGGGCTGGACAGGCGGCTGGTGAAACTGCTACTGGACAATTTCGCATCAGTTGATGCTGTGCGCCGTCAGGCACAGGCAGACGCGACTCGTTCTTACAAGGAGTTCTGGCTGAGACTGGACCAGCAGGACCAGACCATACCCGCTTCAGTAGCTCACTAGAGAGTGATGGGTCGGCCTGCCGGCCCATTTCGCTTTCTCGGCCAAAGCGGCGCCAAGCGCGCAAGCTGAACTGCCCCGGTTTTACGAACCGCGAAAACAGGGAAACCTTAGTAAGATGGAGAATAGGATATAGATTAAGCCCCAGTAAGGCGTCAATCCTAACGCTGATAGGGTACTGATGCAACGAGGTGTCTGGTATGGCAGAAAAGAGACCTGCGAGGCAGATGAGCTTCTTTCAAACCGGCGTGCATCGCTTGGAGTTGGCGCGCCAAGCGGATGGCCTGCTCTTTCTGACCGCCTTCAGCGGGGACTTCCCAATAGATTTGAGCCTGGTCGCTGCGGCGCACCCAATAGGAGAGTGGCTGGTTCAGTTGCTCGGGGATCAAGCGCAGTCATGTCTGGTTCCCGTATCCCGATTGACCGCCGTCAGATCTCTCCTGGAGAACTGTCAGGATGCTGGTCTCGTGATCGAGATAGATCCCTCGGTCAGTGTCCTGCAAGAATTGCAGCTCTGCGATGCCCCAGTGCTCAGCTATCGCTGGTCGGCAGAGGAACAGATGCTGAAGCGGGACTTGCAGACCAACTACCACGGACAGGGATGGTTCTCGCGCGAGCGCTGTTACTGGCACTGGCCGGAGGTTGATGATCAGGATGAGAATTGGTTGGGCAGAGTCAGCATCGGTGGTGCCGAGTTGGTCGACTTTCTGACCCGGGCTCTGCCCTCGTGGCAGGATCGTGACTTCCCCGTGGAAAGCGACCTCAGCTTCTTTCCAGAGCCCCTGCAGCGGTTTCGCTCGCAGTCAGTCGAGCCGGACAAAGTGGTGTTGCGGGTCGACTGGCCGGAAGAGGTCGACGGACAATCGACGGCAATTGACGCTCTGCCGGGGTTTGTCTTGGTTCAGGATGTGGTCCGGCCTGGGCTGGCCGAGAGTCTGCTCGAGCAATTCGAGCGCAAAGGGCCAGAACTGGTGCTCAGAGGGGAACAGATTCCTGGATTCCTGCAGCAGCTCGGCCCACAACGCCCGCTGCTTATGGCTGATCCGGAGGAGAAGATCGAACAGGCACACCGTTGCCACGCTGGCGCCGGGCGATTGGTGCTGGTCGGACACCGGGAAGACAGGCGGGGAATCGGTACAGTGCACGCAGTTCCCACCTGGCAGATTGGCGGGGCAAGTGTTCCGGCGGCGGAAGTCTCGTACCAGTTGGAGCGGGCCGAGTCCTTTCTCAGGGTTGGAGACGGTTGGGTCTCCAAAGACCAGGTGCAGGCTTCCGGCATCGGCCGTTTCGGCAGAGCGAGCAACGGCTACACTCTGGATCCGATCTCACTCACTCCTTTGGAGGTGCTCTGGCGCGGTTCCCCCAGACTGGATGGCCCGTGGGAGGGTCTGGACTTTCCCGAAATCGCGCTCCCCGAGGCGGGCACTCCGGCCGAGGTGGCCACACTGCACCTGCAGTTCTTGGCCAGGATGGGATTGCCGGGAGGTATTCTTGGCTCCGTCAATCGCTACGCCAACCAGTTGCTTGCTTTCCTGGACGGATATGCAACAGGCCAACCCGACGGCAGAGTGTTGATTGTCGGCACTAAGACCGTGCTCAATTATCTGAGCAAACTAGCCCGGCCTGGCGCGTTGCTTCGCCTGGACCAGCAACCAGCGGGTGCGATGCTGGAGGATCCTGCGCCCGGAATGGTTGGTCTCACGCCTAATTGGCTGGAGCGCTCTCAAGGCCTGGAGCGAATAGACTGGGACATCGTCTTTCTGGTCAACGCGGACTCATTGATCAAGTCGCGCAGCTCTGCCCTTTACCGACGGCTGCACGGTCTACATAAACTGCTGTTTCTTGGCCTGTTCGCAGACCTCGGCTTTCGGCAACGCAATGCCGCTCGTGCCGCCATGGCGGAACTGATGGGAATAGATGAGATCGGCCCGCAACTGCTCTGGCGGTTCTTGCTGCGGGATCCCGAGGAAACGCCACGGGAACTGGTAGCACCGTACAGGGCTTCGCGTTGGGGCACCAGGGTAGCTACCGGGGCCGAGTATGAGCTACCGACTCTGGGGGGCGCCGACCGCCCCCTGACGGTCACCTATCAGGCAGAGCGGTTGGTGGAGGCTGCCACCTATTTGTCGGAACAGCTACAGGGCAAGAAGATCCTCCCCGTGCCGTTCGTGGAGTACTATCACCCCCGACCGACACTCGGCAGCATGAACAACCAACAACTGTCCTGGTACATCTACTGGCGGGATCGAGTGCGCCAGGGGGAGTATTTGGACACTGGCTTGGACTATATCATCATCTATGGCGCCGAGCTGATCAACCAGGTGGACGTACCGGATGCCCTGACTGCCTACGCGAGGCTGCGCGACCTCTGGCTGGGCTATCGTGAGAACTGGCCCAGCCTGGATCATAGTCTGCTGCATTGGCTGGTCGACCACTTGCTGGAGCAGCAACTGCCGATAGATCCGTTAGAACCGTATCGTGAGGCGTTGGCGCTGGGAGTAGCCGTTCCGGCGGTCGATCAGCTGTTGCAGCCGTACACCGCCGCATCCTGGGAGGCAGTACCGCTCGAACTGCTGAGCTGCTTGTCCAATTACCAGTTGCAGCGCAGCCGCTTCCTCCAGAGTGGACACCTCGGTCTGCTGGAACATGCCATCGGCGTGGCGTTCCAAACAGCAGATGACTACTATCAGGCAACTTACGGGCAGGGCATCTGGCAGTTCTATCGCCCGCGTCGTCGCAAGCTGCAAAGACGCCGCCTCTTCCAGAACGCACCTTATAGTGGCAAGAGTCGGCTGGTCAGCTTCAGCAGCGTCTTTCCCTATAGCGAGCAGGCTGCCTTGCGAGCGCTCGTGACCACCGTGATCAAGTACACGGAGAACACGCTGCGCCAAAGGTTCGGATATCGAGGCAAGCTACGCATCCACAAACTGCCGGACGAACTGGCCGCCCAAATTGACCTCAAGCTGGGCCGGGTAACCAAACCATCTGTGGTGACCAGGCGGCAGATAGCCATTGACTTACAGCAGGTTAAGCGTTTGACCGAGCAGTCCAACCAGGTACGAGACCTGTTGCTCCGTCTGGTGGCAGAGCCTAGTGACGTGGTGCTGGCAGAGGAGTCTCTGCCGGAGCAGGCTCCGCCTCCAGACTTGGGCACCCTACATCGGGAACAGCCAGAGGATGATCTCTTGCCGGAGGAAGAATGGCCCGCCCTATTTGCCAGGCTGGGCGAAACCGAAATCTCGGCACTGCGGGTGCTCACAGCAGAGGCGACAGAGCCTAGTTGGCAGTCATTCTGTCAGCAGACAGGGGCTTTGCCGCAGTTGCTGGTCGATCGCATTAACACGTTTGCCTTGGAAACCATAGGCGATCTGCTGCTGGATGCAGACGCCGGCACGCCACAGATCCAGCCGGAATACCGTTCTATCGTCTTGCGACAGCTTGAACAGGTGAGAGGTGAATGAAGATATGGTTCAGAGAATCCCGCGCAGAGTGTCCACTGCCCTGATCAACTCACTTTCTGCAGGCGTAGTCCCGCGCATTGGGTTGGAGTACGTCGCCGTCGGAAGGGCTGAAGAGATCAAGGCTTTGCTGCTGGACCTGGAAGATATCGCTGCCGGCGGCGCCAGCTTCCGGCTAATTGTCGGGCGCTACGGCTCCGGCAAGAGTTTTCTGCTGCAGCTGCTGCGTAACCACGCCATGGACCGCGGCTTCGTGGTGGCAGACGCCGATTTGTCACCGGAGCGCCGGCTGTCAGGCACGAACAGGCAGGGTGTGGCTACCTACAGGGAGCTGATGAAGAATCTCGCCACCAAGACACGACCGGACGGAGGAGCATTGGCAGCCATTTTGGAGCGCTGGATTTCCGGCATCGAGACGGAAGTTGCCAGCCAAACCGGGCTCGGTCTCCGAGACCAAGCCTTCTTGCAGGCGGTGGAGAGTCGTATCATGGATGTTGTCGGCAGCATGGAGGGGCTCGTGCACGGGTTTGACTTCGCGACCGTGCTCTCGAGTTACTGGAGAGGGCATCGCCTCGGAGACGAAGACCTGCAGGATGCGGCACTGCGTTGGCTGCGCGGAGAGTTCGCCACCAAGACAGACGCCAGGGCGGCACTAGGGGTGAGAGTGATCGTCGATGATGACTCCTGGTATGACTATGTCAAACTGCTGGCTCGTTTCGTCACCAGCATCGGCTATCAGGGGATGATCGTCTTGTTGGATGAGATGGTCAACCTCTACAAGATCAGCCACAGTCTCTCCCGGCAGTCCAACTATGAGAAACTGCTGACGATGTTCAATGACACGATGCAGGGCAAAGCAGAGAACCTAGGGATTGTGGTTGGCGGAACGCCTCAGTTCGTGGAGGATGCCCGGCGTGGTCTCTACAGCTACGAGGCACTGCGTTCCCGTCTGGCTGAGAGTCGGTTCTTGCAGGCTGGTCTGCGCGATACCTCCAGTCCGATTCTGCGGCTGCAGCCACTGACGTATGAGGAGCTGTTTGTGCTGCTCACCAGGCTACACGATGTCTACGCGGTGCACTTTCAGCAGGAGATTTCGCTTTCTGTCGATGAACTGACCGCTTTTCTGCAGGAGGCCGTGAACCGGTTAGGAGCTCTGCAGATGCTCACTCCACGAGAGATCATTCGCGACTTCATCACCGTGCTCAATCTGCTCAGGCAGAATCCAGAGTTATCCTTTGCTGAGTTGGTGCAAACAGCGGAATGGCAACAGCAGCAACAAAAGCGCGCTGAAGACGAACTGGCCGAGTTCGTGTTATGAGTCTAGACAACACCTTTTCCCGATTTGCACCCTTCATCCAGGAATACATCTACCGCCAAGGCTGGAACGAGCTGCGCGCGGTGCAAGTTGCCGCAGCTCAGGTGATTTTTGACACGGATCAGCACCTGCTCTTGGCCAGCGGCACTGCCTCGGGCAAGACGGAGGCCGCCTTCCTGCCGATGTTGACCTTGCTCTCGCAGTCACCACCCACTAGCTTGGGGGTACTCTACATCGGTCCCACCAAGGCGCTGATCAATGACCAGTTCTATCGGCTGCAGGGGCTATTAGAGGAAGCGGAGATCCCCGTCTGGCATTGGCATGGAGACGTCGGGCGTGGTCAGAAGCGCCGCCTGGAGAAGAATCCGCGCGGTGTGCTGCAGATTACCCCAGAATCGCTGGAGAGTCTGCTGGTGAACCACGCCGACAAGCTGACCTCTCTGTTTCACGCTCTGCGCTTCGTGGTCATCGATGAGGTGCACGTCTTCATGGGTTCAGACCGTGGACAGCAGATCATCTGCCAGCTCAACCGCCTGAACCGCATCTGGCAACGAGAGCCCCGACGTGTGGGGCTTTCTGCGACTCTCGGAGACTATGCTCTGGCCGAAAGCTGGCTGGCATCCGGCTCTAAACGTCGGGTCGTCACCCCAGAGGTGCGGGCTCGGGGCCAGCGCCTGAGGCTCTCGCTGGAGCACTTCATCCGCCCTCTGAATAGTGAGCGCCAGACAGGCAGCGACTTGACAGCTGACCCCTACTACCGCTATATCTGGGAACAATCCAAGTCAAAGAAGACCCTGATCTTTGCCAACAACCGGGGAGAGACGGAAGCGGTGACTACCGCCCTCAGGCAGATGGCCCAGGCGGAGCACCTGCCCGACATCTATCACGTACATCACGGCAGCATCGCCGCATCGCTGCGCGATGCGGCGGAGGAGGCGATGCGGGATCCCCATCAGTCGGCCGTCACGGCTGCCACCGTCACATTGGAGTTGGGGATTGACCTCGGGGAGTTGGAGACGGTGATTCAGCTCGAAGCTCCACCCAGCGTCAGTAGTTTCCTGCAGCGGCTTGGTCGTTCCGGGCGGCGCGGTGGTCCTGCGGAAATGCGTCTGGTCAGCAGCGAGGAAGTTGACGGAAAGCAGCTGTCCTCAGTTCAGCTTCCTTGGCAGTTGTTGCAAGCTGTTGCCGTGATCGAACTCTACCTGCGGGAGAGATGGATTGAGCCGATCGAGGCACCGAAGCTGCCGCTCAGCCTGCTCTATCACCAGACCATGAGCACACTGCTGCAGACGGGTGAGTTGATGCCGAAGCAACTGGCGGCACGCGTCCTCAGCCTGCCGGCATTCTCCAGAGTAAGCCAAAGCGACTACCGTCGCCTCTTGCTGCACCTACTGGAGATTGACCATCTGCAGCGTCTAGATGGAGGAGAGCTGCTGGTCGGACTGACCGGCGAGCGGGTGGTGCGCGATTGGCGCTTCTATGCGGTTTTCCGTGACACCGACGAGTACTTGGTCCGGGATGAGAGCCGGGACATCGGGAGAATCAGTAACCCACCCACTGTCGGGGACCGGATTGCCCTAGCTGGACGTACCTGGGAAGTGCTTGAGGTCGAAGGACCGAAGCGGTTAGTGCTGGTTAAAGGTGTGTCCGGGCGGGCAGCGATCTCCTGGCCGGGAAGCAGTGCTCCCGTACACAGCAAGGTCATGCAGCAGATGAGGCAGGTATTGTTAGCTGATGACCAGTACCGCTATTTGCAGCCGCGGGCAAGAGAGCGCCTGCAGGAGGCAAGACAATGGGCACGTGCGGCTAACCTACAGAGACGCCATGCAGTTCAAGTCAGCGGCAGCGTCTCGGTCCTCTTGCCGTGGGTTGGCACTCGGGCTTTCCGCGCCTTGGAGCGTTCTCTGCGCTTCTTCGGCGACGATTTGGGAGTGCGCGGGTTCAGCGGCCTTGCACCGTATTACCTGCTGGTGCATACCGATAATAGCGACGCGGCCGCCTTGGAACAGGGAATAGCGGCTCTGATGTCGCGAGTCTATACCGGAACAATGCTCTTGGGGGAAAGAGAAGCTCCTCAACTGGCAAAGTACGACGAGTTCATTCCGCAAGACCTGCTGCGCAAAGCCTTTGTAGAGGATCAACTCGCTGTGACAGAACTGCAAACCCTGGTGGGGAAGTGGCGCCAAGACGTCAGGAGGTGAATGGCGTGCGCAGAAAGAACTGGTGGCTGGCCGGAGGCGCGCTAGTGGTGGGAGCCTCACAATCGTTGGTCAGTTTTGCCTTTAGGCAGGTGACCTGTGCCAAGAAGCAAACCAATCAGCAGTGTCTGGATGCTCAAGAAAAGGCAGGGGCACTGCAACTGGCCGAAATGACTGATTTGCCTCGCCGCCGGATAGATATTGAGAGCAGAGACGGGTTGCGACTACGCGGATGGTTGCTGCCGGGGCAACAACCGGTGCAGAAAGTGATCATCCTGGTGCATGGCTACACTGCAGCCGCAAGCTGGATGTTGCATCTGGCACTGCCGTTCTTGCGGCGAGGTTGGACGGTGTTGTTGGTTGACCAACGGGCACATGGAGCCAGCGAAGGCAGATATGCCTCATACGGCTACCATGAAAAGCACGATCTCAACCGCTGGGTCAATTGGGTGGTGCAACAGTATGGAGAGCAAGTGATCATCGGCTTGCTTGGCCAGTCGATGGGCGGGGGGACCGTTCTGGAATATGCAGCTCTCAACCGACATGCAGCTTTCATCGTCGCTGATTGCGCCTACTCTGACCTGAAGCAACTGATCGCATATCAAATAGGCAGCCTGCACCACCTGCCTGTGCGTCCGCTGCTGCAGCTGCTGGACCGCCAGCTCAGACGGCGGGTGGGGTTTGGTTTGCTCGACGTCAGCCCCCTGAGCACGATCACCCGGTATGCCGACCTGCCGGTGATGTTCATCCACGGGGAGGACGACACTTTTGTGCCTACCAGGATGAGTATCGAGATGTTCTTGCAGAAGCCAGGCAGGAAGAAACTGTTGATCATCCCTGGGGCCGGCCATGCCCGCGCGCACATCACCGATGCGGCTACATACGAACGGGAGTTGTTTGCCTTCATCGCAGAAGCACTGGCGGAAAAGGAACTCGACTCTGTCAGTGAATCTGGCCGCTTTGCTGACCTGCAGGGCGAACCGGAAGCGGCTACTTCGCCGGGCCCTAATGTCTGCTTGCCAATTATTACTTCCTGACACGAATGTTTCAGTTGGGTTACAATGCAATTGATGGTTTGACTGCGAGAAAAAGAGAAACGTGAGAAAAACGCCACCTTTCTGTGCAGGCAGAAAGGGGTACACAGATTGAACAGAAGAATCAACCTAGGCACGCGGGTAGCGGTCATGACCTTGCTCGTCGCCCTGCTGATCGGATCGATGCCCATGCTCACGCAGACGGCAGAAGCTGCCTCCTCGACGCTCGGATCACGGGTAGTGGCGACAGCCTACCGTTATCGCGGGCGTCCATATGTCTTTGGCGCCCGGGGACCTTATTCCTTCGACTGCTCCGGCTTCACTCGCTACGTCTACCGGCGCTACGGCTACTATTTGCCGCACAGTGCCGCCAGCCAGAGCCGCCTGGGCAAGTATGTCTCCAAGGGAAACTGGAGGGCAGGAGATCTGATCTTCTTCCGCAACACCTACAAGGCCGGCATTTCCCACGTGGGCATCTACGTTGGGAACAACAGAATGATCCATGCCTGGCCGAGAAAAGGCGTGATCGTGACCAAGTTCACTGCCTACAGTTATTTCCGATCACGCTATGCCGGCGCTCGCCGCGCAGCGTAACTAGAAGCCAGTCAGACCATTAAACAGGCCGCTATCAGCTTGATAGCGGCCTCTTTTTAGTAATCCTGTCTCCTGGCCTCATGTTCACCGCGCAGGCGGTACCATTTCGCCACTTCCGGCTGGCTGAGTTGCTCATAGCAGACGCCCAGCAGCAGGCAGGCCTCCGGGTCTCCCGGGTCGAGCCGCAGCAAATTTTCGCCGTGGAGCACTGCCTCTCTGTAGCGCTTCAACATGCAATACATCCTGGTCAGTTCGTGCAGAATGGTTACGTTCTGCGCGTCTATGGCCAGTCCGCGCTCCAGCATACGCGCCGCCTGCGGCAGATTGCCGGCTCTCTGATAACAGGTGGACAGACGCAAGTAGATCTCCAAGCGAAAGCCCTCCAGCTTGCGACCAAGGCGCTCCAGCGCGAGCAGGTAGGCCATGGCGGAGAGAGTGAACTGGCCCCATTGCAGCAGAATGTCCCCTTTGACCTTGAGCAACAGAGCCGGGTCATCCGCACGGCTGATCGCCTGATCCAATATCGCTATGGCCTTCTCCTGCTCGCCCGCATTGCGGTGTAGTTCTGCCAGGTTATAGATGATGTACTGATCTTCCGGATCGATGCGTAGACCCTCCCAGTAGGCCGATATCGCCCGCTGACGCAGTCCCGCTCTGTCTAGGTAATAGCCCAAGTTGAGAAAAGCGTCGCTCCGACCCGGTTGCAGTTCGGCCTGCACCCGCAGACACGCCTCCATCTTGGAGAGATCGCCATTATGGAAATACACTTCGGCCAACTGCTCCCAGAGATAGACCTTCTCTTCATCAAAGAGCCCGGGTTCAACCGCCAGTACCCGCTGCAGCAGACTGTGGATCAACTTCAGTCTGGGTGCGGTTCCGCCCTTTTCGCGATGCCTTTGCAGCAGCTTTTCGGCCTGCTCCAGCCACCAGGCTGCTCTATTTCGCTCATTCTGCGCATATGCATTGATCTCGAAAGACTCCGAGGCGTCGTTTTGATGCATGTAGAGACTATTCATGCCAGGCACACCTCCTGCACTAACCTATGGCCAAAAGCCGCTTTTATATACCCGGCGGACAAGGCGAGGGTTTGTTTGATTTCAAGCAGGAGATATGCTTCGCGCGACGAAACAAATAGCAAGCAGTCTCCGCCGAAGAGCGGCACCTGCAGTAGGGAAGGAAGGGTGAGTAATGGACAAGTCTCGTCTTTATCAACTGGTTGAGGCCAACCGCGACATCTACACTGACCTCAGTGATCGCATCTGGGGCTATGCAGAAACTCGCTTTGAGGAAAAGCAATCGGCAGCAGCACTCTGCGCAGCGCTGGAGCAAGCAGGGTTCCAGGTGGAACGGGAGGCAGGGGGCGTGCCTCATGCCTTCGTTGGCACCTGGGGCCAGGGATCACCAGCGATCGGCTTCCTTGGGGAATATGACGCGCTCTCTGGCTTGAGCCAGCAACCCGGCATCGCCGAACGCAAGCCAATCAAAGCCGGTGGCAACGGTCACGGCTGCTGCCATCAACTGCTGGGCGTGGGTGCCCTGGCCGCAGCCGTCGCTTACCGCGACTATCTGAAGGAAAACAACCTGCCGGGCACAGTCAAGTACTTCGGCTGCCCCGGTGAAGAGGGTGGCTCTGGCAAAGCATTCATGGCCCGCGCGCATCTCTTTGACAACCTGGATGCCGCCATCACCTGGCATAGCGGCAGCACCAACCGGGTTTCCACCGGTTCATCACTGGCCAATATTCAGGTCTACTACCGGTTCACTGGGAAGGCGTCGCATGCAGGCGGTTCGCCTCACCTCGGCCGCAGCGCTCTGGACGCGGTCGAATTGATGAACGTCGGCGTGAACTACATGCGTGAGCACATCATTTCCGAGGCCCGGGTGCACTATGCTGTGATCAACACCGGCGGCAAAAGCCCGAACGTGGTGCAGCCTGAGGCGGAAGTGCTCTATTTGATCAGGGCGCCCAAGAATGATCTCGTGCAGGAAATCTACGCTTGGGTTTGCGAGATCGCTCGTGGCGCAGCGATGATGACCCAGACCAAGGTGGAGATCCAGATCGACAAGGCCTGCTCCAACACCATTCCGATTGAGACTCTGGAGAAGGTGATGTACGAGAATCTGACGGCTGCTCCGATTCCACATATCACTCCTGAGGAAGCTGAACTGGCCCAGGCTATGCGTGGAACATTAGATGTGGCGGAGCTGCGCAAAGAGACCGTCGCATTGGCCAAGGACTATGGCACCGTGCAGGGCCGCAAACTGGGCGAGCAGTTGGACGGCAAGGTGCTCTGCGACATCGTTCTGCCATTTGTGCACAACGACCATCCGTCAGGTGGCTCCACCGACGTAGCTGACGTCTCCTGGAACGTCCCGACAGTGCAGTGCAACACCTCCTGCTATGCCCTCGGCACACCTGGCCACTCCTGGCAGCAGGTAGCACAGGGCAAGTCCAGCTGGGCGCACAAGGGAATGCTCCTCGCCGCCAAAGCCATGGCTGGAACCGCGCTCGACCTGCATCAGCATCCGGAGATCATCGCTGCTGCCAAGCAGGAACTGCTGGATCTGACCGGGCCGGAGGGCTACAAATGCCCGATCCCCGAAGGCGTCAACCCCAGTCCCGTGAAGTAGTCACTCTGTACAAAAGAGGAACAGATGCGCTCTGTTCCTCTCTTTTCGTGGTGAGGTTCATATCCGCGGCCTTCGCGCCTGCGTGGCGGCGCGACCAGCCTGACCGAAGCGGCGCGGGGGCAAGGGCGTTACCAAAGGGGCGCAGTTGGTGCTGCGCCCCCTGAATGCCTACATGCGGTTATGGAAGATGATGTCCTGCAGCTTGCGCTTCGGCACATGCAGGACTCCATTTTCGTCCTTGTAGTACTTGATCGAGCCCTGTTCTTCCTCCATTTGCGGAGACTCAGCCGGGTAGCCGAGAGCTACCATGGTGTGCAGAACATAGCGCTCGGGGATGTTCAGGATGGCGCGTATGCTCTCCCGCTCCAGAGCACCGAGCCAACAGGCGCCGATGCCTTCGGCCACAGCAGCGAGCAACAAATTCTCGACGGCGGCGCCGGCGTCCACATCGTAGCCAGCCTTCTTCACCTCGGTGTCCACCAGCACGACTATGTAGGCCATCGGCCGCTCATCATCCGCCGGATTGCCCTGGGGAGCGATCGCTCCTGCCCAGCGGGTGGTGGAGAAGATGGGGTCGAGCAACGCTGCTTCGTGCACCAATACATACTTCATCGGCTGCATGTTTGAACCCTGAGCTGCCAAGCGCGCGGCATCCACCAGCTTGGTCAAAACCTCGACCGGCACCGGCTGTTGCTTGAACTTGCGAATCGATCGGCGTGTCTTAATTGCTTCGTATAGCTCCATGGTCAAGCCTCCTCTTCTGCTGTTGGCTAAATTATAGCATAGGTGGAAAGTGTGAGCGATGCTCTGCGCAGGTCTGCAGAAACCGATCGACAGCGTCAGCATCAGCAAAGGCTGCTTTGGGCACAGCATAGGCCTTGGACGGGCCAACATGCAGGAAAACATGTTGCTCTGACTCGGCCACTTCTTCCACGCTGCGCCACGGATAGGTAACCTCGCTCAGATCGTTGCGCATCTGAAGACCACTCTGGTGTAGGGTGAGCACCTGGCGCCCGAGCAGCCCTTGCTCTTTGGCCTGCTGCACCAAGCTGCGGCTGCTGGACTTGAGTGTTCTCACCACCAACTGCGGATAGAACACAATCCAAGCCAAGGCAAATGCCAGTGATCCCAGCCACACGCTGACTCGTTGTGCCTGGTTGAAGGCACCGAGCACCAAACCCAAAGCAAGGAAGACGAGGCTGTATCCATAGCGCTGCTTGCGAATCAGCTTTTGCACAGTGGGCGACCTGCCCAGCAGACGCTGCTGCAAAGCCAGGATCTCAGCCTCCCCTTGTTGATATTCGACAGTCAAACCGATCACCTCTTCCCAAATCTTGCTACCATGCTATCTTCCTCGACCAGACATGATCCACCTTCCTCAAATGTGAGAAGAATATGCCTGCCTGAGCGGACAGGTTTATCTCAGTGTATGCACCAGCCCCGCGTTTGATAATCAACCGCGCCGGACGAAGAGGAGCGGATGACGCCATCGCAGCAATCCAGCACCATCGTGCTGATTGTTAGCCGCGGGTAACACCAGCTGCCTTCAGCTCATATATTAGGCATTAGCAAGAAACTTACTTGCGACTAACATCTCCCGAACAGAAAAGGGGAAGGGGGAGTGAGACATGGCCAACTTGATTGCTCTGGCAGAGTTGCCGTTGGGTCAGACGGGCAGGGTTCGTCAGTTGATGACGAGTGATCTTGCCCGTCGTCGTTTGCTCGACCTGGGGCTAATCCCGGAGACCAAAGTTGAGGCCCTACGCCAAAGCCCCTCAGGGGATCCGACCGCCTACCAAATTCGCGGAGCAGTGATCGCGCTCCGCTCAGAGGAAGCCTTCCGCATCTTGGTTGAACCAAGTGCCGATGGCCAGTCATAGAGGGGAGGGTAGATTATGGGGCTGACTGCCCGCTCAACCGGGCTGGGGGCACTGAAAGAAATGCTGCAAGTGCAAGTCGAATCTCCCGCTGACTTGGTCGTGGCCTTGGCGGGTAACCCGAACACGGGCAAGAGCACCATCTTCAACAGCCTCACCGGGTTAAGGCAACACACCGGCAATTGGCCCGGCAAGACCGTGAGCAACGCCCAGGGCCGCTATGTCTACAGGGATTGGGACTTTGTGTTGGTTGACTTGCCTGGCACCTACTCGCTGCTGGCCAGTTCGGTGGAAGAAGAAGTTGCTCGCGACTTCATCTGCTTTGCCCACCCGCATGCCACGGTTGTGGTTGCGGACGCAACCTGCCTGGAGCGCAACCTTAATCTGGCTCTACAGATTATGGAGATCACGGACAACGTGATCGTCTGCGTGAATCTGCTGGATGAAGCCAAGCACAAGCAAATCACGGTCGATCTGGAACGGCTGGCCTCCACCCTTGGCGTGCCTGTGGTCGGCACAAATGCTCGGGACGGCGTCGGTCTGCCGGAACTGCAGGAGGCGATCCTGCGCGTCTGCCAAGGAGATCTGCAGCCACGCCCGGCCCGCGTCAGCTATGATCCAGTGGTGGAACGAGCATTGGACCTGATTGGCCCGATCGGCAGGGCCGACGATTTGGGTGTACGGTCGCGCTGGGCCGCGCTCCGGTTGCTTGATGGCGATAGGCACCTGCTGCAGGCATTGGAAGAGCATCTGGGTGCTGGATTCGCAGATAGCAGGCAACGCCTGCAGCGAGCGCAAGCCTGGTTGGTGGATCAGCAGGTGACGGCAGATAACCTGCGGGATCGCATCGTCGGGAGCCTCGTCTCAACTGCTGAGCGGGTTGTTGCGCAGACGGTGAGGACGACCGGAACAGCGCATCTGCTGGATCGCAGGATAGACAACATCGTCACCTCCAGACGTTTCGGCATTCCGCTGATGTTGTTGCTGCTCGGATTGGTTTTTTGGGTGACGATGCAAGGCGCGAACCTGCCCTCTGCGTTGCTGGCCGGCCTTTTCTCCCGCTTGGAACAGGGGCTGTCCAGCCTGCTCCAAACCGGCGGCTGGCCGGAGTGGCTGCATGGACTGCTGGTAAACGGGGTGTTTCGCACGTTGGCTTGGGTTGTCGCCGTGATGCTGCCGCCGATGGCCATCTTCTTTCCGCTGTTCACCTTGCTCGAGGACCTCGGGTATCTACCGCGGGTTGCTTTCAACCTGGATAGCTTCTTTAAGCGAGCCTGTGCCCACGGCAAACAAGCGTTAACCATGTGCATGGGCTTCGGCTGCAACGCCGCCGGAGTGGTTGCCTGTCGCATCATCGATTCGCCTCGCGAGCGCCTAATCGCCACCATCACCAACTCCTTCGTGCCCTGCAACGGCCGCTTCCCCCTGTTGATCGCGCTATCCAGCATCTTCCTGGCGGGGGGAGTGGGAGGGGTGGCCGGCTCAGTGATCGGCACCCTGGCGGTCCTGGCCAGCATTGTGCTGGCGGTGGTAACCACGTTGCTCATTTCACGCCTGCTTTCGAGGACTCTGCTCAAGGGCCTGCCTTCATCGTTTGCGCTGGAGCTTCCACCGTATCGACGCCCCCAGATCGGCCGCATCTTGCTACGGTCGCTGCTGGATCGCACACTTTTCGTTCTGGGCAGAGCGGTGGTGGTGGCGGCACCGGCTGGCGTGGTAATCTGGGTGATGGCCAATGTCAGCCCAGGCGGAATCAGTCTACTCAGCCGTGCGGCCGCCTTCCTGCAGCCATTCGCGCACCTGATCGGAATGGATGGACATATCCTGATGGCCTTCATCCTGGCTCTACCCGCCAACGAGATCGTGCTGCCGATAGTGATCATGAGCTACCTGCGCGGAGGAGTGATGATCGAGCTGGACAGCCTGACAGCACTGCGGTCACTGTTGGTGCAGAATGGGTGGACCTGGCTGACGGCGGTCTGTGTGATGCTGTTCTCGCTCAATCACTGGCCCTGCGCCACTACTCTGCTCACCATTCGCAAGGAGACGCAGAGCACTCGCTGGACTCTTGTCTCATTGCTGCTCCCGACCATCACCGGTGTAACCGCTTGCTTCCTACTGACGACAGCAGCTAGATTGCTCGGCCTAGCCTGAGTGCCGTGGAACAGCCATGACAAAGCGAGCCGCCCAAGGACGGCTCGCTTTGTTATGCCAGATGATAGAGCGCTAGTATTGCACCTTCCACATGTAGCGACGGGTGGAGAGCGGGTGTTGCCGCGCTTCTGCTAACTGCCGATTGTAGACGTCCACAACGGCCGTGAGCAGGAGAGGAGAGAAGTACTCGACCACCGAGTTGTCCAGTCGGTTGAGACCCAGATCCTTGACGTCAATGATGTACAGCTTTCTGCCCCATTGCTGCAGGAAGGCCTTGGCGCGTTCATCCAGTCCACGAGTGGAACCATCGCCCATCATCAGCAGGAACGGAGTGGCAGTGTCGGTAATCTCTAGCGGTCCGTGAAAGAACTCGCCGGCATGGATACAGTTGGAGTGAATCCACTGCATCTCCATCAGAATGCAGATACACTCCATGTAGGCGGAACCCCAGCTGGCCCCAGAGCCGATGGTGTAGATTACCTTCTCATCGCGATTGGCTGCAGCGAACGCTTGGGCCGCCGGCAGTGCTTGCTCACGGGCGGCCAGGACTACGCGGTCAAACCGCTCAAAGCTCTCCATGGCCCGCTCGTAGTGATCCCAGCCCTCGAGTTGCTGCAGCAGCTCCATCGCCAGGCGAAGGCCCAGTGCTTCCTTCTTCAACGAGTAGACCACCTCGGTCCCGTAGCTGTAGCGCACCACCTGATCGCCATAAAGGGTGATCTCGCTGCCCTCTGTGTAGGTGAAGGAGATGGTGGCTGCTCCGCGGGACTGGGCCAGCTTCATCGCTGCGACTGTTTCGGGGGTGTTTCCGCCGTGCGAGCAACCGATCACCAGCGTATTCTGATCCAGCGCCTTGGGAGTGGCGTGCACGAACTCATTGGCCGGGAAGTAGCCGACTCGGAGCCCGGAACTTTCCTTCTCCAGCAGGAACTTCGCCGGGTAGAAGGCGGCTAGAGAACCACCGCAGGCGACGAACATCACCTTGGTGATGCCGCCTGCTTCCGTCCTCGATGCGAGCGCCTTTGCCGCAACTGCTTGCATGTTCATTTTGTCTCATCCTCCATTTCAGCAGCACCAAGTGCTGCGATCTTCAATAAAGCGATTCTCGCCCACGAGAATCGGCGTGTACCTCAGCAACACGAAGTGCTGCGATCTCCCGAAAGTGCTGCGATCTCCCGAAAGTGCTGCGGTCTCCCGAAAGTGCTGCACTAAAGCCGAAACTCAGCTCCAAAGCCAAACGCCCCTGACCGCAGGCAGCTTTCCGCTGAGAAGACAGCCGCCTTATGCAAACTCACCTGAATCAGCGCCCGCCGATAGTCATGCTTCGACGTGAGGCCTCTGTCTCCTCCGGCGGAGGGAAGATCTGCAGCGTACTTCATGCCGTCCAAATAGCTGCAGAGAAACGCCGTTAAGAATGAGTCTCCGGCACCGAGGGTGTCCAAAGCTTGCACCAAGCAGGGAGACTGTTCAAAGAACTCTCCTCCCGCGAGCAGCAATGCCCCCCTAGCCCCCCGAGTAGCCAGGACCAACTCAGGGCCAAGCTCCTGCACGCGTAGCGCCAGTTCACGGACGGCTTCGTCCTCCAGATGCCCGCAGGAAAGAACCGCAGAGAAGAGGAATGGGCAGACTTGCTGCAAGTATTCTTCTGGGTAGTCGTTGGAGAAATCGAACGAAAGCCGCACTCCCAGCTGCTTGAGGCGCGGGAGTATCCCTTCGGCATAGCTATAGCGGCTGGAGTGAACCAAGTCAAAGCCTTGCACGTATTGCTCGTCCAACCGGGTCAACTCCCAGGGATGCAGTTTGCACACGCCACCCTTGTTACTCGGCAGGAATACCCGGTCCCCGTCCACCAGCGTCACCCTGGCCATGCCATTCTCTCCCGAGCAAAAGCGGCAATGCGACAAATCCAGCCCCAGCGACTGCGCAGTCCGGTAAACGTGAGCGGCGGGTGCATCATCGCCGAAGACTCCCATGTAGCTGGCAGTGTAGCCAAGAAACTGAGCATAGACCGCAAAATTCAGCGCATTCCCGCCTGGGTACATCGTGTTGGTGTGCAAGTAGATGTCCACCACGTTGTCGCCTAGTCCAAGCACTTTCAGCATCGGCATTCCCCCAAAGTAGCAAACGTTGTTTGAGGCTTCGCCACTCGCACCCGACTTTCCTGTCCGGTCAGGCGACCACAATCTGAAGAATTCCGGTGGCGGTTCACATCCTGAAGATGGGCAGAAGCCGCCTTATGGCTTTCTGGCGACGCCGCCAGAGAAGATGCCGCTACCGTCTTGCAGCGCCAGCTCGGGCCGAAACCCGCAGGACACTATTTGCTGCTTGGCATCACGATTGAGGTTGCACCCGCCTGTCAAGTGTGGCCAGAGCAGGTTGAGCAGCCGGAAGATGATTGCCAGTGAAGAGGCGGCGGGGAGCCCATGGTCCAGATGCAGGAAATGCCCGCCTGGGCGCAGCACCCGCCAGACTTCACGCACCGCCTGCCGCAAGTCGCCCACGGAGCAAAGGACCAGAGTCTCTACGACCGTATCGAAGCTCTCGTCGGCGAACGGCAGGGAGAGTGCCGAGCATTCTTGAAACACCGCCATCCTGGGCGCATTGTGGTAGATTGACGGTTCCAGCGTGAGATCGCTCACCACTAATTTCTCTAACCGGTCCAACCGATAGTAGGGGAAATTTGCTCCCGTCTTGGCGCCTAACTCCAGCACGTCACCGGCGGCCAGACCAATCAGTTCCCGGCGCATCCCATTCAGGAGCCGTCGCTCCAGGGGACCCATGAACAGATCATAGAAACCCATTTCTTCATCTCCAGTCAACAACGATTGCTGTCTCGTTTGGATCCTCACCGGCCTCGATCCCGTACTCCTGCAGGGAACAGGCCGTAGATGTGGAATAATGGTTAAGCAGAACCAGGTGAACCACGGCTCCAGCCGCATATCCTGTGCTTCACCTGGCCAATATGAGCGCAGTTTAGGTGACGATTGCAGTCAGAAAGGGTGATTCAATTGAAGCGAGTGGACATGATTGTTAACGCCAATCACTTCTTCACAATGACAGGGGAAGGGGTGGGATATCGCAGCGGCGTGGCGATGGTCGTTGATGCTGGCAAGATCATCGCTATTCAGGACGCCACCACGGTCGCACGAGAGTATTCTGCCGAGGAAACGCTGGATCTACCACAGCATGCGGTATTCCCCGGGTTTATTGACGGCCACATGCATACCAGCCTGGCCATTCTACGCGGTCTGGCGCAGGACACCAACTACTGGATGATGTATGGCCTGCAGCCATTCAACAGCGCCACCACAGCCGAAGCTAACCTCGCCGGCAGCAAACTGGCCATCATCGAAGCGATCAAGGCTGGCACCACCACCCTGGGCGACTACTCCGTGAACATGAATCCGGTGTGCGAGTTCATCTGCAAGGTGGGCGCTAGGGGTAACATTACTCACACCATTCGGGAAGCTAAACGCCGCATCTACAACCCCGGCGAACTGTACGAATACGACCAGTCCCTGGGCGAGAAATCGCTATTGGAGAACCTGGAATTGTTTGATCGTTGGCATAACCACGACGGCGGTCGAATCAGGGTGCTGTTCGGACCTCAGGGTGCAGATTTTCTCAGCGAAGAGCTGTTGCTGCGCGTGCAGCAGCTGGCCAAGGAGCGGCAGACGAAAATCCACATGCACACTCAGCAGGGTGACCGCGAGACATATCAGGTGGTCAAACGCTACGGTAAACGCCCGATTGCCTGGTTGAAGGAGATCGGATATCTCGATGAGACATTGATCGCTGTTCACCTGACTGATGCGGACGAGGATGAGGCGCGAGTAGTTGCAGGCAGCGGAGCGAGCATGATTGTCTGCCCCGGTTCCATCGGCATCATCGACGGCGTGGTGCCGCCTTCCGCTGCTTTCCAGGAAGCAGGCGGCAACGTTGCCCTTGGATCTGACCAGGCGCCGGGTAACAACTGTCACAACATCATCAACGAGATGAAGTTGGTGGCTCTGTTCAACAAGATTCGCTACCAAAACCCAGAGGTGATGCCAGCTTGGCGTGCCCTGCGCATGGCCACGATTGAGGGCGCCCGCGCCGTGGGCATGGGTGACCTGGTCGGTTCCTTGGAAGAGGGCAAGCGCGCCGACTTCATCGCCATTGACCTCAGGAAGCCGACCATGATGCCGGTCTTCACGCATCCGATGAGAAACATGGTGCCAAACCTAGTCTACAGCGCGCGCGGTGATGAGGTTGCCCTTTCCGTGGTTGACGGAAAGGTGATCTACCGGGATGGCAAGGTTCTGGCCATCGATGAGTCGGAACACTTGGCAGCGGCACAGAGTTTCACTGATGGCATTGGCGAGCGTGCCACCAAGGAGTTCCTGGAGATCAACGGCACCAACGCCCGTTTCATGCGGGAAGAGAAGCTGTAACACCGAGACGGATCTGCAGTGTAGCGCCGTTCGTCGCGGACATGATGCAGCCCACAGGCCTGCTGTTGGCCTGTGGGCTGATCTGTTCACCGCTGTTTGCCGGTACTCGGTGTCGGGTGAAGGTCTTGCGAGCTTCGCCAAGATTCTTCGGGCTGAGGCCCTCAGAATGACACCGGGGGAAGACTATTCCTGGCAAGAATCGCTTTATTGAGATCGCAACTCTCCGGAGTTGCTGGAGGAGGAGAGAGTGTATGCCCTTTTTGCGCCGCTTGTTGCGTGAAGCCAAGCCTTTCTGGCACTATCTAGTGACCACGGCGGTGGCGATCATCGCCTTGACCGGTCTGGACCTGATCGCTCCCCAGTTAGTGCGGCGGATGCTCGCCTATCTAGAGACGGACGGCATGCTGTCCATGGCCAACCTCACCCCGATCGCACTGGGTTTGCTTGGCCTTTACCTGGTGAAAATCATCTTTCGCTTTCTGGCGAGTTATATGTCCCACGTCGGCTCATGGAAGCTGGTAGCGAACATGCGCACCCACGTCTACGACCACATGCAGAAGCTTTCGCTCGGGTTCTTCCAGGACAAGCAGACAGGGCAACTGATGTCCATCACCATCAACGATGTGCGCACGTTTGAGTCGCTGATCGCCCACGCCATTCCTGACTTGGCAGCCAACGTGCTGGTTTTGGTCGGCGTGGCATCCATCCTGTTCTCGATGAACCCCAAGCTGGCCGCATTGACGCTGATCCCCGTCCCGCTGCTCGTCCTAGCCACGCGTTGGTACGGGACAAAGGTCAGGCCGAACTTCACCCTGGCCCAGGAGAAGATAGGGGAGCTAAATGCTGTGCTGCAGGACAACTTTTCCGGCCTGAAGGAGATTCAGATCTTCAACAAGCAAGCTCAAGAACGAGAGAGGGTGAATGAGCGCTCGCAGGCCCATATGGTGGCCATGCTCAGCGCACTCCGCCTGGGTGCCATCTTCAACCCGGCAGTGGAGTTTCTCACTTCGCTCGGCACAGTGATCGTGATCTTCTTCGGCGGCGTGATGGCCTTGCAGGGCACCATGCGGGGCAGTGACATCGTCGGGTTCATGCTCTACCTCAACCTCTTCTACCGGCCGATTACGGCGCTAGCCCGGCTGATGGAGGATGTGCAGCAGGCATATGCTGGCGGAGAGCGCGTTTTCCGTGTGTTGGACACCTCACCGGATATCGCTGATGCACCGGGAGCCCAGGAGATAGAGCGCAGTGAAGGACACGTTGTCTTTGACCACGTCTCCTTCGGCTACATGGATGATCAGCAGGTGCTCGAGGAGATCAGCTTTGATGCCAAGCCCGGCCAGATGATCGCTCTCGTGGGACCGACCGGCGTGGGCAAGACCTCGATCATCAGCCTGATCGCACGCTTCTATGATCCGCGTTCCGGCGTGATTACGCTTGATGGCCGTGACATCAGAGACATTCGCCTGCACTCGCTGCGCGAGCAGATCTCGGTCGTGTTGCAGGATGTCTTCCTGTTCAACGGTTCCATCGCCGAGAACATCGCCTACGGCAATGAGCAGGCAACCAGACAGCAGATTATCGAGGCAGCCACGATCGCGCGTGCTCACGACTTCATCATGGAGACGGAGCTGCAATATGACACGCCGATCGGGGAGAGGGGCGTACGCCTCTCCGGCGGCCAGAAACAACGCTTGGCGATCGCCCGCGCCGTTCTCCGCAATGCGCCTATCCTCATTCTGGACGAAGCCACTGCTGCCGTGGACGTGGAAACCGAAGCACAGATTCAGGCAGCAATTGATGCACTAGCCGGCAGCCGTACCATCATCGTGATCGCACACCGACTCTCGACCGTGAAACGTGCCGACACCATCCTGGTGCTGGAAGAGGGCCGGGTGGTGGAGCGGGGAAGCCACGAAGAGTTGATCGCCCAGGGCGGGATGTACAGCCGTCTCTGTCGGGTGCAGGTTGAATCGGGAGTGGGGAACGAGCTCACGCTCACGCGCTGAACTGAATCAGTATCTGCAAACAAGAAAGACCCCGGGCCGCGTGAAACGGCTCAGGGTCTCTTTTCTATCAGAGACTCAATCAAGCACCGACTTGGTAGCTCCGTGCACGCCAGCCAGGGCAAGCAGCATCAGGAATGACTTTTGTGGAGAGCGATAGGTGCCCTCTGGATCAAACCATTCGCCGAGGCTGTGGATACTGCCCTCTTTGCCGCCGCGACCAAGGGTGACGGCCGGGATGCCAAGCTTAATCGGCATATTGGTGTTGGTGCAGCCGCCCGGCACCAAGCGAGGTGCGGCGCCGATGCTCTCTGTCGCCTTCCAGGCGGCCTGCACTATCGGCGCATCATCCGGTTGAGAACCGGCCGGAACATCCAGAATCATCTTATACTCTACACTGACCAGCTCTTTTCCCCAGCGCGCGTTCTCTTCCTTGGCGCCCGCTTGGAAGGCGGCAATAGCCTGTTCCTGCAGGCGATCCAGTTCCACCGGATCATCGGAGCGCATGTTGATCTTGAATCCCGCCCGCTGGGCAATGGCATGAATCTGATGACCCCCTTCAATTAGGCTGACGGTAAAGGTGGTCTTGGGCGAGGCTGGGGGACGCATGTCGGCTAGCTTGGTCACGGCTCTGGCCGCCGCATGCACCGGGCTGGGAATGCCAAAGGCACCGTAGGCGTGCCCGCCGGGTCCGGAATAGTTCACTTCAAAATTGCGGATGCCCGTACCCTGATAAGTGATCGTCTCGTAGCCAGCGCCGTCAATGGAAATGGTGGCAGACACCTCCGGGTGGTCGCTGAGCAAATCCAGCATGCCGGACATACCGCCCAAACCCTCTTCCCGCACCGTCGCTGCGAAGATAATGTCCCCCTCGGTCTCGATGCCGGTTTCGTTGAAAGCTCTCACCACAGACAAGTTGGCTGCCAGCCCGCGGGTGTCATCGCAGATACCCGGTGCATAGATGCGACCATCCTTCTCGACTGGAGTGACGTCAGTCCCGAAGGGGAAGACGGTGTCCAGGTGTGCCTCCAGCAGTACGGTTGGCCCTTTGCCCTTCCCGGGGCGCTTGCTCCAGACATTGCCGTGACGGTCAATGTGCACTTCAGCAAGCCCCAGCTCCCGCAGGCGATCGGCGTAGTAAGCTGCACGTTGACTTTCCTGGAAGGTGGGGGCCTCAATCACCACCATTGTCTTCTGATCAGCGATGGCCTGCGACTGGTCGGACTCGATGAAACGCAAACCCTGTTGCACTGCAGGCTCGCTCAGCAGTCGCTGAAAGATCTGCTCAATCCGCTCATTCACTACATACGATGACATCAATCTACCTCCTCATTCTGTTTGGGGCTATGCTACTCGCTCACAATCGGTGGGTTCAACCTATATTGTAGTTCACTCCAACCACGCGGATTCCTCTGCAGCTGCCAGCAAAATTGCGGCCTTGGCATCTCTCCGATTATGCCGGGCCAAGTGTTCTGGACGAAACTTCTGCCAGTGTCAAAGCGTAGTCTATCCTAGAAACACTACGTGTTACAGCTGGGGAGGGAACAGAACCATGCGCGTGAAGTCTGCTATCGATTGGTGGCTGGGAGGGTTGATCTGGCTGGTCATCTTCGCGATAATTGCCGGCATGTTGCCTTCACTCTCAGAAGAAGAGCTGGTAATCGGATATGCGGTGGCGATTCCCATGATCGCCTTCCTGCTCTCTCTCTTCTTCTGCACCTACTATGAGCTGCGTGACGATTATCTCTTCTGCCGCAGCGGTCCACTGTTTGAGCGGATACCCTATGACCGCATCAAGTCTGCCAGGCTGTCCAACAGCCCGATGTCCAGCATGGCGCTCTCAATACAGCGGATCGCTATCCAGAAGCACGACTCATGGCCGCTGGGAGTGACTCTGATCTCTCCGCCAAACCGAGAGGAGTTCATGCAGGAACTGCTCAGTCGCTGCCACAACTTGGGCTAAGCAGCGGCCTTCTTCACCGACCGAAGTTGTGTTGGCGCCGCTCTTTCCATCCATCGCCAGCAGGAATATCGCTACCATTGGCGAAATACTCAAGAATGGAAGCAAGCACGAGGAGTGGTGGTCTTGGCGGTACTGCAGAAAGACAAAGAGCAGAGAAGATCGGAGCTGGCGTGCCTGTCTCAGGACAACTTGATGAAAGCGGTCCTGATGCTGGCGGTGCCGGTAATTATTGAAATGGCATTGCAGTCGACGGTGGGCATTGCTGACGTGGCCATGGTCGGACAGCTCAGCCCGGCCGCTATCGCGGCTGTGGGACTGAGCAATCAGGTTTATATGTTGGCATTGACCGTATTCGCTGCCGTGCGCACCGGTACCACCGTTCTGGTGGCTCGCCTAGTGGGGGCTGGCGATGTGCCTGGCGCGAACAGAGCTGCCAGGCAGTCATTGCTCCTGTCGCTGGCCATAGCGCTGGTGCTCGCTGCGGTCGGTCTCATGTTCCCGGCAGCCGGGTTGCGCATGCTGGGGGCAGGAGAAGACGTGGTGACTGTGGGCATCGGCTACATGCGCTGGAAGGCAATCTCAGTGATCTTTGCTATCCTGGTGATGACAGCCACCGGTATCCTCAGGGGTTGTGGCGATACTCTCACCTCGATGTACGCGAATGTGACCATCAACGTCACCAACATCGCGCTGAACTGGGTCTTCATTTTCGGCAACCTCGGGATGCCCGCCATGGGAGCTGCTGGGGCGGGATTTGCCACCATGGTTGCCCGAGGAGCTGGCGCGGTGATCATGATGTACGTGTTGATGCGCGGCAAGGCCAGCGTGCATGTCAAGTTTCGTGACGACAATCATATCGACTGGCCAATTATGCGCCGGGTATTGAACGTGGGCCTGCCGGCCGCGATGGAAGAACTGATGATGCGTGGCGCCCAGATCTTCTTCACCATGATTATCACCAGTCTGGGCACCTACATGTATGCGGCTCATCAGATCGCTCTGCGAGCTGAGTCGCTGGCTTTCATGCCGGGCATGGGCTTCGCGGTTGCTGCGACTACTCTCGTGGGCCAAAATCTAGGCGCCAAGCAACCGGGAATAGCCAGAAAGGCGGGATGGCTGACCATCTGGCTCTGCATCGGCATGATGAGCGCCATCGGCCTGCTGCTCTACATTTTCGCCGTGCCGCTGACTGGCTTCTTCACCCCCGAGCCGGAGGTAATTGCTGCCGGGTCACGGGTTCTTCGAATCATGGCGCTGGCCATGCCATTCATGGCCGTGGCGCGCGTGGCGGCCGGTGCTTTGCGTGGAGCTGGAGACACCAAGTACGTGATGTGGGGCACAGGAATCAGCATTTGGGCGGCTAGACTCGGTCTGGCATTCATCTTCGTTAGGCTGTTCGACTGGGGCCTGGTGGGCGCCTGGCTGGGCATGACCGCAGATCAGATTGTCCGGGCGGCCTTCTTTGGCATTCGCTACTACTCCAACAAGTGGCAGCACATCAAAGTCTGAGGCAAAAGGGACGTGAGGCAAGAGGGACGGACCTTTTTGCCACAGCTGCAGCGCAAGTGGCATTAGGCTAAGCAGAAGGCAACAGCGCAGACCTAGGACATCCAAGAGCCAGGTGGCAGAGACGCCACCTGGCTTTACTTATGGTTCTTGCCTTAGGCAAACTGCAGCAGGCTGGGGAATCCCGTGAGGAAGCGCTGCTTATCGGTCTCGCTCAGTTGCAGGAACGCCTCGAAGTTGCTGAGGCTGACGTTCAGAACAGATAACAGATATTCGGTGAATGTCTTCTGGTCGTATCCGTAGCGTTGTTCCATATCGGCCAGTTTCTTCATGCCGTAGTAGTAGCAGGTGAAGTAGCCGATGCGGTTTTGCATCTCCTGAGATTTGACCTGCCCGAGAGCGGTCTGTCGGTCGAAGCCGAGTTCGGCCATGTACAGCTGGATCGCATCTTCCTCTGGCCGATTGAAGTATTGCAGGTACAAGTCTGCCTTAATGCGCACTGCCGTATGGTGACGCCGGAAGGCTACTGCCAACGGGTAGTAGGGGTCTTCGGGGAAGATGAACTCCATCAGACGCTCGGTGCGGTGACACATGCCTTCCTGCAAGGGCACACGCTTGGCTCCGATCTTCACCGTCTCCGGCAGGGGATCGAGTGTACCGCGCACCCACTGCACGTGATGTCCGGGGTAACACTCGTGTACGGCGTTGATTTTGATCCACCCGTCTGACACGGCGCGGTAGTTGGTGTCATTCAGGAACACCTCACCGAGCAGCGGACGCCGCCGCACACACCCTCCGCCGTAGCCACCCCAGGGGTACGTCAGTCTGAACTGCTCCGGCACCGGGATCACGCGGCAATGCTCTTCCGGCAGACGCACCAGCTCACGGCAGGCGACCTGTGCCCGGTCGAGATAACCGCGCAGACGGGCAAACATCTCCGCCGGGCTGTCGCAGGGACCGGCGTGGGTGTTCATCAACTGCACAGCCGCGAGAGGAGTGCGGATGGGAGGATGGCCTGCCGGGTTGAGCTTGGCCGCAATCTCAATCATCTCAGCTCTGGTCTGATCCACTTCGCTCTCGTGCCAGGCCAGTAGCTCATCCAGGCTCACTCCCAGTTCCTGATCAAGCACCAGCCGATAGCGTTCGCGATCCATATTCAGAGGAGCATCGCTGCCGGTTGCGCTCTCCATGGGCGCACAGAGCATCATCTCTGCGATTTCTCCAACCCAGGCCTTGGCCTGCTCGATCAACCTGGACAACCCCTGACGCACGCGCTCCAGATCTGCCAGAGACAAACCTTCATAATGAGAAACCACTTGAGCATGTGACTGGCTAGCCACCAACTGCAGCATGGCGCAGCCGTCCTGCACGTCCCGCAAGCGACCGGGGCCGATGGTGCCCAAGATAGCTCGCACTGCGTGCCAGAGATCTGTCACTTGGCCCAGCCGATGCAGCAGAATCTCGGCCCGGGTGGCCGCATCCCGCGAGTCCTTGGTGCCCATGAAAGTGACGAAGTTTGTCAAAGCAGAAATGTAGCTGGCCGGATGCTCAAACATGCTCTGCAGAGTGGAGCGCTGGGCCTCAATGAAGTCCATCAAATGACTGTGCAGGATTCGATACACCGGGTCGAGAGTCGGCAACTGCCGGGCTCGCTCCAGCAATGCCTTGTAGGCATCGTCTGCCGAAGCCCGGTTGATCTCAGTCGGAATGAAGAGCTCAGACTCGTGGTCGCGGCCGCTGCGCAGCCTGTCATACTGCCGACCACAGTCGGCATCAAGTAGTCGGTAACTCCGTGTCAGTTCCATCGCGTTCATCTCATTCATGTCAAAACCTCCTTTGGCCGAAGACCTGCCTCTAGAATGCAGGCCGGATTGGTTGCCCCGAAAAGCAGGGAGGGCCGACCCAACCGCTCTGGCGGAGTCGACCCGATTCCTGAAGCGGGAGGCTGGTTAGACCGCCGTTGCCGTCGGTCCCCGCAGACCCGCGCTAGACCATGGTCAGAGCATGCCCAGCCACTTTCCGTAAACGGTCTCCAATACGCCGAGCAGCAGTGAGATACGTCCCATGACCACGTTGCCAAAGGACACGCCGAAGGTGATCATCATCATCAGGCGGCCGAAGCTGACCGCGTGCTTGAGTGGTCCCTTCACCGGCACGGTGAACAGGAAGTAAAGCAACACAGCTGCGACGCCCACCACCATGATGATGTTATCTCGCGTAGCAGCGAAGTTGCCTGCCACGTAAAGCGGCAACATGGTGGCACGAATCTGCGCCAAGAGCTGTGAGTTATACACACCATAGATCGAGATACCGGTACCGATACCAATCAGGAATGCCATACTCCAGCGGCTCATCCAGGCATATCCTTTGATGAACCTGGTGTAGAGCAGAATCCCGAGCAGTAGCGGAATAATCAGCACCATTTTCCCGTCCTGGGTCATCGGGTTCCAGCCCTGAATGACTATGTTGCGGTATGCCTGCGAAAGGCCATACCCGGCGCCGCTGCCCACGAAGATGTGTTCAGCCGCGCGGTAGATCGGGTTATCTTTGAACACCGATGAAAAGACGGCGATTGAGCCGATAGCTGCAATCCAAATCCACGGATCGGTGGAGACATTCATCAGTTTTCACCTCCCTATAAGCGGCTTCCCTCAATTAGGCTATTTCTTACCGGATTTCTTCTCCAGGAAGTAGGCGACGTTGCCAAGCGCCACGAAGAAGATGATCACCAAGTGGCCGAGTGACTGCGCATCCATTTTGGCCACCGCCGAGCCTGGCTGGTTCACTAGCAACTCGTATTCTGCGGCGCCGCGAAGGCCCTGGGTGAGACCGTCAATCTGCCCCGAGGTGTAGAACGGCATCACTTCCGGCACGCTGACCATGACCACGCCGGCCAGCAGGCGAATATCCAACGGGCCCTGCACTTGGCGCACCCACTCCTGAACCCCGGGGTTATAGCCGTGGTAGACAAAGACGAGCTCAAAGTCCCTAGCGTCAACCACACCCTCCAGAATGGGCACATCACGCAAATCGTTGCCACGGTAATCCACCTTAGCGGTACCGATCACATCACGACCGAGGTTGCGAATAGCTGTCTCCGCACCGGCGATGAAGCCGAGGTTGATCAAGTCTTCGCCGTAGACCTTGCCGTTGGCCAGATGCGGCGCAATCAGGTTCTCGATGATGTTCGGGCCAGACGCTGAGAAACAAACGATGGCAACCCGCACATTCTTCTCCATCAGATGCTGCAGCATGATTACTGCCTGAGGCGCGATATCTGGGGCAGACGTCGGATCATAGTTTATGGAGAAGAGCACACGGTCGCCGGCCTGTAGCGCATCCAACTGCTCATAGACATCACGTGTACCCTGGTTGATGCCAAGTGGGATGCCCAAGGGATTGATCAGCGGGATGGAAACCAATATCAACATGACAAGATAGATGATCCGCCGATCAAAGTTCAGCAACTTGCTCATCAGGTTCATTAGAAGACACCTCCTTTCCCGAGTGATATGGTTTAGTCGGCACCAAAGTGTCCGCGCTCAATTCCCAGTAGGATTCTGATAGAAGTGGCAAAGGCACCGATAGCTGCACCCATCATGATTGCCCGCTGGCCAACGTTATTGGGCACAGACAGCAACCAAGAGGCGATTGAGGGGAACTTACTCCAAACGAGCGCGCCGATGGGGGCCTGACCGAGCATCATGATCACACAGGCGATCAAGAGAATGGTGGCATCCAGGCCACGCATACGGAACGCGCGATAGGCAGCTGAGCCGAGGTAGAGGGCTACCAGGGCGAACATGGCTGCGCCGAGGGCCGACAGCACCGCGTTGTACAGGTTCTGATTGAGATCGGTCCAGAACGTTGACTGCGGCTGATGATAGGCGGTGATGCCCAAGATCGTCCATCCGAACAGGAAGACCAAGAGCAGCAGACTGTTGAACCAACCAGTTCTGCCGCGCATCAGGTTATTGCCGTGAATGCAGATCAGGTTGACCGAGGCCAATCCCACCGCAAAGGCAGAGATGATGATTACCCAGCCACCCAACTCCTGCGCAAGGCTCTTCAGGGAGTAGGTTCCCAGCGGAACTTCGATGAAGTTGCTGAGCAACATGATCACGCCGACAACAAAGGTAATGGCAACGGGGATTTCCCTTCGCATTAGCTACACCTCCTTATGCCAAGATTTTGGGGCAGGCTGGCTACTTGCTCAGCAGTTGCGTCAAGAAATCTGATTGGAAAGTGGCTGACAAAGCCCCAAGTAGCAACAGAGCCAGACTGATCACCTTCAGGTAATCCTGTCCAGCCATCGAACCGAGCTTCAGCTTGTCCTGAGACAGATACGCACCGCCAGCAAACAACTCCTCGCCGATCAGCGTGTAGTCGCAGGCCGCCACAAAGAACGGGATCTGATGCAGGTTGGCAGTGCCGGCAACCTGAATGGCTCCTGCCCGGGCACCGGCCTCAGCTATGAGCAGAGACTCTGCCCAGAAGGCGCCCATCAGGATGTTCGCCGCCACGTGCTCGCGGGTGATGAAGCCCATGCAAGACGCAGAATAGGCGAACTGGTCACTGGAGAAGAACTGCACGGTGGTCTCCTTGAACATGTCCGGCTTGCCGGCAGCCAAGAACCGCTGACGAGTTACTTCCTGCGCGATGGGGAAGAGGTCCGGAGTACGAATGCTGACCACCATTTCGGTGTTGTACTTAGCCACCAGCTCCGTGGTGTAAGCCAGAATCTCCATGGCCGCCATGGTCTGGGGAGCACTCTGATCGGTAACGCCAGCGATTCCGGGGGAAAAGTGCACCGGCCGGCCCATCTCAGTTGCCCGCCCGATTGCCTCCTCGATCGCGTCCAGCCCGTTGATGTGGCGCACCTGCGGCAGGAAACGCCCACTCCGCACGTAGGACATCATCCATAGCACTAAAGCGCCAGTGACAATGGTGAACACCAGCAGAAAGCGGGTTCCAGCGATAAAAGTCATCTTTTTCACCTCCCTTCCGTTACTACCTATGACCTGAGGCACCAGGATCAGCACTTACTGGCGCCCGAAGTCTTATAATTACGAAAATTATAACACCTTCGACTAGCGCACTGTTCGATAACCGTTCGACCCATTCCTACCTGTTGTGCGTCCAAGCGACACGCCGGAGTGTCGGTTGGCGAATGGTGGAGCTGATTATGTGGATCGATTGCATGCCGGTGGACAACCTGCATAAACATGCTAAGAATAGTAGGGTACAGACGATCCGTAAGAGCGTGGGCCAAGTGGGGAGAGCATGCAGTTGGCTTACTCAATACATATTCAGATGAACAAAAAGGAAAGACCTCTTCCGAGCGGGAGAGGTCTTTCCTCGAATCCTGTTGATGCTTCTTGGTGGCATATCCGGTTTAGCTGCGAGCTACTAGTACCACGCCGGCGATGATCACCAGAATGCCGCAGACGCGCTGCAGGCTGATGCTCTCGTGAAAGAGGAAGTAGGAACAGACGACCACCAGCACATAGCCAAGGCTGACCAGGGGATAGGCGTAGCTCAGTTCCAGCTTGGTCAGCACCTTCACCCAGAGCAGGAAGCTGATGCCGTAGAGAAACAGACCGGACATCACCGGCTGATTGCGCAGCATGGCAAGTGCAGTCTGTCCGAGATCCCGCCAGGTGAAGCTCAGCTCGAGGCGGGCAGCACCCAGCTTGACCAACACTTGCCCCACGGCTCCCAGAATCACCGAGAGAATAGTCAATGCAATCATATCTTATCTAGCTCCTCATCAAGCTAATCTACCTGTCCAGAGCGCGAGCAGCAGCCTGTCTGACACTGAACCGGCGACGAACTGCCGCGAGTGCCTTGGCGGCGAAGTAACTCTGCATGAGAATGGTGGGGAAGGCATAGCGGGACTGGCCTTCCGTCAAGAAGTAAACACCCGCAAACATCCAGAACGTGAGCAGCAGTGCGATCTCCAGCCGGCAGAGCGCGGATGGCTGCCTGCGGATGAAGCGAGCCCAGACGTAGCGCAACGAGGCTGCGACCATGGACAGGCAGCCGATCAGGTAGAGGGGAAAGCGCACCAGTTCCACGGCCGCCGTCAATATGTGTTGTAGCCGCAGGGAGAAGCCGGTGCCCTGCAGGCTATAGGCAATGTCGTTTGGTAGCAGAAACGTCCGCAGCAGGCGTTTGAGACCGAGCATGAAGAACTCCCGGGGATGCGCGATTATCCACCGCTTCGCCGCATTGCTGAGCATGTGGTTCTTCTCCGTCATGTTCGCCGCCTGATACTCCTCGGTATTCACCACCGAGTCAGCCACATCCGAGGCCCGCATCCAACCGCCGGTGGTGTTCTGCGAGTTGTTGTTGATATAGAGAACGATGCCGCCGTTATTGCTGACGTAGGTGAACTGACCGTTCAGGCGAGAATTGCGATAGAGCCAGGGCGAGAGCACCAGCACACAGACCAAGAGCACGGTCGCCGCGCGCCGCATAGCCAGCAGTGGGCGTTCGCCAGTCAGAAGGTCAGTCAGTAGGATCACGGCCGCAATAGCAGGGAAGAAGGGCTTGACCAGGCTGGCCAGACCGGTGATCACCCCAAGCAACAGATACTTATGGCGCCAGCGGCTGACGTAAGTCAACAGGGCCAAGAGCAGCAACGTTGTGAAGAGCGTTTCCGTGCCCACGATGCTGGTGTAGTAGATCTGGATGGGGAAGCAGGCGAAGCAGATGAACACCCATTTGCGCAGGCGTTCACTGAGCGGCAGCGACCGCAAGAGACGAAGCGCCAGCAGGTTGTTCAGTAGGAAGAGCAGCAGATTCAATCCCTTGGCCACCCAAAGGGAAGCCCCAAACAGACGGTAGAAGCCCGCCAGGAAGATGGAGTAGCCGACGGCGGTATAGGTGTCGCCCCAGCTGCCGCCAGCCGCTATCTGTGCCGCCAGCTGATGGTAGTAACGAAAGTCAGAGAATGGCTGGGTGGGAACGACCACCACCCAAAGAACGGCAGCCAGCAGGCTGCACGCAATGATCATGCGATAAAGCCGCGATGCCGAAACGGTCATGAAAGCACCTTCTGGTTAAGAATCAGCACGACTGAGACCAGCCAGAGGGCTACCGTGACCGCGATATGCCGGTCCTGGGCCACCAGTCTGGATGGGTCGCCGCCCTCACCGCTGTGAAGGAGATAGAGATAACGGAAGACGCCGTAAATTACGAAGGGAATGGTGTAGATCAGATCATCCGTCTGGTGCAGCGCAACTGTCCCCGGGTCGAGAGTATACAGGCCATAGGTCAGGATAGCGCCGCCTGCGCAGATGCCGGTGAACTGGTTGAGCACATCCCGGCCATAGCGGTCCAGCACTGGGCGAAAACCGACACTGTCCACACCCAGTTCCGCCAGTCGTTTGCCGAAGCCGATGAACAGCGTGATCATCAAGCCACAGAGCAGCAGCCAGTTGGATGGCTCGATGCCCACGCCAATGGTGCCGGACAGGATGCGCAGCATGAATCCGAAGGCAATGATGAACACATCCAGCAGCACCACCTGCTTCAAGCGCCTGGAATAGGCAATGTTCTGCGCGAGATAGATCAGCAGGATGAGCGCGTCTGCCGGAGACACTGCGTAGGCCAACCCCAGCCCGCCCGTGATCAGCGCCAGCATCAGTGAACGCGCCACCGAGGGCGACACCCTACCGGCTGCGATCGGGCGGTGCTGCTTCACGGGATGAAGTTGGTCGTTTTCGCGGTCAAGCAGATCGTTCATCACATAAACGCCGCTGGCCATCAGGGAAAAGGCGGCTGCCGCCAGCGCCACGCGCCAGAGCATCTGCCCCTGCTGCCAGTGGCCGGAGAAGATGATACCGAGAAAGACGAACCCGCTCTTCAGCCACTGCTGCGGTCGCATGGCCCTGATCAGTTCAGCCGGGTGATTACGCGCCCGTTGTCGCAGAGCCGGCTCTGGTTTGCCCACCAGATGCAGCTCTCTCTTCAATGCTTTGCTCACTTCACTCACCAGCCTCGACTCATTCTGCTAGAGCACTTGACCACACGCAATGACATGCCACAGACGCGCTCTGTTTGTTCGTGAGAGTTGCGCAGTTAGCCTTCTGTAGCGGCTCGGCAT
>JAEZJZ010000093.1 GCA_023436245.1 Bacillota bacterium | reverse complement strand
GGAGTGAGCGGACCGGATTGTCCGCACCAGCTCCCTGCCCCGTGGTGCCGTCCCCTCGAAAAGCAGGCGCCATGCCCTATCGGACGCGTCGCCGGTCCACTCGATAACAGTGTGAAATATAATGACTTAGGACCATGATGACAGGGCTTGACCAGCCTCGGCCGTGGTCCCGGTTGTCCACTCGTGCGGACGTCGCGGCGTGTAATCAGGCGTCACCTGCTCCCTTCTTGGACACTCACACGCGAGACGACGTTTACCCGACCTTTCAGTAGTGAACACTATGAGAACCCCGACCGTCTGGTGGCGGTCACGGGGGCGAGGAATCGACGAATTCTGGCCGGGTGGTCAGAACGCGAGCGGGGGCGGGGGGGGGCGCGGCCGCCCCCCCCCCCGCCCCTCGGGTGTGCGCCCCTAATGGGCGGGGCAACCGGGATTCCAGTTGCCCCATTTCCGCCCACCGTTCCGTAACCGCTTTAAGTCAAGGAGGCCATGGATAATGGTTGATATAAAGATTCCGCAAATTGTGTTCACGATCGTGAACGTTCTGGTGTTGTATGCGGCATTGGCCCATTTTTTGTTCAAGCCGGTCAAAGAGTTTCTCGGCAAGCGGGAAGACCATGTCAAGAAGCAGCTAGCCGAAGCTGAACAGAGCCGTGTTGAGGCCGCCAAGTTGGCGGAGGATTACGAACAGAGGTTGGCATCGGCCCGCGAAGAAGCCCGTAGCTTGATTGAGACTGCCACCAAGCAGGCCCAGCAGAGCGGTTCCGCGATTGAAGCCAACGCCAGGGAACAGGCACAGCAGCTCCTGGAGCGCGCCAACAAAGAAATCGGGCTGGAGCGCGACAAAGCCCTTGCGGCTCTGCGCGACGAGATCAGTGATCTGGCCGTACTGGCTGCCGGTCACCTGCTAGGCAAGAAGCTAGACCAGAAGCAAGACGGCAAGTTGGTTCAGGATTTCCTGGAAGGGATGGGCAACGCCCATGCTGAGTAACGCAGTTGCAAGGCGATACGCGACGGCGCTGTTTGCAGCCGCGAGCGCCCGGCAGCAAGTGGATGCCGTGTCTGCAGATCTCTTGTCCCTGGTTGCAACCCTCCAGGCTAGCCGTGAGTTTGCCGGGATCTGGCACCACCTGCAGTTGACGGCTGATCAGAAACGACAGACGCTAAACCCAGTGCTTGAGCCCTTGCTCAAATCCGAGCAGACCAGAAATCTGGTCTCTTTGCTGTTTGACAAAGGCAGAGAAGGTCAGATTGAGGCAATTAGTGAAGATTTTCATGCGGCTCTACGCCAGTCCCGCCAGGAAGTGCTGGCAGAGGTGACCACCACCCGAGACCTTGAGGCAGACGAGGAAGCGAAGATCACAGCCCTAGTCAAACAACTGACCGGTTGTCGGACAGTGACCTTGGCCAAACAGGTCGATCCGGGAATTATGGGTGGAGTAATCGTACGTGTTGGCGACAGGGTTTATGACGGCAGTTTGGCCCGTCGGTTGGATAATCTAAGACGCCGGCTGAAGCAGGCGCAAGTTAAGCAAGCAGGGGTGAGTAGTTAAATGCGGCTCCGACCCGAAGAAATCAGTTCCATTCTCAAACAGCAGATTGAGCAACTGAAGACCGACATCGCGGTTGATGACGTCGGCACCGTACTCTATGTCGGTGACGGCATGGCCCGCATCTATGGTTTGACCAAGGCCATGTCCGGCGAGTTGCTGGAGTTCCCGAACGGCGTCAACGGCATGGTGTTGAACCTGGAAGAAGACAACGTGGCCTGTGCAATCATGGGCGACGATGTCGGCATCAAAGAAGGCGACACAGTTCGGCGCACCGGCCGCATCGTGCAGGTACCGGTAGGCGATAGCCTGATCGGCCGCGTGGTCAGCCCTCTCGGACGCCCGTTGGACGGCAGAGGCCCCGTGGAGACCGACAAATTCCGTCCGGTGGAGGTAGTAGCTCCTGGCGTCATCGCCCGTGAGCCGGTGAACACTCCTTTGCAGACAGGGATCAAGGCGATAGACTCGATCATTCCCATTGGCCGCGGACAGCGTGAGTTGATCATCGGCGACCGCGGTACCGGTAAGACGGCCATAGCCGTGGACGCGATCATCAATCAGCGCGGCCAAAATGTGATTTGCATCTACGTGGCTATTGGCCAGAAGGCCTCCACTGTTAATCGCATCTGGCGTACTTTGGAGGAGCGCGGGGCGATGGACTACACCATCATCGTTTCCGCAACCGCATCCGAATCCGCTCCGTTGCAGTTCCTTGCTCCCTATGCTGGAGTGGCCATGGGTGAGGAGTTCATGTGGCAGGGTAAGGATGTGCTAGTCGTTTACGACGATCTCTCCAAGCACGCCGTGGCTTACCGTGCCATGTCACTCTTGATTCGCCGTCCGCCGGGACGGGAAGCCTACCCGGGCGATGTCTTCTATCTGCACTCCCGCCTGCTGGAACGGGCAGCCAAGCTCTCTCAAGAATACGGTGGCGGTTCGATTACTGCACTGCCGATCATTGAGACGCAGGCCGGTGACGTTTCTGCCTATATTCCGACCAACGTCATCTCCATCACGGACGGACAGATCTTCCTGGAGAACGAGCTGTTCTACGCCGGTTTCCGCCCGGCCGTGAACGCCGGTCTTTCTGTCTCCCGTGTCGGCAGCAAGGCCCAAATCAAGGCCATGCGTCAAGTGGCCGGTCGCCTGCGCATCGATCTGGCGCAATATCGTGACCTCGCCGCCTTTGCCCAGTTTGGCTCGGATCTCGATCGGGCTACCAAGGCACGTCTCACCCGGGGTGAGCGGTTGCAGGAGTTGCTGAAACAGCCGGAGGCCAACCCGTTGCCGGTTGAGGAGCAAGTTGCGGTCATCTACGCCGGTACCAACGGACACATGGACAACATCGAAACCAAGCGGGTGACCCGGTTTGCCGATGAGTTCCTCCGCTATCTGCGCGAGTCCCGTTCGGAGATTCTGAAGAAGATTCGCACCGAGCGCGAACTGAAAGAGGACACCGTCAAGGCATTGGAAGACGCGATCGCTGAATTCAAGAAGATGTTCAGCTAAGAGGAATGGGGACACACCTCTGCAGGAAGCGCATTTTGAGGGCTGAGGAATGTCCCCGATCTGGATGTGGAACAGTGGGGACTGTCCCCGCGTTCCACAGATCCACTACCCGCGGTGTGATTTGTAACTCTTGTACTCGTTTTGGAAAGCGAGGTGAGCATGAATGGCTAGCATGCAAGATATCCGCAGGCGCGCGAAATCTGTGAAGAATATTGAACAGATTACCCGGGCGATGAAAATGGTTTCCGCCGCCAAGTTGCGGCGGGCTCAGAATACCCTGTTTGCCGCTCGTCCCTATGCCGCCAAGATGGAGGCGGTGCTCCGTCGTTTGGGCGGCCGCACCGACACTTCACTGCATCCGCTTCTGGCCAGCCGTGAGGTGAAGCGAACCGGCTTTGTCGTCATTACCTCTGATCGCGGTCTGGCGGGGGGCTTCAGCGCCAACGTCATTCGCACGGCGGAGCAGGCGATGAACAAGCATGAGCGGGAACAGATTGCCCTCGTCACCGTCGGCCGCAAGGGCAGAGATTATTTCAAACGGCGCAATTACGAGATTATCGGCGATTTCGTGGGTTTAGGGGAAGAGATTCAGTTCAGTCAGGCCCACACTATCTCCGAGAGCATCATTGCCCTGTATCAAGGCGGACTGCTGGACGAGATCTACTTGGTCTATCCCGAGTTCGTCAGCACGGTAACCCAACGGCAGACTGTCACTCTGCTTCTGCCCATGCAGCCGCCAGCGGCTGAGAAGACGGGTGTAGCAGAGGCCGAATATCTGTTTGAACCTACTCCGGAGGCAGTTCTGGACAGCCTGCTGCCACGCTATGTGGCCACGCTGGTCTATCGGGCTCTGCTCGAATCGAAGGCCAGTGAACACGGCGCACGCATGGCGGCCATGGACGCTGCCACCAAGAACGCTGAAGAGTTGATCAAGGAATTGACGCTCAGTTTTAACCGTGCCCGGCAGGCCGCCATTACCCGTGAGATTTCCGAAATCGTCGGCGGCGCTGAGGCGCTGAAGTAAGGAGGACAAGCCATGAATAATGGGGTAATCAGCCAGGTCATCGGACCGGTGGTTGACGTCCATTTCCCAGGCGGCCAACTCCCCAATATCCTGGACGCTCTGCAGATCAGTGAAACCGCCACTGATGGCAGCAAGCTGGAACTGACCTTGGAGGTCATGCATCATCTGGGAGACAACTCCGTGCGCTGCGTTGCCATGTCATCAACCGATGGACTGGCCAGGGGTATGCAGGTGACTCCGCTTGGTGGGCCGATCAGCGTTCCGGTTGGCCGGGGTACACTAGGCCGCATTTTCAACGTGCTCGGTGAGACAATTGACAACCGGGGTCCGGTGGCATCTGAGATGACTCTGCCCATACACCGGGCAGCCCCCACCTTGGAGGAGATGGAGTCCAGCACTGAAATGCTGGAGACAGGCATGAAAGTGGTTGACCTGCTCTGTCCGTATTCCAAGGGTGGTAAGGTGGGACTCTTCGGCGGCGCCGGCGTGGGCAAGACGGTGTTGATTCAGGAGCTGATTCACAACATCGCCACTGAGCATGGTGGGTTCTCGGTGTTCGCCGGCGTGGGCGAGCGCACCCGTGAGGGTAACGACCTCTTCTTGGAGATGACCGAATCCGGCGTCATCGACAAGACAGTGATGGTCTTCGGTCAGATGAACGAGCCGCCGGGAGCGCGTATGCGCGTCGGCCTGACCGGTCTGACCATGGCCGAGTATTTCCGCGATCAGGAAGGGCAGGACGTGCTGCTCTTCATCGATAACATCTTCCGTTTCGTGCAGGCCGGTTCAGAGGTATCCGCGTTGCTTGGCCGTATGCCGGCGGCCGTGGGTTACCAGCCGACCTTGGCCACCGACGTTGGCCAACTGCAGGAGCGCATCACCTCCACCAAGAAGGGCTCGATCACCTCTGTGCAGGCCATCTACGTGCCGGCTGACGACTTGACCGACCCGGCGCCGGCTACCACCTTCGCCCACTTGGATGCGACTACGGTGCTTTCCCGCAAGATCTCGGAGCTGGGCTTGTTCCCGGCCGTGGATCCACTGGACTCCACTTCCCGCATCCTCGATCCGCGCTACGTAGGTAACGAGCACTACGAAGTCGCCCGTGGCGTGCAGGAGATGCTGCAGCGCTACCGCGAGTTGCAGGACATCATCGCCTTGCTCGGCATGGATGAGTTATCCGAGGACGATAAGCTGACCGTGGCTCGCGCCCGCCGGATTCAGCGGTTCCTCACCCAGCCGATGTTCGTGGCCGAGGCCTTCACCGGACGCTCCGGCGCGTACGTGCCGATCAAAGAGACTGTCCGTGGATTCAAAGAGATCCTGGAAGGCAAGCACGATGATCTGCCTGAAGATGCTTTCTTCATGGTCGGAACCATCGATGAGGCTGTGGAGCAGGGCAAGAAGATCCTGGCTGAAAGCGGGGATCGCTAAATGGCAACCCTGCGTCTGGAAATCGTCACTCCCGTCCGCACTGTTTACAGTCAGGACGCTAACTTGGTGATTGCCCGGACCGTGGAAGGCGAGATCGGCGTGATGGCTGGACACATTCCCCTGGTGACTGTGCTTGTGCCTGGCGTGATGCGGGTGAGGGACGCATCCGACGGAGAACAGCGGATCGCCATCAGTGGCGGTTTTCTGGAAGTGAGCCCTGACAGCAAGGTAACAGTTCTGGCTCAAACGGCAGAGACGGCGGAAGAGATTGACATCGAGCGCGCCCGCCAGGCCAGAGCGAGGGCTGCGGAACGGATCAGCGGCGGTAGACAGGGCGAGGTGGACATCGCCCGGGCTGAGTGGGCCCTGAAGCGGGCAACCGCCAGATTGCAGGCCGCCAACGCTCCGGAGGAAGAGAAATGAGCGAGCGTCGCATCGCTGAAGAAGCCGAGCAAGAGTCGCGCCGGCGCCTGCAACAGGGCACTGCCCTGGAACAAGCCGTTGCGGTTGGGGTTGGTGGGGCTCCGGAACTAAGGCGGGGAGAGCGCAGCGCTTTCCTGGGTCAGTTCCCGGAGCAGGTGCTGAAGGCAGCCACCTTCGCCGTTCTGGACGGCAAAAGCGTTCCAGAGAGTCTCGTGTCTGCTTTGGCCGATCGACGCTGTCAACACGTATTCCTGGCTGCCCAGGCAGTGAGCAAAGCGACTCCCATTCTGCGGCTGGTACGGGAGCACCGACTTCCCCTGACGATCGTGCAATCCCCGGAGTACCGTGGGGATACCGCCTTAGTGTTGGTATCTGATGAACCGCTACAGTCAGCGGACATTTGGATAGGCAAAACCAAATGAGATTCGAAGGCCGAGGGGCAGCCCCCTCGGCTTCTTTGCGCCCGGAGTCAGGGGGCCGGGCAATTTACTCACTCGCGAGTCAATAGTCCGTCCCCCTGACTCTGCTCGACTAGGTTTAACTCTGCTCCGATTGGCAATACTTCTGCCTGAGGTATGTTACTGATTAAGCTAATTGGAGGAGAAGAGTAATGCGTAGGTTAGCAGCTGTTATCTTTGCTGGGTTGTTGCTCTGCGGCAGTGGCGCAGCGTGGTATGCCTTGCAGACCGGTCCGGCTATAGATCTGGTCTCCGTGATGCAAAATACCGGGGCCGCCCTGCTGGAAGTGACCGTCGACACCTGGTGTCCAGTCAGCACCAGTATCAAGTCGGATGCCGACGCCGGTCAGGTGCTGCAGCAAGCTCTCAGCGCCATGGGCTTTGCCGACGCTGGTCCTATTCAGTTGCAGACACTGCAGAGCGACGCCAGCACGGAAGCGTTGGTCACCCGTGAGGCCAAAGTGGAGATCTCCGAGCCGGGCGGACGCATGCTGATGGCGACCGTACAAGCGACTGAAAGCGGCGACGAGCAGTCAGCCTACCTCTTCATGAGCCTGACCGATCGTTCCACTGCACCCGACCTGGCCGCGATGCACGCCCTGCTGACCAAAGGTGCCGGCGCTTTGGGCGTCGCCTCCCAGAAGGCCACGCAGTTGATTGGCACCATCGCCGGCCGTCTCACAGCGGAACAAGTCGCCACAATCGTCTCTCAGGTGATGTCCGGGACGGAAGCCGAAATGAAAAGCATCTATAATGACGGTCCCCTGGTCAGCGTCAGCGGCTACTCCGCACGACTGGAGGAGTCCACCAACATTTTGGAGGGTCAGGTGAACATCAACTTGGCCATGCGCTATAACGAAGAGGAGCAGTGTACCTGGATCTTCCTCGGTTGCCCGAGCATCTGGGAATCCATCTAGTGTTGTGTGACATCTAGAACCACCATAGGGCGTCAAGTCCCGGTCCACAGCAACTTAAGGAGTTGCTTGCGGGTTTCGCTAGGCCCTTAATCCTATGGTTTGAGACCTGACGCCGTACTGGCAACAGTCAACATCAGGGGGTGACTCCGTTTGGCGGAGATACGCATCAGGGGTGGTCAGCCGCTCAAGGGAACAATCGAAATCTCGGGTGCTAAGAACGCAGCTCTACCCATCCTAGCGGCGGCGTTGGCTGCTGCAGAGGGGGAGAGCGAACTGGCGGCAGTGCCGCGACTAAATGACGTCACGGTCATGCTGGAGTTGCTCAGCACTCTTGGCCTGAGGATCGAGACAGACAGTACGGGTACGCTCTTTCTGGCGGCCGGCGACCTACACAGCCACGAAGCCCCCTACTCATTGGTGAGCAAGATGCGGGCCTCTGCCTTGATCATGGGTCCTTTGTTGGCCCGTTTGGGCAAGGCGCGCATCTCTTTGCCGGGAGGGTGTGCCATCGGCACTCGTCCGATCGATCTGCACCTCAAGGGCTTCGCCGCGCTCGGTGCAGAGATCAACCTCGGCCACGGCTTTATCGAAGCTGTCTGCTCGAAACTGCGAGGCGCCAGCATCTATCTGGATTACCCCAGCGTCGGCGCAACCGAGAACATCCTGACAGCAGCCGCGTTGGCGGAAGGAACAACTGTCCTTGAGAATGCGGCCGCAGAACCGGAAATAGTGGATCTCGCCGCCTACCTGAACGACATGGGCGCAAACATCACGGGAGCCGGCAGCAATCGTATTCAGATCGAAGGGGTGAAGTCACTCTGCGGGGCCCGACATCGGATTATCCCGGATAGAATTGAAGCTGGTACGTATCTGGTAGCGGCAGTGCTGGCTCAGGGGGCAATTACCCTGCGAGCGGTCGAAAGTGGCCACATGGGTCCGATCCTGTCCAAGCTGCGGGAGGCAGGCGTGGAGATCACGGAGCTTTGCGACAGCCTGACGGTGCACAGCCCACGCTGGCTGAAGCCGACCGATATCCAGACGCTGCCCCACCCCGGCTTTCCCACCGACATGCAGCCCCAGTTCATGGCGCTGCTGACACAGGCGTTCGGCACCAGTGTTGTTTCTGAGACGGTGTTCGAAAACCGCTTGATGCACGTCTCCGAGCTCTGTCGCATGGGTGCCAACATCAAGGTGCGCGGACGCCAGGCGATCGTCTACGGGCCAGCGCAATTGACCGGGGCGCGTGTCGCAGCGACAGATCTGAGGGCAGGCGCTGCTCTGGTGCTTGCCGCCCTGGCGGCCCGTGGGGAGACCATAGTCACAGAGGTGCAGCACATCGATCGCGGCTACGTGCGCTTGGTGGAGAACCTGCACGCCCTGGGTGCGGACATCGAGCGTGGCTGATGTGGAAAGGGGCTATCGCCGCAAGAGCACCCCAAGAATAGCGCAAGAGAGACGACGGCTGTGGGCGGGGGTTGG
>JAEZJZ010000071.1 GCA_023436245.1 Bacillota bacterium | reverse complement strand
GTGGGTGGCTGGCAACGGGGCTGGCGGGGTGTCGCCGCCCAGCGCCTCGGTGTCTGCATGGATAGTATGCCAATGCTAATGCGTATACGTGGCGCATCACGTGTCATTCAATGATTGCTGTTGTTTCAGTCGCTTACCGGTCAGCATGGCCAAGGCGACGCCAGCGATGATCAGCGCGCCGCCGATGATCATGGGCAGCGTGACCTGTTCATGCAGCAGCAACTTTGACCAAACCAGGGAGAAGATCGGGATCAGGAAGAGACTGATGGCTGCCTCAGAGGCGGGCAAGCGACGGAGCACATAGAAGTAGGCCAACACCGAGACAGATGTGGGCACGATGCTCAGGTAGACAGTGGCCAGTACCTGCGCGGGCGTGAGTAGCGTCCAGAGCGGAGCATCGTCCAGGCATAGCGCTGTCGCCGTCAGGAGTATCGCCCCACAGGTTGTTGACCAGGCAACGACGATGGACGGCTCGATCACGTGCAAGATGCGTTTGGAGAGGATTGTGTAGACGCTGTAGCAGAGCGCCGACAGGATTACGATCAGGTTGCCGGCGCTGTTGCCCCAGTCGGTAATTAACTGGCCGTTGGTGGTGACCAGATAGACGCCTGAGAAGGCGAGGAACAAGCCGGCGAGTTTTCGACTGGTTAACGCTTCCTTCAGGAAGAGCGCTGAGAGCAAGGTGGAGAAGATCGGGTCAGTGGTGCTGAGCAGACTGGTGCTGCTGGCAGTGCTCAGGCTGAGGCCGACATTCTGCAGGAAGTTGTTCAGCCAAATGCCAATGGTACCCAAGAGGAGAAAGGTCGTCCAGTGGCGCCGCAAGACAATGAAGAGATGCGTCCAGGAGAAGCTCCGGGACGCATAGAACAGAAGCACCATGGCACCAGTCGAGAAACGTACCGCCGCCAGAGTGGCGGGAGCAATCACTGTCAACACCATTTTGGAGAAGGGAAAGACAGTGGACCAGAGGACCACTGGCGTCAGCAACAGTGCGATCAGCTTCCAGTGATCCACCCGAATTGAACTTAGTCTTCTGCCCACAGCTGTTGCCCCCTTCATTGCCAGCAATCATTATATCTCATCACTCGTGCCAAAAGATATCTCAGGGCACGTCCGGCCCAAATCCTAATCCATGGACGCAAAAAGAGAGGAATCCCCGGTAAAGGATTCCTCTCTGATCATACGGATGATTTGCTATCGGTTCTTCAGTTTCTTGAGGACGGCCTCTGCAGCCTTGATCAGCGGGAAGCCCGCAGGCGAAGCCATCAATGTGCTCGGAAGAAGCTTGTGCTGCTCCCATTCGCAGGCACATGTTTGCAGTCACGCTGCTGTGTGTTACTCTTGATTCAAATGAGGTGAGACAGTGAACCAGCCATCGCCACCGTGGGGGCGCATGCAGGGCGTTCGCCCCAGCAAACCATATCAGCAGTACTTGTCGCAAGGCCTCAGTGAGCTGGAAGCAGCAGCGCAAATGCAGGCAACCTACGGGGTGTCGGCAGAGAAGCTGCAGTTGCTTCGCCAGGTGGGTGCCTTCACCCATGTGCTGCTTGGGGATCTCGATCCGCGAGCGGTGAGCATCTACGTCGGCATTCCGTTTTGTCCGACGCGGTGTCTCTACTGTTCGTTTCCTTCGTTCTCATTGAGCGATCTCGGACGTGAGCGCGGGCGGTTTGTTGAGGCATTGTTGACTGAGATTGCTGCCCTGGGCACTTGCCTCAGCGAGCAGCAACGGCCAGTCGACTCGGTCTATCTGGGTGGCGGCACGCCTACTGCTCTGTCTACGGGCGATCTCGACCGGGTGCTCAGCGCGCTCCGGCGTGAGCTGCCAGGAGGTTGGCGAGAGTTCACCGTGGAAGCCGGCCGACCTGAGACCCTCACTGCAGATCAGTTGGCGGTGCTCTTGGCTCATGGAGTCGAACGCGTCAGCATCAACCCACAGACAGCGCATGACCGCACTCTCAGGGCAATCGGCCGTCAGCATCAGGCCGCGGATGTGGAGATGGCGTTTGGACGGAGCCGCGAACTCTTTTCGGTAATCAACATGGATTTGATCCTCGGTCTGCCGGGAGAGGGTATGGAGGATGTGCAGCGCAGCTTGCGTTGGGTGCTCGGCATGCAGCCGGAGAACATCACCTTGCACATGTTTGCTCCCAAGCGCGCCTCGCGCTTCAGTGCCGAACAGGCAGAGTGGGTAGATCAACTCCCTCCGACAGACATTGCGCAAGCAATGAACACTTGGTGTCAGCGCCAGTTGGCTGAGGCCGGTTATCGACCCTACTATCTCTACCGCCAGCGCAACATTCTGGGCGGTCAGGAGAATACCGGTTGGGCAAAACCTGGCACTGAGTGCCGCTATAATGTGCTGATGATTGAAGAACGGCAGCACATTCTTGGACTTGGGGTGGGCGCTAGCAGCAAGTTTCTGCTGCCGGCCGGCAGGTTGCAGAATCTCAGCAATCCCAAGGATGTGCCGAACTACTTGCAGCGCCTGCCTCAGTTGATTGCCGAAAAGCTGGAGCGCCTAGGGGCTCTCTTATAGGGGGAATCTCAAATGAAAGTGCTACTTCACGCCTGCTGCGGGCCATGTGCTTCCTATTCTGTGGAGGCTTTGCGCGGGGCAGGACACGATGTCACCGGCTACTTCTACAACCCCAACATTCACCCGTCGCAGGAGTACCAACGACGGCTGGCCTCGTTCCAGAAACTTGCGGAGGCAGTGGCATTACCTGTGCTCAGTCCCGGCGACTACGATTTTCAGGACTGGTTGCGCCAAACAGCCTACCGCGAGCAGGTGCGCTGTCGGCTCTGCTACCAAGGCCGACTGGAGCAAACGGCGAGGGTGGCCAAGCACGGAAATTTCGACGCCTTCACGACTACCCTGCTGATCAGTCCCTTCCAGCAGCACGAGGTCATTCGCCAGGTGGGGGAAGCTTTGGCCGTGCAATATGATGTTCCGTTTCTCTACCTGGATTTTCGCCCCGGGTTCAAACGCAGCGTGGAGCTTTCCAAGCAGTTTGATCTCTACCGGCAGCAGTATTGCGGCTGCATCTATAGTGAGGCTGAACGCTACGCCGAGAAACCGAAGAAGAGCGCACGCGCGGGCCGATCGTAGGAGTCGCAGACTTTTGCCCCTCGTAGCGGCTCGGCATGCCCAGCCCACGCCCACGCCGTGCATCGGCGGGTGTCATTCATGAACGTTAGCGACTCTCCAGATTGCGGATTGAGAGATGATAACTGGCAATCTCGCGCCAGCTGTCATCTCTCGCGCTATTCATGGGACTTATTGTTGTACTTTCGGTTTTTCAGAAGAGGATGTTCCCAAATAGCTGTTGCTGACGTATAATGATTACATGAACATATGAATAAATGCTCATATGTTATTGGAGGGAGATACTACTGTGAATAAGATTCAAGATGATATCTGTCTGGAATATGGAGTGCATTGTACTCAGGTAGAAAAGGCACGAGCAGTTCTGGGCACGGAGGACCAGGTGCAGCGCCTGTCGGATGTGTTCAAGGCGCTCGGGGATCCCACCCGGGTGCGCATCATCCAGGCACTCTCTGCCGGTGAGCTTTGCGTCTGCGATCTGGCAGAAGTGCTTGGCATGACGCAGTCGGCGATTTCCCACCAACTGAGAGTGCTGCGCGCTTTGCAGATCGTACGGAATCGCCGTGACGGCAAAGAAGTTTTCTACAGCTTGGACGATGAGCACGTGTTGCAGTTGCTCACGCAGGCCTACGATCATGTCAAGCATACAGGCGGAATGGAGGCAGAATAATGTCACAGCATCAGAATCAGCAGCATGGGATTGGGCAGCAACATGCCGGCGGGTGTCAGTGCGGCCACGATCGCAAGTCGGCAGCCCAAACAGCAGCGCCCTGTGCTTGTGGTCATGATCACGAACACGGGCACGCGGAGGGCCACAACCATCAGCACAGCGAGTCGTGCGCCTGCGGTCATGATCATGGCCATGAACCTAGAGGTCACGCCGAAGACTGCGCTTGCGGGCATGAACACGCCGAAGGTGACGATTGCGATTGCGATCTCCAGCTGAACGAGGCGCATGATCACGGTCACTCCCATGACCATGCGCACGAGCACGGGGGTTGTGCCTGCGGTCATGATCATGGCCACGAACACGCTCATCATGGCCATGGGGTAGCTGAAGCGGCTGCCGCCTTGCAGCCTGCGGTTCGCGACGTCCACTCGCAAGGAAAGAACGCCTTCCGCATTCACGGACTGGACTGCCCGGACTGTGCGGCGAAGCTGGAGCGTCAATTGCAGCGCCAGCCAGGTGTCAGTCAGGCCACTCTAGTGTTTGCCACCGGCACACTGCAGTTTGAGCCGAGCTCCGTACGGGATGCGCTGATGGCGGCCGTAGTGCGTGCGGGTTACCGCGCGGAGGCAATCGCTGCGGCCGGACAAGCGGCTGTTCAGGCTGAAGGCTCAAGGCTGTCAACATTCTGGCTGCAGAACCGCAAGGCGATCACTACAGCCATTTCTGGATTGTTTCTGGCCTGCGGCTGGGCCGCCGAATTGTTGCTGCGGCAGCCAGTCCTGGCCAAGGCGTTGTTTGTGCTGGGAATGCTGGTCGGGGGGTTCTATGTGGCCCGCGCCGGTCTGCAGTCGCTCAGCAATCGTACTCTCGACATGAACTTTCTGATGAGCGTCGCGGCGGTGGGCGCAGTGGCCATCGGCGAGTGGCATGAGGGCGCGATGGTGGTCTTTCTCTTCTCCCTTGGCAACACGCTGCAGGCATATACCATGGATAAGACCAGGCAGTCAATTCGAGCACTGCTCAGCCTGGCTCCCAAGGAAGCACTGGTGCAGCGCCACGGTATGGAGATGGTCCTGCCGGTCGGCGAGATTCTGCTGGGAGAGACGATCGTGGTGCGCCCTGGCGAGCGTATTGCCATGGATGGTCTGGTCGTCGAAGGAAGCTCGGCCGTCAACCAGGCCCCCATCACTGGAGAATCGATGCCGGTGGATAAGTTGGAGGGTGACCGGGTGTTCGCCGGCACGATCAACGGCAGCGGCAGCCTGGAAGTGCGGGTAGACCGGCTGGCAGAGGACAACACTCTGGCCCGAATCATGCATCTGGTGGAGGCAGCGCAGGCCGAGCGGGCACCAGCGCAAGCCTTGGTCGACCGATTTGCCTCCTATTACACTCCGGCGGTGATTGCACTGGCGGTGGGACTGGCTGTGTTGCCGCCGCTGTTTGGAGCCGACTTTGCCGATTGGTTCAAGCGAGCGCTGATCCTCTTAGTGGTCTCTTGCCCTTGTGCTCTCGTCATCTCCACACCCGTTTCCATCGTTTCCGCCATTGGCAATGCATCCAGACAGGGCGTGCTGATCAAAGGAGGGGCCTACCTGGAAGCGATGGGGCATATTCGCACCGTTGCCTTCGACAAGACTGGCACGTTGACCGCCGGTCAGGTGGCCTTGGTGGATCTGCTGCCGATCGTCGGCGATGCCGACACCGCTTTGGCGGAGGCGGCCGCGCTGGAGTCTCGTTCGGAGCATCCGTTGGCGCAGGCAGTACTGCGTGCCGCTCTGGAGCGTAACCTGAGCGTTGAACCGGCTCGTGAGTTTCGGGCGCTGGCCGGCTCGGGAGCGACCGGTTCCATTGGCGGACGAAGCCTGTATATCGGCAACGAGCGCTTGCTGACTGCGCAGAACCTCACCTTGCCGGAAGCGATCGCCGCTCAGGCGTCGATTTGGCAGGAAGCAGGGCGGACGGTGGTCTTTCTGTTCGACCAGCAGCAGGTGTTGGCCCTGTTGGCCTTTGCCGATCAGGTAAGGCCGGAGGCGGGGGCTGCGATAGAGCAGTTGCGACGGGCCGGTATTCAGTCTATCGCCATGCTCACCGGCGATCACCGGCGAGCAGCTGCCGCAATTGCGGAACGGCTCGGTGTAGACAGCGTACAGGCGGAGCTGTTGCCCGAGGACAAAGTGGTAGCCATCAATCGACTATTGCGGGAGTATCAGCAGGTGGCGATGGTGGGCGATGGGGTGAACGATGCTCCAGCGCTGGCCGCTTCCACTGTCGGAATCGCGCTCGGCGCCGCCGGGACTGATACAGCCATCGAGACGGCTGACGTCGCTCTGATGGCCGATGATCTCGGCAAGCTGGCCTGGCTGATTCGACTCAGTCGCCGAACAGTGGCGATCATTAAGCAAAACATCGGCCTTAGTCTGGTAATCAAGGGGATAGTGTTGGTTCTGACGTTGCTCGGACGCGCTGAGCTCTGGATGGGCGTCTTCGCCGATACCGGGGCTGCGCTGCTGGTGATCATGAATGGCATGCGTCTGGCCCGGCAACAGGACTAGTCATCTGGTAGCCAGTGAGCCCTAGCGCGGTCAGCCCGTTGCCTTCGGGCTCAACCATAACAGCGCGAGGTATTTTCTGGCTGGTTGCCCGGCGGGGGATGCCAGCTTGCGCAAAGTGGGCTATGATCAAAGAGGGGCGGGAGCTGTTCCCGCCCCTCTTTACTTGGCGACAGCAAGGGAGCGCAACTGCGCGCTCGAGACTGCTTATTCTGTCCCTCGTAGC
>JAEZJZ010000063.1 GCA_023436245.1 Bacillota bacterium | reverse complement strand
CCGCTACGGGGCACAAAATGAACAGTCTCGCATGCTGCGGGGTAGGGACCGGCTCGGCATGCCGAGCCGCTACGGGCGATAGCCTAAGCCGGCTCACATGACTAGACTTGACAGTTGGTCTCGTTTGGCGTTAGGCTGATAACTGACAATGATTTGAGGAGTTGATGGATAGTCAAGGAATTCGCAGCTGGGCAGTGCCTGGCGTTTGGGCTGTAGCACGCGGCTTGAGAGAGTCTCTCGGGCTTGGTTTGGCTACCCCCGACGCTTGGACCGTCCTGCACGAGTTCTTTGGCGGTCCCGGCTCTGGCCTTCTCGGGAACCGCCGCGCTTACGCAGGCGGTCCTTTCTTTTTGCGGGGTGGCTTCCACACTTGATTTGAGGAGGAGAAGGACAAACATGACCAGTCTATTTAGCGCCATCTACAATCGTCGCTCTGTGCGCCACTACAAGAGCGATCCCATTCCGGAAGCGGTGTTGCAACAAATCATGGAGGCCGCCCGCTGGTCTCCGTCCGGTGGCAATGGACAGCAGTACGTCTTTGGCATTGTCACCGATGCCGCCAAACGCCAGGCTCTAGCGGAGGCTGCCGGCAATCAGCTCTGGATTGCGGAAGCACCGGTGGTGATTGCCTGTTGCGCCCGCCTGTACCTGCCAGAGGAAGAGAGTGAGTTCAGCCGCGAGGTGAACAACCTGCGTTGGGGCAAAGAGGCCTCTGATTGGTTTCGCAGTTGCTCCAATCCCTTGCACATGGCCCTGCTGTTCATGAACTCCACCCCGCTGATCCCAGGGGAGCACATCCAGTTGGCAGCGGCCGCCCACGGGCTGGGTACCTGCTGGATCGGCTGGCTGGACATCGCCCGGGCGAGCGACATCCTGGAGTTGCCCGACGATGTGCGCTGCTACTTTCTGATGCCGCTCGGCTACCCGGCTGAGCATAAGCGCCGGGGGCGGAAACTGCTGACAGAGATCACCTTTGGCAATGGGTGGAACGAGCCATGGCAGCCGGCGGAGAGTTGCCCGTCCTTTGGAGAGCTGTCGCTGCGCCCCTATGCGGAAGCAGACGAGGCGGACTGGCTCAGCACTTGGGGGCAGGTTGCCGTCAGCTCGGATGCCTGGGTTGTGCTGCATCATCAGAAGCCGCGCTACTCGCGCCCGGCTCTGGAGTTGGTCGCAGAGCTGAACGGAGAGATCGTTGGATTCATGGATGTGGAAATTGAGCAAACCCCTGGCGAGTTGGGTCTTGGCACAGACAGTTGCTGCGGCTTTGTCTGGGAGCTCGGCGTGCGCAAGGACTGCCAGGGCCAAGGGATTGCCAAACGCATGATCGAGTCGGCGAAGAGCTGGCTTAGGGAGCGGGGCATCAACCGCATGGAGTTCTGGTCAATGGACGAGCATGCCAGGTCATTCTACGAGAGGCAAGGGATGCGGGAACTCGGGCGACATTGGCATTTTCATCTCGGGCTTCCTGCGGAGATGACTCGGCAGATGGCTGCGGCAGACCAGGTGGGTCTGCAGGTGGTTTTTGGCACCTGCCCCCTGGAGCGGCTGGAGCAGGTTAGGTCACGCTACCGCGTACGGCAGGAACCAGACGCGCCCAAGGTCTGCGTCGGCTACGAGTGTCGCTGGTAACCGGCGGCGTCGGCCGGTAGCGCAGGCGGTACCGGTTCAAAAATCCGGTTTCCTCGTGATCGTAGCATCATGGCATGCTTGTGGTGCCGGGATTGGCTCGGCATGTCAAGCCTCTACGGGTCACGATCATTCACTAGAGTATGGCAGGAATTACACCAGGAAGCAGAGAACCCATGAATAGGAGCAACGGCAGGAGGGAGGAAGCACCTTGTCCAAGAGACCGCCGATATATTGGCTGATCGCCATTGTCATGATCCCTCTGGCCATGCTGGATGATTCGCCGCTGCGCTTTGTCAAGCTTGTCGTCAGCCTGGGCCTGCTGCTCGCCCTCGCCATTCCGGCTAAGCGGTGGCAACGCGTCTTGGCTGTCTTCGCCACACTGCTCCTCGCCTTTCTGCTGCTCGGACGGGAGTTGACCCTCTCCATCCGTACCGATGCCGCCTCCGCGCCCTTCTGGACAGTTGAGGCCCCGGCGCAGCAAGTGCTCTTGGGCGGCCAACGCGTCTTCTTTCCAGCCGTGGGCTTACTGGGCACTGCCTGCTTCGCTCCGGGAAACGGCACGCTGATCGTGCTGGCTCACTCGGCAGAGCCACTGGCAGTTGGTCAGTCGCTGGCCGCGAGCATCCACGATCAGCAAAACGTCATCTCCTGCCAAGTCAAGGTGCTGACGAACGCTGAGCAGGGTGTGGTGCTGGGCTTGCCGCAGGACGTGAGTATCCAGGCGGAGCCGGTGTCACTGGGGGGTACGGCTGACATCAGGGTGGGAGAGCAAGCCACCGTCCGCTCCATCGTTGGCGGCAGCTATCAGGTGACGGTGGATGGGTACACTCGGAAGGGCGATCAACAGTTGTTGGTTCTGACGCCTACCCAAGCGGGAGACAAGGTGGTCCGTGGCATGAGCGGCAGCCCCGTGATCCAGCATGGAAAACTGATCGCCCTGCTCTATGCCTCCGTGGAGACTGTGCTCCAGCCTGGCAACTTCGGTCTGGCCAAGCTGGCAGTCGACGTCTTCTCTGCCTCTCAGTCGTTGTCCGGCTGGGACGGTGGCGTTGCCGAACCGCCAACTCCTGATGCAGCGATTGACGGCGAGTTGACCGCGGCTGCGCATCAGACCTTGGTGGAGAGACACGAGATTGACCTTTCCGGGTTTGCGCCGCTAGCGTATCTGGATCAATCTCCTCTGCCCAGCGGGGGCTATACGCCAGCCTTCAGCGACGAGCAACTGCGACAGATCTGTGTGCAGGACGCCCAGAAGGAGTACGGCCACCTATCCTCATTCCCACCGTTGGTGCTGTTCAACGAGCAGGAGAACGTGCTCTTGGTTGGCTATCTGCTGATGGATGAACAGGCTGTCTTGATTAGATATCGCATGCAAGGTGGCGGGTGGCAGAAGTCCTCGGTCACGAAATAGGGGGAAGCCGGGCGGTAGTGCCCGGCTTCTTCTCTACTTATTGGATTCCGCCGGGCTTGCCAAACCCTGGCCAGGCAATGGATAATCTTAGCATGGGAACAGGGAGGGGAAGTAGATGGCAGACAACACACCCCAGGATTTCTGGGCAGCTTTGGAACTGATCTCTGCGGCACATGAACTGGTGATCGACCGCCCACGAGGGACGGCGCACCCACGCCATCCGAGTTTCATCTATCCGTTGGATTATGGATATCTGGCAGGAACGACCTCCCAGGACGGAGGCGGAGTAGATGTCTGGCGCGGTTCTGCGCCTGCGCTCGGTATCCCGGCTGTCTGTGTGATCGTGGATGCCTGGAAGAAGGATGCCGAGATCAAAATACTCCTAGGCTGTAATCAGGTAGAGCAGTTGCAGGTATTGCAAACGCACAATGAGAAGAGCATGCGGGGCATGCTGGTGCACCGGGACGGCGGTCTGCAGCCGTTGTCTGGGCAGGCCAATGAGGTTAGCCCGGCGCAGGACTTCTGGGAAATGTGCGATCAGTTTGCTCTCATGCATGCGGTCGTGATTGACCGTCCCAAAGGGGTGGCGCATCCCAGATTCCCTGACTTCATCTATGAACTTGACTACGGCTACCTGGATGGGACCAAAGCGCAGGATGGGAGTGCCATCGACGTCTGGCTGGGAAGCCAGCCGCCCGATCGGGTGACGGCAGTCGCCTTGATTGCTGGCTGGCAGCAGCATTGTTGCGAGGTCAAACTGCTGCTTGGTTGCACTGCTGCTGAGATCGCTGCTGTCAGCCGAGGACACGGCAAAGGATTGGTGATCGCGCGACCGGGAGTATAGACAAGACCTCCCGTGGAGCGGACTCGGATTATCGGTAGGATCGTATAACGTCTATGCTACAGCATGTTAGGTAGACCGGGCGGATGCCGTAGGGGTCGCAAGCATGCGACCCGTTCTCCGGTCTGCCGCTACAGAGGGACAATTGAACAGTCTCACATAGCCGCGTACTTGCGCAGAGTCGTGAGGTGCATCGGGTAAAACGCTTCCGGGTGCTGCTCCAGCTTCGCCGACAGTTCCGCCAGCGGCATCCAGTGGATCTGCTTGCTTTCGTCGCTCTCGCTGAGCGCATCACCATGAACCCGGCAGATGAAGACCATAACCATGATTGGATAGCTGCCGGCCAGGTTCTGAGTGCAAGAGAAGGGCTGGAAACTCAGCGCGCGATAGCCGTGCTGCTCCACCGCGGGCGACTGCCCCTCCCCCAGAATCTCGATCACCTCGAGCCCAGTCTCCTCTTTCACTTCTCGCCTGAGGCAGTCAAAGATGCTCTCAAAGGCGCGGACTTTCCCTGCCGGGATCTCCAGCAGACCGCGTTCATTGGGGGCGCCAACTTTGTCCCGGCTTTGCATCAGAATGTGCAGTTGTCCTTCGACCACTCGCTCGATAATTGCTCCTGCCCCAGGCAGCGCGAATGCTTCCATGATCGTACCTCCTTCATCAGCAAGGACCCCCCAGACTCAGGTCAGGAGGGTCCTCCATTGGTTCTGTCGAGCAGGGCCGGACGGCTCACGGCCGGGAAGACCAGTACTTGCGTCTCCAGCCGGAACCGACCCCTTCTCCTGGCTCCAGAAAACGCCCCCAACTGAACCCCTGTTGAACCAGCCAGTGATGGGTCGGATCGTCTTGGTCGCCGTTGCCAGGGCAGAGAATGATCATGCCGCCCGGCTTGACTACCCGCTGCATCTCAGCAAACTCTGCCGACAAGTCGTCGCCGAAGACGTGACCCGTGACCAGAATATCTGCGAAACCAGCCGGGAAGGGAATCTGAGTGAGCAGGCCGTCCACCGTGTAGATATTATCGTGGCCAAGCGATGCAGCCCGCTCACGAATGAAGCGGCGCAGGTTGCCTATCGGTTCCACGGCATAGACTGTCTTGGCCAGCGGCGCCATGCGAAAGGTCTGACTGCCGGTGCCGGCGCCGATATCCAGCACCACTTTGCCCTGGAAGTCGGTCAGTCCGAGCAGTTCCTGGTCATCCCAGCGATTGAACTCTTGCCGGTCATAGGCTTCCGGTTCGGTCACATAGATGATCCAATCTTCCATGCCGAGAATCACCGCTTGTTCCAGCTGGCGCAAGTCCACTCCGGTCGGCATTGGCTCGCTAGCGTGCTCCAGGAGTAGGTCTGTCAGCCATCGGTCGACTGCAGGACACTTGTGGCGGATGAACCAGGCTATTTCTGGATGTGCCCGCAGAGTGATGGCCAGTTCTCTCCTCCATCCGTGCTGCGGCAGCCAGGACAACTGTGCCTCTTCCAGTAGAGTGAGCGCATGAAATGGCAGGTCAGCCAAGTCCTTCTTCCAACCAAACATCGTTTCTCCCCCCAACCTTTTCCCGGAAAGCCGACTGTAGCTGCCCGAGTCTCTCACTAGCATGGTAAGGCTAATCCTAAGCGCTGGTAAGGGGAGAGAAGCATTCTATCGGTTCTTTGCCACGCGGCATAGAGCGTTTGTCCCTGACGCTAGTACATCACGGTTGCATGCGCTGGCAACTCGCACACATGCCGCAGGTGCGCGCTCACCCGTCGATCGTCCTCAATTGGGTAAGTGAAACCAAAGTGGTTTGCCACTGCCTGTGCAGTCAGGCGGAAGAGGTCGCAGGCGGTGAACAACGCCTCCCAATTGGCCTCGTAGCTGCCATCAGAGTAGGTGGCGAGCAACCTGCTCCAACTGGCTGCATCGATGTACTTGTCCAGATACTTGTAGCCCTTACCTACGCTGAGTGAGAATCCGGTGTTGATTCCGGCCTGCCACTCCAACATCTTGAGCAGCATGTCGCGCACCAAGCCCATGGTCCGCTTGGCGTAGATCAGCTCCCGGCGCCAGAGTCCTTTGGCCACATAGGGAGCTACCCACCAGAACTCATTGCAGCAGTTCTCAAACAACTGTGCCGTGGGCGGCTTCACCCAGAACTGCACATCTGTGGAGGGCTCCAGCTCCGGCAGGCAGTCGTCTTTGTCCAGCAACTTGACGATCAGCCTGTCTTCCTGAAGATAGTCATGCAGCAGGTGCAGTGGAAGAAGCGTCAAGTCGATGCGGTTGCCGTCCATGAACTGCATCAAGTAGGTGAAGTGTCCCTTTCCGACCGGCGGCAGGATAGTCATCAGCTCCGGCATCTGTAGGATCATCCGCTCGCCGAAGATGTCAATCCAGCTGTGGTCCTGCAGGAAGGATTCCATTTCGCTTACCAGATAGACCACGTCGTAGTCCTGGAAACAGTCCCACGGCACGTTGGGATTGGTGCGGGACCCGTTCATCGTCACTGCCCGGACGCGCTCATCCCGCATCGCAACCCCCAAGATCAAGTCCATCATCTCTTGTTCCGAGCGCATTGCCATCCACCTCACATTCTGCCTAGTATTACCTTAACCTGCATTCGGCATTGACTCGCCAACTCCTGCTACTCGCCACTCTTGCGGCCGGCCCGACTCACGGCGTGGTCCACTTCTTACCCGCAGGCAGGTATGTTTCCAGCCTGCGGCGAAATCGTGCACGAGACGTTAAGAGAAGAGGTGCATTGATGCAGCAGCCCGCAGATTTGGGCCTGCGCCCGGGTGAGCTCGCTGGTTTAGTAGCTGTGGTTACAGGGGCTGGCCAGGGGATCGGACGTGACCTCGCCTACGCGCTCGGTTGGTTGGGCGCCAAGGTTGTCGTGGTGGATATTGATGATGAAAGAACCGGAGAGGCGTTTGCCCCTCCGGTTTCGCGTTCTCTTCAGCAACGGTCCGTTATTGGTTGTTCAGCAGGTAGAAGATGAGCGCAGCGGCTGCCAGCCCTAGGGCAACGCAGATGGTCACTTTCAGGGCACTGACCGGCGCTTCTCCGTGCACCTCTCCCGTCTGCCCGTTCACCAGAAAGCGATAGAGTTTGCCCTTGTAGGTGTAGGAGGAGATCCAAAGGGGGAGCAGGAGGTGTTTGAAGGTGACACGCTCGAATGAACTGGTGAACTGCAGGGAACGTACGGCGTCACCGTTGATCTGGCGCACGATTCCACCTGAAATCTTCTGTTTGATTGCCTGTTTGGCCCTCTCCCAACCTTGTTTCAGGTCGATGCTATAGCGCTCAGCCGCAAAGCCAGACAGGTATTCTGGCTTGTACTCCACCAGCTTGCTCAGGTCATACTGTCCGAAGCTACCCGCCAGGATGCTATCCAAGCGTTCGGATGCATGGATCAACTCGTCGTCGTAGAAGTGCGCAAAGGTACCGCTGACTGGACGCCAACGCGTGCGCATCTCCTGGCGATGCTCCACGGTTGTCTTGCCATTGCGGGTGACGGTCACGGGCACAGTCACCCAGTAGTGCGTCCCTTTTTCCGCGTGGTAGGCGGAATAGGTGTCCGTATCGTAGGTCCAGAACGGAATGTACATCCCCCGCAGTTGCTTGGCCTGGTGCGCAGATTTCAGATCTCCCGGTGCGAAGAAGCGCCCGCCGATCCACTTCGCGAAGGACTGCTTGGCGCCGTCAGCGGAGACTTGAAACGGAATCAACGATTCTGGCTTGATTCCAGGCAACTCATCCACCTTGACCACATGCGACGACCCGCAAAAGGAGCAAGAGTCCGCCGTGCCGCTCTGTTCAAGCACGGTGCGGGCACCACAGCTCTCGCACTGGATGACATTGGTGACTCGACCCCAATCGGTGGAGCAGAGGCGCTCCCCTTCAGCCAAATCATATTCTTTGGCTTCACCGGCTTCACAGTCGATGGTCACCTGGTGACCGCAGTAGGAACATGTCAGCGCCTGCGTGATCGGGTCAAAGGCCATGTCAGCTGCACACTGCGGGCAAGGGAAGCGGTCAGTCGCTTTCACCTCCGGCTGCTCGCTGTCCTGATTCTCCATCTCTGCCACGTTGGTCAGTAGTTCTGTATCCATGTCGACGACCCTGCCTTACTCGAGCTTCTGCCCGCACTCGGGGCAGAACTTCGCGCCTAAGCTGGCCTCAAATCCGCAGGCACTGCATTTCTTGACGGTAGCCAGTCCGGTACCGCAGGCGCTGCAAAACTTGGACGAAGCAGATACAGCAGTACCGCATTCAGGGCAGAAACGGGTCCCTGGGTCGGTTTCAGTTGCCCTGGGTTTGGGGGGCACAGCCGGGGCTGCCGGCGCTGGTTCTGCCCTGATCGCTTCAGTCAGCATCTTGCCGAGGGCTGCCCCTGCGCCCAGGCCCACTCCAGCGCCGGCCGCTCCGCCGCCCTCATTCTTGGCGGCCTCCCGGATGGCCTCTGCTGCCTGGTACTGGGCATATTGCCCGAGGTCTCCGACGATACCCATTGATGTCCGCTTGTCCAGTGTCTCTTCCACTTCCTTGGGAAGGGAGATGTTCTCCACTGTGAAAGAAGTGATCTCCAATCCGTATGCGGCGAAACGGGACTTCAGCCTCTCCGCTGCCTGCAGGCCCAGTTCGTCATAGTGCATGGCCAGGTCCAGGGCGGGGATGCCAGCCTCGGCCAGCATGTCGCTCAGGCCAGAGACGGCGATGCTGCGCAGTTGCCCCGTGATCTCATCGGTGGAGAAACTGCCGCTGGTGCCGAACAGCTCCTTGAGCAGTGTCACAGGTTCAGACACGCGGAAGGCAAACACGCCGAAGGCGCGCAGGCGGAGCATGCCGAACTCGCGGTCACGCATCATGATCGGGTTAGCCGTACCCCATTTCTGCTGGGTGAACTGCTTCGTATTGATGAAGTACACTTCTGCTTTGAAGGGTGAGTTGAAGCCGTATTTCCACGACTTGAGTTTGGTCATGATCGGCATGTTCGCTGTGGCCAGCTGATAGCGCCCTGGAGAAAAGACGTCGGCAATCTGGCCTTCATTCACGAAGATGGCTGCCTGTGATTCCCTCACGGTCAACTGGGCGCCCATCTTGATCTCTTTGTTTGCCACCGGGAAGCGGTAGACAATGGTATCGCTCGTGTCGTCAGTCCACTCGATCACCTCGATGAACTGGTTGGTGATGAAGCTAAACAAACCCATTTCCATCCTCCTCTTGCTAGTCGGCTCTTTGTGAACATTATACCAGTTGGGATGCCGCTTTGGACGTGGTTTTCATCTCTCACAGCGCAACGGGGCGGCTGTCACGCCGCCCCGTTGCAGGTATGTGAACGGCGTCCGGCTGGACGCCGTCGTTCTGACTAGACAGAATAGCGTAGGGAAGCAGCACCCAGGTAGATCGAATCCTGATAGTCGGCATCGCCCAGGTCCAAGCGATCGAAGGAGAGGAGTGCCCAATCGCCTGGGTTGGCGAATGTTCCCGGCAGGGTGAATGTCAGTCGGTAGTGACGCGCGCTCAAGAAGCTGGCGGAGCCGGTCGGTTCAGTGACAGCAGTAACAGCGGAGAGAACAACCTGTTCATAGTCTGTGTTAGCCGTGCCGGCGCCCCACTGCTCGCCGTTGCCATGCCAGTCGGCCCTTAGCCGCAGCTGGATGTTACCGCTGACCGGAGGATCATTTGGTGTCCGCTGCAGCAAGACATGCACTTCCACCGTGATTGGCGTCAGTGGCACATAGGAGTTGGGCATCTTGAACTCAATGCTCACTGTGTCCAGGGAAGAACCCTGCCGCATTTCCCAGACCGGAATGCGCGCCCCTTCGGCAGCTGGGCCGGGCGGTGTAGTCGCGTTGACGTACAGACCTTTCTTGAATTCGTTGTTGGGAGTGAACTGAGTATTCTGGAACATATCCATGACTGTGAAGACTAGTTCCATCTCGTCCAAACCTCCCGGAGGTCCCGGAGGTCCTGGGGGTCCCGGAGGTCCCGGAGGTCCTGGGGGTCCCACCGGTCCTTCTGGTCCAAGGAATCCCCTGGGACCACGCGGTCCCTCAGGTCCCGGTGGGCCCGGAGGACATTTTCTGCATCCCACAGGTAATCACCTCCCTTCTGGCCACGTGCGGCACACAGATCCGCCACTGACGTGGTCGCTACATCATATGTTGAATGGTAGGAAGATGTTAAGGAGGTGCAGTATCAGTTGGAATCAATTGGAATAATGGTGTCGGGGCGAAGTCAAATTGCCCGGACGCTCAGGCTGTACGGGCAGTATAGTCTCCAGCCGGCATCGCTCTACGCGTTCACTCCACGGCAAATCGACTGGCGAGGTAAGACCGTGCTGGCATACTCTTTGCTGGGGCCAAGACTGGTAAGAAGAAGGGAGTCGTTTCCCAGCGTCGTCTACAACTGCTGCTATGGCCGCAGCGAGAGCTCACTGGAGCGCCTGGCCAACGAGATAGGGCGGGAGCGGTGCTTCAACTGCCGGAACCAACTGGACAAGTGGCGGGTTCATCTGGCACTCGGCGCCTCACCGCTACACGAGTATCTACCCAAGACGCATCTGCTGAATTCGGCAGACCTGGACACGCTGCTCAGGCTGCACGGTAGCCTGATTCTCAAGCCTCGGCGCGGATCGCACGGTCAGGGAGTGCACCTGGTGGACATGAATGCTGACGGCACCGTCCGCATTTCCGAACACAGCATTGCCCCCCATACCATCTGCCGGGAGAGAGGCGCACTTGCTGCCTGGCTGCGTCGAGTCCCGAGGGAACGTTACTTGCTGCAGCAGCCAGTCCAGCTATCCATGATCGATGGGCGTTGCTTTGATCTGCGAGTTCTCGTGCAGAAGGGGAGTAAGGGGAGCTGGGGCGTGACGAATGTCATAGCGCGCATCGCCTGGAGCGGCTACTTCAACACCAGCATGACGGAGTCGATAGCCACAGCAGAGAGTGCTCTCTCTGCCTCGGCCGTGCATCGGGTGGAATCGCAGATGGCCAAGTTACACCAGGTGGGAGCCGCCGCCGCTGCCATCCTGGAGGAACGCCTTGGTCTACTGGGAGAAGTCAGCGTGGACTGCGCTCTTGATCGAGATGGTCGACTGTGGATTATCGAGGTCAACGGCCGTCCAGATAAGAGTCTCTACAGTAAAGTGCTCGGTCTCGCCGATCCCGGCGTCGTGTATCGGCGATCCCTGGAGTATGCAGAGTTTCTGCTGAGTCAGCCCCGGTGAGCCCAATCATCAGCCTCTGGAGCGAATGCGGCGATACTTCCAGGAGTATTCGCCGTCCACCCGCTCGCTTTCTCCAATCTTCACATAGCCGTGTCGTTCGTAGAAGTGATGGTTGCGGGTGCAGACACTGGGCGTATCCAAGGTCCAGACCCGCACCTCTGGGTATTCCTGATCGAGAAACTGCAGGCAGCGAGCTCCCAGTCCCAGGTTCTGGTGCGACGGCAGGATGCAGATGCGTCCCAGCTCGCAGGTGTTGTCGTCACCGGGGAAGACGACCATGCTGCCGATGATTTGTCCATTCCAGAGCACCTTGAAGTAGTCGTGTCGGTCTTGGTAGGCGCGCGCCTCGGCCAACTCCCGATGATACTGCAGTTCGTCGTACCGAGGCGGACCCCCCTTCGGTCTGCCGAAGAAACGGCGCGCGTCGTCATCGAACGCTTCCGTCATCACTGTACACAGCTCCCGTGCGTCGGCAACGGTAGCGCGGGCAAAGCTAAGCATGTGTGGTTTCATCCTCTCAAGTGCCTACTTAGGTTCGGCCATTGGCATGCCAACCCAGGATGATGCATTCATTCCATGCCGAGAGGGAGTCTTCCTGCTGCGCGCCAGTCGTCCTGATTCGTCTGCAGGTGTGAGCTCCAGGTCTGCGCGAGCGTCTACAAGGCTGGGTTATGCCGTCGCGGCCAGTAGGGAGGGGATTGGCACCAGTCTGCAGAAATGATGAACACGCCTGACCAGCAGGTGCTGAGTCGGTCTGGAAAGGGGTTTTGGAGATGGATTTCTTGAAGCTAGCCAAGCAAAGAGCTTCTGTCCGCAAGTTCCAGGAAACGGCTGTGGAAGAGGAGAAACTGCAGCAGATTCTGGAGGCTGGGCGGGTTGCTCCCACCGCGGCTAATCGGCAGCCGCAGCGCATTCTGGTGTTGCAGTCTGCCGCAGCCCTGGAGAAGGCGAAGCTTGCGGCCAATACATTTGGGGCACCATTGGTGCTGATCATCTGCGCTGATCGCAGCGTGGCCTGGAAGCGGCCTTTCGATGGCAAGGACACCGTGGACATCGACGCCAGCATTGTCACCGACCACATGATGCTCCAGGCGACCGCCCTCAGCCTCGGTAGTGTCTGGATCTGCTACTTTAAGCCGGATATGCTGCAGCGAGAGTTCGCTCTGCCGAACAATCTGGTTCCGGTGAACATCTTGGCCATTGGCTACAATGCCGGGCCAGAGGCTGACCCGAATCGGCACGAGCAAACGCGATTGCCGCTCACGCAGACGGTGGCGTACGAGCGCTTCTAGCTCACGACCGCCGGCAACCAATCAGTCACCAGAGAAGTAGAAGATGAGAGGATGATGGACTGATGATTCCCACCCCCCACATTACTGTCGACAAACAGGGCGTGATTGCGCCTACGGTGCTACTCCCGGGCGACCCGCTGCGGGCCAAGTTCATTGCCGAGCGCTATCTGGATCGCCCGGTGCAGTTCAACTCCGTGCGGAACATGTTTGGGTACACCGGAACATACCACGGCAAGCCGGTCTCGGTGATGGGCAGCGGTATGGGTATGCCCTCCATCGGCATCTATTCCTACGAACTGATCCATTTCTACGGAGTGCAGAACCTGATTCGCGTCGGCTCCTGTGGAGCCTTTCAGCCCGAGATCAAGGTGCGCGATATCATCATCGGTATGTCCGCCTCCACCGACTCCAACTACGCAGCCCAGTTCGGGCTGCCAGGGACGTATGCTCCTACGGCTTCCTGGCCCTTACTCGAACGGGCAGTGCGGGCAGCTAAGGATCGCGGCATCCCGGTGAGGGTAGGTAACATTCTATCTTCCGACGTGTTCTATGGGGATGACCAGGAGTCATGGAAGAAGTGGGCGAAGATGGGCGTGCTGGCGGTGGAGATGGAAGCCGCCGCCCTGTACATGAACGCCGCCTGGGCAGGCGTGAATGCCCTGTGCATTCTCACCGTCTCGGACTCGCTCGTCTCCCATGCCGATGACGTTTCGGCCGAGGAACGGCAGAGCACCTTCACCCAGATGATGGAGATCGCGCTGGAGCTGGCATAGCGTTCTCTGAGCGGGAACGAGCGCGCCGCAGCAATGTCATAGGAAGCCGCAGAGCCGGTGACTGGCAAGCGCCAGTCATCGGCTCGTGGCTCAAGGGGGTATCCGGGTTCTCTGCGCCGGCACCCGTGAGGCTGATCGGTGGCCGAGCGGGTCGCATTCATGCGACCCCTACGCGCATTTCCACCGGCTTGTTTGTCACGGGATGTCTCCGGTCACAGACATGTGAATCCGATACGGCATGAGCACCATACCAGCAACACAAAGAGTGCTGCGATCTTCAACTAAATGATTCTTGCTTGTCAAGAATCGGCTTGTACCCATGGCACCAAGGCAAACTCTGGAACCGAAATCCATCCCGATTCGTCTTCAACAAAGAAGAGGAAAATCGAGGGAGGCGTTTCCAGTATGCGTAAGCCGCTAGTTCCTTTGCTGCTGTTGCTGCTGCTCCTGTCAGGGTGTTCTCAGCTGCCCTTCACACTCGATGCAGCCGGTCATCAGGCCAGACTCTCCAACCAACAGCTAGCCAGGAGCCCCTACAACCAGTTCGGGTTTGACTTGTTGCGTACACTGCCTCTAGAGGAAAATGTTCTGATTTCCCCGATCAGTATCGCTCTTGCTCTAGCGATGGCCCAGAATGGAGCGGATGGGGACACGGCCCGGGAGATGGCTGAAGCCCTGCGGGTGACAGGCATTGCCCTCGAGGAACTGAATCAGAGCAATGCGGACCTGCAAGCCAAACTGCAGGATGCGGATGTGACCCTGCAGATAGCCAACTCCCTCTGGCTGAGCCGAGGAGTGAGGTTCCGGCAGCAGTTCATTGACGACAACCGCGCGTTCTATGACGCAGAAGTGAGCGAGGTCGACTTCGCCCAGCTAACTACCGCTGATACAATCAACGCCTGGGTGAAGGAGAAGACCAACGATCTGATTGAGAAGATCATCTCAAGAACTGACCCTTCAACGCTCGCCTGCTTGGTCAACGCCATCTACTTTCATGGGGAGTGGCAGCAGCCGTTTGACCCGGAGCTGACGCAAGCCGGCGTGTTCCACACCCCGGACGGAGAGCTGCAGGCTCAGTTCATGCAGCGCTCAGGATTGTTCGATTATCTGGAGGGCAAGGACCTGCAGGCGATTCGCTTGCCCTATGGTGAGGGTCGAATGGCTATGTACGTCTTCCTGCCGCAGGATCTGGACCAGTTCTGCCGCCAACTGACTGCCGTGCAATGGCAGAGATTGCTCAAGGGCTTTGAGCAGGCGCCGGGCAAACTGGCTTTGCCCAAGTTCAAGTTCGGCTACGAGCAAGAGCTGAAGGATGAACTGCAGGTGTTAGGCATGCGTAAGGCGTTCAGCGGTGATGCGGATTTCAGCCGCATGACTGACGAAGCGATGTGGATCAGTAAGGTGCTGCACAAGGCGGTGATCGAGGTCGATGAGACCGGCACCGAGGCGGCGGCTGTCACTGCTGTTATCGCGTGCGGCGGCCTTCCAGAAGCCCCCTTCACCATGACAGTAGATCGTCCGTTTCTGTTCGTCATCCATGACCGCGAGACCGACGCTATCCTGTTCATCGGCACCGTGCAAGATCCCAGTTAGCGCGGATCAAGTCCAGCCAGACTGCCGGCCGTCAGTTTGCGCTGCAGGATGGGCAGCGCCTGTTCGTACTGGTTGATGTGATGGGCGTAGGTTCCGCTCGGCAGCAGGCGGAACCCAGCCTGCAGGTAGATGCCGATCGCCCGGTAGCTCCAGGTCTGGGTGTGCAGGTAGAGATCCTCGTCACCTTCGATGTCCAGGAACTCCTGCATGGCCTGGTTGACCATGGCCTTGCCGAGGCCCAGCCCTTGGCAATCCGGGTGAATGCCCACCCAATGCAGTGCAGCAACCCTGCGCTTGCCGCTGTACTCCCACCAGATTGTGACTGTACCCACTTTGCGCCCGTCCGGGGCCTGCACGAAGAAGGTGCGCCGCTGCAGTTCCGGCAGGAAGGGCAGATACTCCTTGCCGAAGTAAGTCAGGGCTTCGGCCTGACTGTCAAATTCCAGCACTGCTGACTCGATCTCCGCCCAGGCGTGTTCGTCGCCTGCGGCAAAGCCGACCAGTGAATAGCCATCCGGCCATATGGCAGCCGGTAGCGGTGTGCCTGCCCTGCGGTGCATAATCAGATCGTGATAGGGTATCGTCTTGTCCAGCATGCATTTACCCCCCTGTCCAGTTTCTCGTTACTGAGTCTATTCTGGCGTCTGGCTTTGGGGCGCCACTAGTGACTCTTTGCGCTGGAATTATCTTTTACCTGTTATCCAAAGTATTTAGCAAGAGAGTGGGGAGATAGCTTGTGATCAAAGATGCTTGGTTCGATGTGCTGCCGATAGACGCCGAAACCTACGCTCTGTATGAGCCAGGACATTGGGAGCGGTGCCTTTCTTATCTGGTGCTGGGACAGCAAACAGCCGCCCTAATTGACACCGGTCTCGGCATCGCCAACATCAAGCACGTCACCGACAAACTGACCGAGCTGCCGATCAAGGTGTTGACCACGCATGTGCACTGGGACCACATCGGCGGGCATGGGCTCTATGATCAGATCTATCTTCACGCCGGTGACTTTGATTGGCTGGTCAACGGCCTGCCGATGCCCCTGTCAGTGATTCGGGCTGGACTGATGCGCGACCCGCTGACCAGACCGGCTCCGTCTGGGTTTGACCCGGAGCAATATGCGCCCTTTCGCGGGCAGCCCAGCGGACTGCTCCGCGACAGAGAGGTAATCGACCTCGGCGGTCGGCAACTGATTGTGCTACACACCCCCGGCCATTCCCCCGGGCATCTCAGTTTCTTCGAACCGGAGCGCGGCTACCTTTACACAGGGGACTTGCTCTATCGGGGTACGCTCTACGCCTTCTACCCAAGCACCGACCCGCTGGCTTACGCCGCATCCGTGGCCACGCTGGCTCAGTTGCCCGGGGTGAGCAAGCTGCTCCCAGGACATAACGATCTGGATGTACCGGTGCAGTTGCTCCACCATGCGAACGACGCCTTCCAGCGGCTGGGGACGCAACATCAGCTGCACCACGGCAGCGGCCTGCACGACTTTGGTCTGTTTCAGATCAAGCTGTGATTTGCCCTTGGCGACTGTCGCGCTGTAGACAAGCGGGCTCCTGACAGCTCACTGTGCAGGAGCCCGCTTGCTTGGCTATGCTACCGGGACTTCCTGCGTCAAGCAGTCAAGAATGATACACAGTTCTCGGTTAGCTCTTGTTCCGTAATCGTCACCGTCCCGCACGAACCACTCCAGTTCCAGCAAAGCGCGCGTTACCCTGAGCAACGACCACGCCCAGTCGAGCCTCCCGTAGGCCTGCCTGGTCTGTGCTGATAGGCCGTTCCAATAGGCGTTGACGATTTCATGGGCATCGCCGACATGCTCTCTCATGCGGGTGGTTACGTCGATCAAACCTACCAGGTCCAGCAGCCCGGGAGCGTAGCTTGCCGATCCCCAGTCTATCAACTGAATTCCGGCGGCGCCGATGAATAGATTCCCGCTGTGACAGTCTCCATGACAGAGTGTGCATGGGAAGCTATCCAGATGGTGGATTAGACTCGGTCCGTGCGTCTGCAATGCTTCCCTTGTCGCCGACAGCAAGTGAGTATCCACTGACGTGAACTGGCTTGATACCGCCAACTTCTGCATAGCCTCAGGCAACTTTACCAGCAATCGAGCGATGTGTTCTGTTGGCGCAGCAGTCAGGCCGATGGCTGCTGGCCAGCTCGCTTGGGTGGCCTGTTCGTGAAAGTCAGCAAGGTATCCCGCAGCCGATAGGTATTGATCTGGAGTCGCTTCGGCCAAGCGCAAACCCTGCGCCTCGGCAAGCAGTAGCCATTCTTGGTCTGCGATCAGGACAGGGGTGCCGGATGGGGCGGGAAAACCCTCAAAGCCAGCCAATTGACGGTAGATTCTGGCTTCAGTGTCCAGTCCGCCCGGCGCCTGCTTGGCAAAGATAGTGCGCAGCCCTTTGCCAGTCCGCACCTTGAGGCGCAGCACCCGCGACTGCGACCAATCCCGCACCAGATCGATCTGTTCAATGTTGGCTTCTCCTCCCAACCAGAGACTGAGGCAGCCATTCCACTGCGTTATATCCATATTCGTCCCTTCTTCCTCTGGCAAAGCAGGTAACTCCAACGGCCGTTCCCGCTGCTGCAACTTTTGCTTTGGTCAACCGTTACCGATCAATAAGAAGCCCATGGCAACCACACTATTCCATTGTGCCACATGGTTATCGCCTGGTTGCAGGGGCAGAATGTCACCTAGATGTTCTCTACCAGGGTGGATACTACCTGCAATCAGCCAGTTGTTATCTGGTAAACAATCCTTCAGACAGAGTGCTTGCTCTGTTGCATTCTGCCAAGCAATGCTATGATCAGCTCATCGTGGCAGAACTTAGGAGTGATCGGCTGCAGCAGCCGGGGAATGGAGGAAGCATTCATGGTGGAGCAAGTGAATGGAAAGACGATTGAGATACGCCCAGCCAACCAGGGTGACCGGGAGGCCGTGGCAGCGATTTCGGCGCAGATTTGGGACGGGGATGGCTATGTGCCGAGAGTGTTCGACAAATGGGTGGCAGACACCATGGGCGAGTTCTCCTTGGTCTGTGTAGACGGTCAGGTGGCCGGGTTCGGCAAGCTGACAATGCTCAGCGCCGAGGACGCTTGGCTGGAGGGGCTGCGCATGGGCAAAGGCCATCGCGGGCTAGGTCTGGCCAAGTCCTTGACCAAGTACTATGTGAACATCTGTCGTGAACGGGGCGTGAATAGCCTGCGCCTCAGCACTTTTGTGGAGAACCACGAGAGCCTGCATATCATCGAGACGCATGGTTTTCAGCGCGTCGCCAGCTTCAAGCTGCTCACGGCGCAGGCCAGAGAAGGCGTGGCGAGCCCCGCCGGTGTCGTGGCTGTCGCATCTTTGGAAGAGCTAGAGCAGTTCGTCGATGCCGAGTTGCTGGCTAGGCGCGGCGGACTGCTGAGTTTTGATTTCACCTTCGAGCCTTGGCGCGACAGTCTGTTGCGCGACCTTATCTCGGAGAGAAGCATCTTCGCGCTGCGTCGGAATGGGCAGGCTGTTGGGCTGTTGATTCTGTCAGCCAGGCACTCCAAGAGTGGCGAGCTGAGCATCAGCTATATGCAGGGGGAGACGCCGATCGACCTGGCGACTCTCACCGACTTTGCCCTGGCTACAGCCGGCAGAGAGCAGCGCAACTTGATTGTGATGTGTCCTGAGGACGATCTGTTGCTCTCCGTCTATTTGCAGAAGGGTTTGGTCAAGGAGTGCGGCAACAATTTACCGGATGTCTTTGTTTATGAGCACGAAAGTACTTTGCGGCGCGCCTAGGACGATTCGGGGAGGGTAAACAGCATGCTGAATCTGAGTAACTACGTGCCCGGTGGCAGGGTGAGCAGCGGTTTGCTCGCTTGGTTCCGGGGGCGGTTGGTCTTTGCCGTATCGCAGGAGAAGTATTGGACGAAGGGCGCGGGTGAAACGCGTATTGCTCTGGTTGGCATCGGCGGAGGGCAGGAGGCAGGCGAGACTCTGCTCGAGACAATTGCCCGGGAAGCACGGGAGGAGGCAAATGCAACCATTGCCGTCGCTGACGCCGCATTCACTCTCTGGATGGACGCTGCCGAAACGGTGGAGAAGCGCAGCTTGACGGAGGAGCTCTCTGGAGAGGCTGCTCCGCTCTTAGTTTGGCAGCGAAAGATTACGTTGCGGGAAGATGACGGAACGCCTTACGAGCGGGACTACATCAATCCGGTTTACGAGGCAGACTTTCTGGAGCAACCGACACCGGGAGCGGAAGTGCCAGGCCTGCTGTTTACCTCTGCGGCTGGTTTTCTGAAGCTGCTGGAACATCCGCAGTCATTGTCTGTGTTGCTGGGAGCAGGCATGACCTACCTCGGTCGGCAGCCTCCGGCAGACGCGGTGGTGGAACTACAGGGGTCGGCTTATTATCTGGCTAAGTACTGGAGCATGTTGGGGCGGCGTTAGCCGCCCTTTTTCGATGCACCGGGTCGTTCCGAGCACAGCGTTCCCCTACCGATGTCACTCCGAGCGCAGCGAAGAGTCTTCGCGGCTTCGCCAAGATTCTTCGAGCTGAAGGTTGGTGAAAGATAGGTGAGCACCCTACTTGTGCTCATGCATGCGTACTCGGCCAGTCATCTGCGGAAGCTAGACTGGGAGGTGTTCACGTGCAGATTACCTATACCTTGAAGAACAACAAGATGGCCGAACAAGGGGATTTCGATCCGGAGACAAAGCAGTTGACAATGGCCAGCGGGCGAGAGCTTGACCTTTCCCGTGAGGATGACCTCAAGCTGGCCAAGAAGCTGATTTACGCCAAGGTTGTGACCATGCCGGCCATGGAGCTTGTCAGTCTGAGCAGACTGGTGGAAAAGTAGCCCGATGCAAAAAGCCGGGGCACGTTTCGGTGCCCCGGCTTTCTTTGACGGCTTCAGTCATCCCCTGGTTGCGGGGCTGTCGCGCGAGGTTGGCGCTTCTTGGCCAACTTGTCGATGATCATCGCCATCGCTCCATCGCCAGTGACGTTAGTCGCAGTGCCGAAGCTGTCCTGCGCGAAGTGAAAAGCGATCATCAGTGAGGTTTCGGCCGCACCGAAACCGAGCATACCCTCGAGCAACCCCAGCGCAGAGATCACTCCGCCACCCGGAATACCAGGCGCTGCCACCATGGTGACGCCCAGTAGCAGAATGAAGGGCAGCATCAATCCCACACTTGGGATGCGCCCACCCATGAGCAGCACAGCCATCGAGGCCACGGTGAGCATGATGGTGTCACCCGCCAGGTGAATAGTGGCATCCAGCGGAATGACGAAGTCGGTCACCTCCTCCGAAACCCCGTTCTTGCGCGTGCTTTGGAGCGTGACTGGAATGGTGGCGGCTGATGACTGCGTACCGAGAGCAGTGAAGTAGGCAGGTAGCATGTTGCGGATGGCCTCTATCGGGTTCTTGCCGGTATAGAAGAAGGCCAGCAGATACTGCACTATGAGGTATGCCACCTGCAGAGACAAGATCAGCGCGTACAGTTTGCCAAAAGTGGTGAGAATCTGAAAGATCTGTCCAGCAGATGTCAGGTTGGCAAAGATGCCGGCAATATGCCAGGGCAGTAACGGAATGATGATTACTTTGATCACTGACACAATGATGTTCTGGAAGTCCTTTAGCACCCCATATAGTCTTTCCTCGTGCAGGAATGCCATGCCCAGGCCGAGCACGATCGCGAAGTTGCCGCTGCTGCGCGACAGCAGCCCAATTAGGATGCCAACGACGATGGCGATGGCCAAGCGTGGCAACAGGCCAAGTCTGCGCAGGATCTTCCTCCTTTGCAACTCGGTGAGTTGCGACCTAGTTGAAGCGATTCCTACACGCCAAGTATCGGTTGTACCGCTATTGTTCCCCGGCAAGGCAACAAAAAAGCCATCCCGTCGTGGGATGGCAAGGTGGCCTGCTAACAACTGACCGCAACTTATTCCGAACTGGAGCGAAGAATCTCAAATCTGCCGCAGCGCCTATTCTTCAGTGACCGGTCTGCCCAGACCAGCTGCCCACCGCTCCAAAGCAGCGCTGTTGCGCCAAGCGATATAAACTGCAATCAGCGAGGCCACTGCAATCAGACTCCAGATATACCAAGGCAAAGCGAGTAGACCTGAGCCTGTCAGCGAGGAGAAAAAGATCCCGGGCGTTCGGCAAAACAGCACCAAGCCGGCGAAAACTCGGGCCCGCATCGGCGTCAAGGCCGCCAAGAAGCAGAGTGCATCATCTGGCATAAAGGGTAGCAGGAAAAGCACCGCCAATGCCAGCAGGCCCTTGCCGCGCATCATCGGCTCCAATTTGTCATAGTTCTTTCGGCCGATCAGACGCAGCACCAATGGCCTGCCGAACAGCTTGGCCAGGGTGAAGGCCAGCATCGAGCCCGCAAACAGACCCAATAGACTGAGCAAGAAGCCAGGTATCAGTCCAAAGATGAAGCCTCCCGCCACTCCCAGCGCCACTGCCGGGATGGGAGCGGCGATCACCTGTCCCGCCGTCAAGAGCACGAATGCCGCTGGTGCCCAGACGCCAGCCAGATCAAGGTAAGCGTCTAGCAGTTCCCGGTCGCTGTATATCCGATAAATAGCGGGGCCGTAGCGCCACAGAGCGTAACCGGCCAGTCCGATGGCGAGCAATAGGCAAAAATAGCGTATTCGCTTCAACATATAGCCCTCCTGATGTGAAGATTGTCTGTCCTGTTGCCGAGTACTTCAATAGCTAGTATAGGGCTTATATCTGAAGGATTGCCCGGTCGTTTGTTTAACATTGTCTTAAGTTAGTAGACGTCGCTCGGCCAGGAATAGTTTCGCCTTTTTGCTGTGACAGAGGACTGTGTTGCACAGTAGCCAGTCATGGGGGTTCTGCCCGGAAAGAGCCAGAAGAGCCCTGTCCTGTCAACCGAGGGCAGGGCTTTTCCGTTTCTACTCGGGGTGCAGTCCGATGATCTCGGTGCCGAAGTTTCTGATGCGCACCTTCACCTGCACGGCAAAGTGTGCCTTGGGCAGCAGATTGGGCCACTCTTCTGGCCGCCAATACTCGGGGAACTCTCTGCGAATCTGTTGACCCAACGCCAGGGGATCGCTGCCAACTGCGCTCACCTTCTGCAGAGCGGCTTGAATGTTTCCGGCCATCGCTTGCTCAATCAGGCTGATCATCAGTTCGGAGTTCTCGGCCTCGGAGATATCCACTGTGCCAGAGTAGTTGCTTACCGTCAGGTAGATGCCCTGCTCCAGTTGAAACTGCGGCAAACCGTCGATCAGTGCGACTTGCCATTTGGCATCTGAGGAGAGGATGCGGAGTTGCAGCAGCCCGGGCTCCTGTGCCAGTCGTTCGTCCGGGGGTAGAAGCAGGGTCAACAGCAAACCGCTGGCAGATTCGTTGACGATGGTCAGGCACTGGGTTTCCTGCAAGTTGATCTCTCCAACCGTCCTGTCGCCTTGCCAGAGCGCAGTTGCGTTGATCTGCATATCCTCACGGGTCGCAGCGCCACCGCCAGTGGCCTGACCATCGGCTCCACCCCGGCTAGCGTCGCTTCCGCCGCCATCCTGCTTTGTCTCCGGTGGGCGGGGATCCAGGCTGCCGATGGGCGTGATCAGGCCAGTGATCGGGTCAAAGCCGGCCTCCAAGAGCCTGGATGAGAAGTCCGCAATCGTAATTGGGGGAGCATCCCGCAGGCGGTCGGCTCTGCGCAGCATCTGCAGGATTTGTTCAGCTACCCGCTGGTTGGCGGGGGGCACAGTCAGCAGCACCTCCTTGGCCGTGTCGGCGGCCACCAACACATAGCTGTTCACCCTCAGTTCGGGGAAGGCAAAGAGTTCGTTGAGATGCTGCGCCACGCCAGTCTGGGCCGCCTTCCGCCCGAAGAGAACAAAGGCCTGCTTGCCAAAGAACAGTGTGCGGGTGGCCGCATGATGGATCGTTGCCACGGCCTGGCCCAGGCTGTGGGCTCTCACCGTGCGCACTTGGCTGGGATAGGCTTTTTCGCCCCCGAACAAAGGAGTGACAAATGTGAACTCGAACGGTGGCTCACCTACTCCTGCGTCGGTCACCAGGTCAACTCCCACACCCAGCACGATATCCCGCTGCTCCAAGGGGAGTGCATCCCAGCAGCCTGCCAGCAGCAGGCATGATAATACGACGGCCAAGAGACTAGTGCTCCTTCGCACCCTTGCCACGCCCTTTCCGCACCATGCAGAGAATCTTGAAGACGAGCAGGCTAATGGACAGCAGGATAATGTCCGCTGCCCCCACCAGGCGGGACAGAGCGGTTAGTCTTCGTGGGGGCATGTCCCAGAGGCTCGCTGCCAGCAACGGTAAGCCAAGGTAAACCGCTGTCTTGGGAAACTGCAGCCGTTGCCAGAGACCGCTCAACGCTCGGCTACTGATGTACAATGCTCCGCCTGCGGTGGCCACGATGGAGAGAATCCAGAGGTAGAGTACGACAGTGTCAACCCTGGCCACAATCCCCAACTCCAGTTGGCTGAGCATGGTCAAGGTGGGGAAGAGCACTGAGGTGAGGCGATTGGGTCCCAAGCTTACTGTTGCAGCCACCGTGATCAAGGTGTAGGTCAGGGCGATGAAAAGCATCGCTGCCAATACCGCCAGCCCTGATCTGCTTTTCCGCTGCAGATGGGGGTAGGAGAACCAGAGAATGTCGTAGCCGAGTGTACTGTAGAGCACAGGGGGAGCGGCTTTGAGCAGGGACATGAGCGGTTTGTCACCGAGCAGCGGCAGGAGGCGATCCAGGCTGCCGGTGGCCATGGCCAATGGAACCACGGCCAGCAACGGAATGCTGATCAGGAACGTCAGTTGAGCATAGCGGGCAAGGGCTCCCACGCCGTAGCTGACCAGCAGTATCGACAACAGCATGACCAGAATGGCAGTGACGGGACAGGGGGTGAGCGGATACTGGCGCACCCCCAGGATGTCTCCGTAGATCTGCGCGGTGATGAACACCACCACAGTCGTTCTGGCCAAGTACAGAGTCAACCAAACTCTACCCAGAACCGGCCCCAGTAAAGTCTTGGGCCATTCCGAGGCGTCGAGGTCGGGAAAACTGGAACTGATGTTGTTGGCCAGCAGCGCCAGCAGCGTGATCGCTAGGCCGGTGGCGAGCACAATCAGCCAGGCCGAGCGGCCAGCCTCGGCTGCCACTATGCGTGGTAGGGTGAAGATACCCGTGCCTCCGACCACGGCCACTATCAGCGCGAAGTGTTGGAATGCCGTCAGTTGATTGTCGCCCTTCACGTTCTTGGGTTCCCCCCTAGTCGACTGGCCCTTTGCGGCTCTTGCGTCCGCAGCGGCTTGCGATAGATGAAATCGGACATGTCGCTCGGCCGGAGGGGCGCGAGTGGACGTAGATAAGGTACGCCGAGCACAGTCAGGGAGGACATGTGGATGAACAGGGCGGCCCAAACGAAGATGACGCCAGCGCCGCCCATGACTGCTCCGCCCAACAAGAAGAGGTAACGGAGCAGGCGAATGAGGCCGTTTACCTGATAGTTGGGCATGGCAAAGGAGCCGATCACTGACGCGGCTACCACGATCAGCAGCAAAGGACTGACCAGGTTGGCCTGAACGACGGCCTGTCCAAGCACCAAGCCGCCAACCACACCCAGGGTTTGTCCGATGCGCGCCGGTAACCGAACCGCACCTTCTTGCAGGATGTCGACCAACAGCAGCATCAGCAACGCCTCTTGCACTGGAGTGAACGGCAAGCCGGACCGGGCGGTAGCAATCGGTATGATCAGATCGGTAGGCAACAGTTCATAGTCGAAAGTGATGATGGCCACGTACAGAGCGGGACCCGTGCTGGCCACGATGAAAGCAAGAGTACGCAAGGTTCTCAAGAGCAGCGCCAAGGAGCTGCGTGAGTAGTAATCGCCTGGTGACTGCAGCAGGTCGCTGAACGCTGCCGGCAGCACCAGTGCCTCGGGCGAGCCGTCCGCCAGCAAGGCCACGCGCCCCTCCAGCAGGTTTCCCACCACCTTGTCCGGCCGTTCGGTATAGATGGCTTGGGGAAAAGGAGACAGTGGGCTGACCGACAGCAGTTCCGCCAAGTAAGAAACGTCCAGTATCTCTGCGACCTCAATTCGATTTAGGCGCTGTTCGAGTTCCTCCAACATTTGGCTTGGGGCGACGCCCTCCAGGTAGAGCATGACCACCGGAGTATTCGTTTCGCTGCCTAGAACCTTGCTCTTGATCCGCAGCCTGGAGGTGCGCAGCTTCTGGCGGATCAGCGCAACATTGGTGGGAAGCTGCTCCACAAAGGCCTGCTTCGGCCCCAGAATGGTTGTTTCGACCTCAGCGGTGGTGACCGCGCGGCCGACCGCCGCCCGCACGTTGCAGACGATCACTGGACGATAGCCCTTGATCAGCAGCAGAGCGTCTCCGCGGAGCAGCAGTCTCTCCGCCTGCCGCAGGTCCAGCAGTTCCTTGGCATCACCTGCGCAGATCAGTCTGCGCACTTCCGCGATACCAGCGAACGACGCGTCGATCATGGCCGCATAGCTAGATAGTGGCAGGATGATTTGCTCAGCCACCTTGTTCTTGTCCGCAATCTGTTCGATGTACACCACGGTTGCTCTCAAGTGTGTCCTGCCGACATCGAACTCCCGCATGCTCAGGTCAGCAGGGTGCCCGAGCGACTGTTTGAAGTAGGCCAGGTTCTGCTCATAGCCCTTGCTCGGGATTTCGGCAGGCGGTTCTTCCGGTCTTCCGCCTAGCTTGTTCCTGATTGTCTGCCAGAGGCCACTCAACCCCTCGCCCCCTTTGCGCCGTATCCCACATAGTCTCTGACAGAAGCCCGGTTGCCATGCATTGCCTGAAGGATGCTTCAGCGCTTCCTTGAGAAGTGCTGGTTGTGAGATGAACGAAAGTAGCAGAGAATAGGGAGGGAGGTGATCTCGTTTGGAGCAGTGTCCCGGTGTTCTGGGAGAAAGGAAATCCCGCGAACGCATTGCCGTGATCGCGGATATCCACGGCAACTTACCCAGTTTGCAGGCGGTGCTTGCAGACATAGAGAGCAGGCGGGTGGAGAGAGTATTCTGTCTAGGGGATCTGGTCGGCTATGGGCCGTGGCCAAATGAGGTGATAGATCTGCTGCGAGCGAGATCAGTGCACTGCCTGCAGGGGAACTATGACCAGAGCGTGGGTGAGGAGTTGATGGCCTGCGGGTGCGACTTCAGCAGTGAAGAAGCCGCCCGGGTGGGGGAGATTTCCCTCAACTGGACGATCGACGCCACCAGCGACCGGAACAAAGCCTGGTTGCGGGATCTGCCCGCAGCTCACAGCCTGGAGTTGGCCGGGCATCGTTTACTCTTGGTGCACGGCAGCCCGCGCCAGAATAACGAGTATCTCACGGCAGACTATCCGGCAGAACAGTTGCGGGCCTTCCTGGATGAAGCAGACGCAGATGTTCTTCTCTGCGGCCATACTCATCTGCCTTACCACCGGCAAATCGGTAGCAAGCATGTGATCAACGTCGGCAGCGCTGGCAAGCCGAAGCACGGCAATCCGAACGTCGTCTATCAGATCGTGGAGCTCGCTGCTCAGGTGGCCGTAACCACGGTGGAAGTGCCTTATGACTTTGAGTTGACGGCTGCAGAAATTGAAAAGGCTGGGCTGCCGTCGGAGTTCGCGGCCATCATCCGCACCGGCAACGCCTGATTGATTGTGAACAGAAATGGCAAGCCGGCGGAGGTCGCTCATCTAG
>JAEZJZ010000036.1 GCA_023436245.1 Bacillota bacterium | reverse complement strand
GGCCACCGCAGTGCGGTGGCCTGCGCGTTCCCATGGCCAGCGACAGCCGGCCAGTAAGTCCACAGGCATTATATGTCACGAGGAAGACGGACCGACAGACCGAGGACTGTTCTGAAAGGAACAATCTCAGTGCGTCAGTCTTTCAACTTCAGCGCATGCAGCAATTCCGGGATCACTTCCAACACGTCGCCCACGATGCCGAAGTGAGCCAGTTGAAAGATGGGAGCTTCCGGGTCTTTGTTGATGGCGACGATTGTTTCCGCAGAAGACATGCCGGCCAGATGTTGCACCGCTCCGGATACGCCGCAGGCGATGTAGAGGCGGGGTGCGACCGTCTTCCCGGTTTGGCCGATCTGTTGGCTGTAGTCAACCCAGCCGGCATCGACCACCGGGCGGGTGGCGCCCAGCACTCCTCCCAGTGCGGTCGCTAACTCCTGACAGAGACCCAGGTTGGCGGCGCTCCCGATGCCCTTGCCCACTGCAACTACCACTTCCGCGTCAGCCAGGCTGGCGCTGCCAGCGGCACTCTTGCAGACCTGCAGCACGCGCGTGCGCAACTCCTGCGGCGGCTGGTAGTCCACCGGGACGATGAGGCCGCGGTGGCTGGCATCGGGCGTCAGTGCCTGCATCACTTGCGGGCGCACCGTGGCCATCTGGGGGCGATGATGGGGACAAACGATGGTGGCCATCAGATTGCCGCCAAATGCCGGGCGAGTCTGCAGCAGCAGTCCGTTTTCTGGGTCAATGCCGAGGGTGGTGCAATCTGCGGTCAGGCCGGTATTCAACCTGGATGCCACCCTAGGTGCGAGCGAACGTCCATAGCTGGTAGCCCCGATCAGCACGATCTCTGGTCGACGCTCACAGATGAGCTCACTCAGGAGACCCGCATAGAGCTCATCGTTGTATTGTTTCAAGGCAGCATGGTCCGCCACCAACACCTGGTGCGCCCCATAGTGAATCAGCTGCTGACTGGCTGGCGCTAGCTCCTCGCCAAAGATCACGGCAGTGACGGACGCATTGCGCCCGGCCGCAAGCCTATTGGCCTCACCCAACAGCTCAAACACCACTCTCCGCGGCTGACCCTCGCTTTGCTCCGCGAAGACCCAGATTCCACCTGATGGGTAGGGTGCAGCCTCAGTCGTTGCCTCTCGCTGCAGTTCGATAGCTTCCATGGGGCAGGCCTCGACACAGGATCCGCATAACGTGCAGCCATCACCGATCCTGGCTAGGCCAGCGGCAACTGCAATCTGCCCGAAGGGGCAGGCCGGGACGCAGGCAGAGCAGCCGATGCACTTATCTGCATGAATTCTGATTTCAGCCATGTCGCACCTCCGTCGTCTGCGGCAGCAGACCGGCCACCGACAGCCGCTCCACCAGTTGCCTGGCTTGCTCGGCGGGACTCCCCGAGAGCAGTTCACCCGCGGCCGCATGGGAGGGCACGAAGGTGCGCCGCACCTGTGTCGGAGAGCCCTGGATGCCGATCTGACTGCGGTCAGCGCCAACGTCCTCGGCTGTCCAGACGGTCACCTGAGCAGAGCGGGCCCTGCGAATGCCGGCGATGGAAGGCAGCCGCGGCAGATTGATCTCCCGCACCACCGTGATCACGGCTGGCAGACGGAGTTCCACCAACTCGTGTCCGTCATCGGTCAGGCGGCTGCAGCGGATGAAGCTGTCGCCAATCTCCTCAATTCGTCGCACATAGGTTAGGTGCGGCACTTGCAGCTTCTCGGCCAGACTGGGGCCGACCTGGGCTGTGTCGCCGTCAGTCGCCTGTTTGCCGCAAATCACCAGATCAAACTCGCCCAGTGCCTGAATGCCAGCGGCCAAGGCCGTGGCAGTAGCCAGAGTGTCAGCACCGGCGAACGCGCGGTCACTGAGTAGAACAGCTCTCTCCACTCCCAGGGCGAGCGCCTCTCCGAGCATTTCCGCGACGCTGGGGATACCCATGCTCAAGGCCGTGATGCAGCTGCCATCACCCAGCCGCTCCTGAAGACGCAGCGCTTCCTCCAAGGCGTGAGTATCAAAGGGGTTGATGATCGACGAAATCCCTTCGCGCACGATGGTGTTGGTTGCCTGGTTGAGCTTTACCTCGGTGGTTGCCGGCACTTGCTTCACGCAGACCACGATCTTCATCTGCCGCCCTCCTCGCCTTCAGCTGTGAACATGTTGCCTGGGTTGAGCAACCACTTAGGGTCAAACACCCGCTTCACGCTACGCATCTTGGCCAGCCCCTCCCGCCCATACATCTCAGCCAGGAAGGCGGTCTTCAGCTTGCCGATGCCGTGCTCAGCCGAGACCGTCCCGCCCCAGCTGACGGCTTGTCTGGCCCATTCCAGATACAGCTCCTTGCCCCGCTGATAGTCATCCAGATTCTGTGGCAGAATGTTCACGTGCACGTGATTGTTGCCGATATGCCCGAAAGCGACTGCCTCCAGACCTGAATCCGCAATGCGCTGGTTGTAGAGAGCGATCGCCTCGACCAGTCGCTCGTCCGGGACAGCCATGTCAGTACCCAGCTTAGTCAGCCGCGGTTCAGCGCGTCTCCGCTGATCGATGGTCAGGTTCACGCTTTCGGGAGTGGCATGGCGGAAGAAGTGCAATTGCTCCATGTCCCTAGCATTCTTGGCTACCCAAGTATCGGCCTCATCGCCGCCGCAGCTTGCGATCAGGTCACCCAACTTAAGTAACACTTCGGTCAGTTGCTGATCGTTTTCTCCCTGGAACTCGACGTAGATGGCCGTGTGGAAGTGGGCCGCCAGAGGTTGCATCTGGTCGAATGCTGGATTCCCCTGGCGCTGGCGGCGGAGCAGGTCGAGTGCCTGGTGGTTGAAGTACTCAATGGCCACCGGCCTGGTGCCGGCGAGATCGCCTCGCTCCGGTAATTGTTCTCCGCGCACTGCGCGCACGAAACGCAAGGCGCTCTCTTCATCCGGAAAGAAGGCAGTCACCCCCCAGACCGCTCGTGGGGTGGGATGGAGGCATAATTCCGCTTCACTGATAATTCCCAGCGTTCCCTCCGAACCGACGAACAGATCCAATAGATCCATGTTCGCTGCCAGGTGGTAACCCGCGGCGTTCTTCACTTGTGGCAGCGGATAGTGAGGCAGCTGACCGGCAACCTGCTCGCCGTTCTCTGTCGACACGATGAACGCCCCGTCCCTGACCCGCTGCCTGCCACGCTGCAGGCAGAGTAGCGATCCGTCGGCCAGCACCACCCGCAGGCTATGCACATGGTTCCGGGTAGGTCCGTAGTAGAAGGAGCGGGCGCCGGAGGCATTGCAGCTGATCATCCCTCCAATGGTAGCCGATGTCTCGGTCGGGTCGGGTGTAAACTGATAAGCGCCACGCTTCTGCATCTGCTGCAGTGCCGTGAGCGACTCGGCTGACCAGTCACTGGTGTCAAAGGATACGTTGGCGAGTGCCTTCCGCAAGTCTGTCAACAGCACGCCCGGCTGCACGGTCAGGAAGAACGCATCGGCGTCCTCGTCATAGCGGAGACCCGTGATTCGATTCATGTTGGTCAAGTTGAGCACATGCCCGCCGTGCGGCACGGCGGCTGCGGTGAGTCCGGTGCGCGCCCCCTGGACCGTAATCGCCAGGCCCTGTTCGGCCGACATTGTGACTATGTCCCGCAATTCCTGTTCCGTCTTGGGAAAGGAAATGGACTCTGCGCTGCCAACGCTCCGCGACTCATCTCGTAGGTACTCCTGATAGCGCGCGTCTTGGGCTGAGAAGATCAGTTCAGACATGCCAGTCAATCCCTTCTGCCACTGTCTTTTGATCAGCATACCATAGATTAAAAGCAGGATATTTACCTTAATCCGCAGAAAATTCTACTTATCTTGACCTACGGATCGCCTGATTACGAAGAGGAGGTCCCCTCACATGAGCGACCGGTCTCACCAATCCGAGCTGGACAGCCTAGGCTACTTGCTCAGCCACAACACCAGCGCCGGTTGGCAAATGGACAACTATCACTTTCACGAGTTCCTGGAGCTGAACCTCTCCCTGTCTAACGATGTCAGTTGGTTTGTGGCAGATCGGGTTTACCAGGTGAAGCGTGGCACGCTGATGGTTCTTGCTGACGGAGATCTGCATCGCAGTGTCTCGCCTTCGGAATCCCCTTACGAGCGCTATGTCCTCTATCTTAGCCCCAAGTACGTGGCGGAGTTGTCTACGCCGCAGACTGACTTGTCATCTTGCTTCACCCGCTGCCGGATGACCAGGACTCACTGCCTACAGTTGGATGACGAGCAACTCTCAGATCTGTTACGCCTGGTGCAGCAAGCGGAAACCAGCACTCCAGGTGGCTTGTTTGGTCAGGACTTGCGCCGCCGGATCGCGCTGCAGGAGATTCTCTTACTCCTGCAGCAGGTATTTGATGCCGCCGTGGTGCCCCCGCTGCGCATGGAAGGCGAGATGCAACGGATACTACCAGTAATCACCCACATTCATCGCAATCTGTCAGCTGATCTTTCGCTGGACAGGCTGAGTGAGGTGTTCTACCTGAACAAGTATCACCTGGGCCGTCTGTTCAAGCGGGCAACCGGTTTTACGCTGAATGAGTACATTATCCATGCCCGCGTGCTGCAGGCTCGCACCTTGCTCAGACAGGACATTTCCGTGCAGCAAGCGGGGCAGAGGGTGGGGTTCAATAACCAGTCTCATTTCATCCGCACCTTTAAGCAGTTGGTCGGATCCACGCCGAAGCAGTATCAACTGGCAGTGCGCGGACGCGGTGCGCAGCAATAGGGTGCGAACTGCTGCAGGTCGTGAGACTGTTCAATTTGTCCTTCGTAGCGGCTCGACGGGTGGGACTGTTCAGTTTGTCCCTCGTAGCGGCTCGGCATGC
>JAEZJZ010000053.1 GCA_023436245.1 Bacillota bacterium | reverse complement strand
CCCCCGCCCCAGGGCCACCGGGGCCTGATTTGCTTTTCCGCAGTGCGCTGACGCGCGATGGGGGCCTAAGCGAAGGTGACACACGCTCCGATCGTACCAGGACCGGTGTGCACGCCAATCACGGGTCCGACTTGAGTGAGCAACTCGATCTTCTGCCCAAAGGTCTGTTCCAGCAGGTTGGCCAACATTTGCGCCGCTTCCAGAGCAGCCCCGTGAGCAACTGCGATGCGCTTGACCTGCCTGCCGTTGGCCAGTGAAGTGAATAGCTCGGCCATGGTTTTCAGTGCCTGCTCCTGCCTTCTCGCCTTGCCGGCCGTGACATAGATGCCATCGACCACGCGCACTATCGGCTTGATGTTCAGCAGAGAGCCCATCACAGCCTGAACCCGACCGATGCGCCCACCCCTATGCAGGTACTCCAGGGTGTCCAGAGTGAACAGCACTTCAATCCGGTCGCGGGCGGCCAGCAAGCGATCAGCGATCTCTGCCGCATCGAGGTCCTGCTTCACCAGTTCAATCGCTTCCGCCACTAGGGCGCCGATGCCCAGACTGATCGAGCGCGAGTCGACGAGGTGAACATCTCCCTGCACCATCTCCTGGGCAGCACTGGCGGAACTGAGTGTGCCTGACAGGCCTGCCGATAGATGGATGCTGATTACGCTATCATGATCCTGCAGCAGCCGCTCATATAGTTCCTGAAACTCGGCTGGAGACGGCTGAGAGGTGGTGGGGAGCGGATTGGCCGAAGCGAGCATCTGGTAGAACTGGTCACTCTTGATGTCTATTCCATCCCGGTATTGCTTCATACCGAAGTTGACGGTGAGTGGGATGATCGTGATACCAAGAGTCTCTGCCAGTTCCTGCGGGATATCAGCGGTACTGTCCGTGACGATGGCGATGCGTTTCAATGCGTAACCTCCTCATTTATCACAGCGGGTCAGGCAACCGTGCATGCGATCACGTGCCCGTGCCCTCTCTCTACTCTCTCGTGTCACTGCCTGTCCAGCCAGGTCTCAGACAGCGCCCCGGAAGCAAGGCGTTGCCGTGCCTTGAGCTTACCCGGTGGCTTTAGCCCTAACTGATTAGACTGGTTAAAGAATCTATAGTGTCGTCGCTTCTGCAGAAAATCTGAGGCGTCGGTCATGGACACCAGATTAGCTGTCGCTGCAGCAAGCGGGAGTCGTATCAGCTGCACCTGACCAGTGCCATCCAGAGCGAACAGCCACTCAGTCTGCGTGTAGACGTAACTCAGTTCGCCGACCAGCAACTCCGGCAAGCGAAAACTGACCACTTGCTGGTTGCGAGTCTGAAAGCGGTAGAGTGTCTGCTCACTGATCAACAGCACCTGCTGCTCGGCCAGCGCAGCCGACCCAAGCTGTTCAAGTTGCATAACCGGCTGCGCATTGCGGCAATCAAACAGGTAGAAATGGTCCGCAGAAAGCGCCAGCCAATCGCCATCAGGCGAGAATCGCAGACAGGTTGCGCTCCCTTTGTGCGGAAACTCCCAAGCCGGACTCGCTTGCCATCTTGTATACAGCAACAGCCGCTGCTCTCCGGCGCTCTTTGCCATGTCCACGGCCAGATAGACGCCATCGCCAGACAGCATAGCCGTCTGGCACTCGCCGATGAGGGGTCTTCTCCAAAGGGGGCTGGCAGCATCTGGTGCGTACACGATCGCCTCATCGCCACAGACGGCCAAAGTCAGGCCATTGGCTGACATCTGCAGTTTCTGCTCCTGTTGGCTGACTGGTAACTCGCTGGACCAGCGGAGATTAAGATCAGGGCCGTGATAGAGATGCAGATAGCCGTTACGCAGACAGGCAACGCTCTGACCATCCTGTGATATTTGCACTCGGGCAGAATTCACAGCCTGTAGCCAACTGACGCTGCTCCGTAGCGATCCGTCGGTGACTGAGTAGATCTGCAGCGCATTCGCTGAAACCGCTGCCAACCAGGAACCGTCGGCGCTGAGAGCACTGGTCAGCAGAGGTGTATCCCCAAAGTTGAGCACCAGCTCACTTAATTTGCCGGAGGCGTTGCTCACCAGCGACAAGGCATTAGCTCCGGGAACGAGCAGTACCTTGCCGTCGCGGTCAGCGCTCACGGTGTCCAGCTCCGGCTCTATGGACAGTTGTAGGCGATCCGTCCATTCTGGGTATGTGACGCCTGACGGGCCGGCGGCCTCCCCCGGGTCGCTGCCCGGATCCGGTTGGCAACTGCTTGCCAACCCCACCAGCAGCAGGAGCACCAGTAACCAGGCGCGATGCCGCATATTATCCTCTCCCTTCTGATTAGCTTATGTGTTCTGCTGTTGGCTTACGCATGACCGCGCCCAGGTGACGCGCCAAAAGGGCCATGGCGAATGCGATTGACGAGCATTGGCCTGGCCTGTAAGATAGGGGAAACATTTGGAGAAGGGAGAGGGATTGAATGGATAATGCCGGTGCCGTGCTGGTGCGCTTAGCTGTGCCCGGCGATGCCCTTGGCATGATCGCCAATGTGCAGAGCATTGCCCAGGAGGGCATCTATCTGGCCACCGAGCGCGCTCCGTGGAGCCTGCAGCAACTGGAACAGATGCTCTGGGAAAACGGACAGCATCAACAGATTCTGGTGGCAGAGGTAGACGGGCAGGTGGTGGGAGATCTTTGGCTGGTGCGCGGACGCCTCACCAAGAGCCGTCACACTGCCACCATTGGTATGTCCGTCATCGCCGGCTATCGTGGCCGCGGTCTCGGTCGATCGTTGTTGACGGAAGCCATCACCAGGGCTCGCGATTGGGGTGTGGAGAAGCTCGTGCTCTCTGTGTTCAGCAGCAACTTGGCCGCCATCGGCCTCTATCGTTCCCTGGGGTTTTTGGAAGAAGGCAGGCGCGTGCGGCAATATCGGCTGACCGTGGGCGACGTGGACGAGGTGATCATGGCAAAGTGGCTCGTTTAGCTTGTTCATCCTGCGGGCCTTTGGTATGATGTATTTGTTCAACTGGTGTTGAAGGGGAGTAGCAGACGCCTTCGGCGTTGGCTGGGTCAACATACTGGCGCCTGGCGCCTGGCCCATCCGCAAATGCGAGACCTTTAACGCAGACTTTGGTCTGCGTTAAAGGTTTTTTGTTTGTCGCTTCTGCCCTGAAAGAAGGGAGAGTATTTCATGCAGGCTTTCTGGACTGCGCTTGGTCTGATCTTTTTGATGGAGATGGGGGACAAGAGTCAGTTGGTGATCATGGCCTTGGCCACCCGCTATTCCTGGAAGCAGGTGTTGCTGGGGCTGACCTTGGCATCGGCTCTCGTCCACGGGTTGGCAGTGGCGGTGGGCGGCCTACTCGGGAACATGATCCCGATGACCTACGTGAAGACTCTGGCCGGCCTTGCCTTCCTGGCCTTCGCCTGGCTCACTCTCAGGTCGCAGGCGGACGAGGACGAGGAGGATACTGAGGAGGCCAAGGGCGGCCTGCTGGCGCGCGTTCCGGCTCTGGCCATTGCTCTTGCCTTCTGTTTGTCCGAGTTTGGAGACAAGACTCAGTTAGCGACGGTAGCCGCTACCGCAGAGAGCGGAGCGCCTTGGCTGACTTGGGCGGGGGCAACGCTCGGCATGGTCGCGGCAGACAGCCTGGGCATCATTGTCGGCAGGCTGCTACAGAGGGTGCCCGCGTGGATGGTCAAGGCCGGCAGTTCAGCCATCTTCATCGTCTTTGGCTGGACGAGCCTCGGGGAGACTTGGGGTTTGGCGCCGGTCTGGCGCTACGTAGGGTTAGCGGCGCTTGCCTGCTTCTGGCTACTGCTGGTTTGGCGGCAGCGCGGGGGAGCGGTCAGCCGCTCCCAGCAAATTAGTCAATAGGTAGACGAAAGAGACCCCGGGGCATGCCCCGGGGTCTCTTCAGTTCCTGCGCTAGATTACACCAAATTCCTTGCCCACATCCTCCAGGATGTTCAGTGTCCTGTCCAGATGCTCACGAGTATGGTTGCACATCAGGCTGATGCGCACCCTGGCCAGGCGCTGCGGCACGGCCGGATATTGCACCGGATTGACGTAGAGGCCGAGCTCATGGCAGCGTTTGCACATCTCCTTGACCTTCAAGTCATCCCCGACGATCAGCGGGAAGATCGCAGTTTCGGCATTGCCGATGTCATAGCCGAGCCGTAGAATGTTCTCGCGGAAGTAACGAATGTTCTCCCAAAGCTGTTCGCGCAGTTCTGGCTCTGTTTCAATCACATTCAGCGCCTCGATCAGCGAAGCTGTCACCTGAGGCGTGGGGGCAGTGGAGAACATGTAGGCTCGTGAGTAGTAGTGCAGTAACTCAATCAGTTCTCTGCTGCCGGCGATGAAACCGCCAACGCCACCCAGCCCCTTGCTGAATGTGCCGGCCACGATGTCCACTTTGCCCTCGAGGTGGAAGTGTTCGGGAGTGCCGCGCCCGTGCTCGCCGATCACGCCGGTGGCGTGGGCCTCGTCCACCATCACATAGGCACCGTAAGCATGGGCGAGACGGACGATCTCATCCAGCTTGGCGATGTCGCCATCCATCGAATACACTCCGTCCACCACGACCAGCTTGGTGCGGTACTTGTCCTTAGCCTTGATCAGCGCCCGCTCTAGTGAGTCCATGTTGTTGTGGCGGAAGTGCTGCACGTTCGTACCCTTGCAGCCGTCTACGATGCTGGCATGCACCAGCAGGTCAAGGATGGCTACATCCTTGTCGGTCAGCATCGCCAACAGCGTGCCGCAATTGGAGCCAAAGCCGCTGGTGTAAAGAATAGCGTCCTCACAGGACTTGAACTCTGCCACCTTCTTCTCCAACTCGACATGGATGTCCAGTGTGCCTCCCAAGAGCGGCACACTGCCGGCGCCAGCGCCGTATTTCTCCAAGGCTGCTTTGCCGGCGGCAATAGTCCGTGGGTGCTTCGTCAGGTTGAAGTAGTCGTTCGAGGCCATGTAGATCATCTCTCTGACCTGCCCCGTGTATGGATCAAGAACCTGCATGGTCGGGCCCGAGCCGGACAACGACACCCGCCGATACTGCAGATGCTGCCGGGCAGCGGTGTCGTCGATGAACTCCGTGAACAGTTTGGCGCGGCCCATGATGTCCAGTTCTGGGGTGTCTAGAAAATCTGCCAAGGAATGCTTGGTAGAATCCATGAAAGATCACTCCTCCTCAGGTTGTTCTTCAATGCCTGGCCGGCAGTGTTTGGCTGCCGTCGCACGGTTGACGTTGGATAACATGCGGCTGGCATATATGCATAATTTTGTTCACCTGTTAACTCCATTGTAAATCGTCTGGGCAGCTTGTGCAAGAAAATGTGCAAACCTTTCATTAGCGAAGAGGTTTTGCTCAGGCGGCCTGACGGCATCCCGGTTCCGGAATGGTGAGTTGGCTGCGTCTTGGGGCTGGAGGAAGAAGGCGGTGAGCCAGCAGGCTTGCTTGGAGATCGGAAAGGGCAGCCCGCCGGCTGCCCAAATGGTGCAGAGAATCGCGACCTGGGCAGGCTAATTGCGGGACCGTTCCCTGGTAACCGCCGCCCGCTGCCAACGCCCCGTCAGGTAGTAGAGGACACTGAAGAGCAGACCGAAGAGAGGACTGATGGCTATCCCCCACCAGATGCCGCGTACCCCCAAGGAGGGCAATCGTGAGAGATATCTGGCCAGCGGCACTCGCACTACCCAGAGCGAACCGATGGTAAAGAACATGGTGGGCAGTGTGTCGCCTGCTCCCCGCAGCACGCCATTGTAGACGAACATCCAGGCGAATGGGAGGTAAGAAAAGGCGGCAATGCGCAGGTATTGGCCTCCGATTTCGAGCACAGCCTGGTCATCCGTGAACAGACTGAGCAGGGCAGTGGGGGCCAGGAGCGCCAACAGCACGGCCGGCAGAGTGAAGAGCGTGACCTGTAGCAAACTGGCGCGTACGGTTGCATGCACCCGTTCCTGCTTGTTTGCGCCCAGATTTTGCCCGACGAAAGCGGATGTCGCTATCCCGAGGGACATGGCTGGCATGAACGCGAACTGATCCAGCCTGCCCGCAGCCCCGTAGGCTGCCACTACCGTTTGCCCAAAGCTGTTGATGAAGCTGCTGACGGTCAAGTTGCCGAGTGAGACGACCATTTGCTGAATGCCGGCGGGCAAGCCGATGCGCAGGGTCAGCGCGGTCAGGTGGCGGTCGAAACTCAGATCCTGCAGGCGGAGTGAGATCAGGTGCCCGACCTTGTCCAAATAGCGCACAGCCAGAAAGGCCGAGATTCCTTGGGCAATGACCGTGGCAAGCGCCGCCCCGGACACGCCCAGGCGGGGAATAGGACCCCAGCCGAAGATTAGGACAGGGTCCAGGATAATGTTGATCACGGTGGAGTAGACGAGGAAGAGCAGGGGAGTGCGCGAATCGCCCAAGCCCCGTAGAATGGCGCTGAGGACATTGTAAAGAAACATGAAGACCAGACCGCCCAGAAAGACCAGCAGGTAGCTGGCCGCATCCCCGATTATCTCCTCGGGGGTGTTAACCAAGCGGAGAATGCGAAGGCGGAACACGATGCCGATGAACGAGATCGCGAGGGCTGACCAGAAGAGCAGGGTGAGGGAATTGTTCACCGCTTTCTTCATCATGTACTCGTCTTTGGCGCCAAAGTACTGGGAGACCAATGTCGTCGTGGCCATGGTCAATCCCATCACCAGGCTGATCAGGGCGAAGATGATCGGGAAGCTGACCGAGACAGCCGCTAGGCCGGCTGGCCCCAGGAATCTTCCCACCCAAAAGCTGTCCACCATGTTGTAAAAGGCTTGGAGCGCGTTACCCGCCAGCATCGGCCAAGTGAATTGCAGCAGTTGTTTGGGGATATCGCCTTCAGTGAAGTCTGCGTAACGTCTTTCCGGCAAGTTCATCCCTCCCTGCTTAATATCTTCAGCCGACGGGGCGATCAGTCGCTTTTCTTCTTTGGCTGAGATGCAGCCAAGTTGGCATAGCTGGCAGCGAATTGAGAGAAGCTACGCAAAGCAAATAATGCGGGGTGATTTGACGTGGCCAACAGTCTGGTTTGGGTACTGCTGTTCATGATGGCTGCCATCGCCATGTTGGTGTTTGTCCCACGCCGTGACGTAATCAGACTGCTGCCCTTTGGCATCGTCGGCGGCTGGTTGGTGGCTGTTGCTATCCAGTGGGTGGCTGTGCAGATATTGCGCGTCTGGCGGTTCAATTTCACTGAGTTTGCTTCCTATCGGGGTATTCCCTTGTTCCTGACCCTGGCCTGGATGCCGTTGACAATTGTCTTTGGCCATTGGCTGTTGCAGATTCGCACCGGCACCGGCCGCTTCTTTTATACAGCCGGTTTTGCCCTGGGCACGGTGGTGCTTGAGTGGCTGCTGGTGCTGGCGAGTTATCGGGTCTATCTGCGCTACTGGAATGTCGTGTACACAGCCGTTCTCGCCCTGGTCATCCACTACTTGCTGGCCTGGTATCTGCTTTCAACCAGGCGGGTGGAGAACGGCAATGCCCCCAAAGTGGTGCAGCTAAAGGATTGAGATCTAAACAGGAGGAGCACCGGCGAGTAGGGTGAATGCTCGTCGGTGCTCTTGCCATTGCCTGCTTGCTCGGGCTTCGTTTCGTGATATGATGGCTATATACAAGACGCATGGGAGGAAGTAACAAGATGACGAGCAGACACAACCTGCTGATCACCAGCTATCTGGAAGAGGAACATGTTGCCAGGATTCGCGCCGTGGACGAACGCCTGCATGTGATCTACGAGCCATCGCTGATCGCTCCACCACGCTACGTTGCCGACCACAACGGCGAAGCTACATTCCAGCGCACTCCCGCAGAGGAGGCTCGTTGGCAGGAGTTGCTCAGCCAGGCGGAAATCCTGTTCGACTTCGACCACAGCCATCGGGATGATCTGCCTGAGCTGGCGCCGCAAGTGAAGTGGATTCAGTTCACGAGTTCCGGAATTGGCGCCTTCATCAAGAACAGTGGGTACGCGACACGCATGCCAAACACAGTGTTCACCACGGCTTCAGGCGTGCACGCACAGCCGCTGGCCGAGTTTTGTCTATTGGTGATGCTGATGTTCAGCCGCAGGCTGCAGCGGACAATGGAGTATCAACAGGCAAAAGTGTGGGAGCGGTTCACCGGCAGCGACCTCAGGGGCGGCACCCTGACCGTGTTCGGGGCGGGGCGCGTCGGCAGCAAGGTGGCCGAGTTTGCGCGTGCCGTTGGCATGCACGTTATTGGCATCGTCAGGGATGCGTCTGGCCGGAACCCACAGCAGATGAATGTTGATGAGCTTTACTCGCAGAGCGCACTGCTTTCCGTGCTGCCACGCACAGACTTCCTGGTGCTGATCGCCCCGCACACGCCCGAGACGGAGAATCTGATCGGCCAACGGGAACTGGCAGCAATGCCGCAGGGCTCGGTGCTGATCAACATTGCCCGCGGTCAGTTGGTGGTGGAAGAGGATCTGATCGCAGCGCTTCAGTCCGGCCACCTCGCCGGGGCCGGCCTTGATGTCTTCGCCACAGAGCCCTTGCCGACTGACAGTCCGTTCTGGACGATGCCGAACGTCCTGGTCAGCCCGCACTCCGCTAGCACCAGCGACAAGGAGAACATCCTGATCACTGACCTCTTCTGCGAGAACATCCGCCGTTACTTGGACGGGCGTCCCCTGGAGAACGTGCTCATCCCTGAGCGCATGTACTAGAGACGACAAGGGCGCCACGCACGGGGGCCCTACGAAGACGGCGTATGCCCGGCTTGCCCGTAGGGGGCGCATCTTGTCCACGCCCCACGCATGGCGCTCCTGGCATACTAGATGCCCGGCTTGCCGTAGGGGGCGCATGCATGCGCCCCGCGCCTGCCCGAATCTGCAACTTGGCGGCAGCACGCCCCCCACGAAATGCAGAGACGACGACTGGCCACCTGCCAGTCGTCGTCTTTTAATGCTATTCAAGCGGCCGTCATTGTGACAGCTTCTTGTTACCGGTTATCGGTACGTTGCCTGCTACTTCACGCACTGGCCGCCCTTGATCACGGACTGGAAATTCTGCTGGTTCTGCAGCAGTGTCACATCCTGCAACACGTTGCCCTTCACGATCAGGAGGTCGGCGAACTTCCCCGGAGCAACGGAGCCCACTTGATCGCGGTCGCAGACCTTGGCGGCGACGCTGGTGGCCGCCAGCAGAGCCTGGGTCGGCGTCATGCCGTACTTGACTAGTAACTCAAACTCGAGGGCATTCACGCCAGGTTTGTTCAGGGGAGTGCCGCAGTCGGTGCCGAAGGCGATAATCACCCCAGCGGCCAATGCCTTTTGGAAGCTCGCCTTATGTGCGTCGAAGACCCGATTGGCTTTTTCTACTGCGTAGGCCGGGATGCCGGCCTCCACGCCGCCCTGCACGATATGGTAAGGAGCGACCAGCGTTGGCACCAGAGCCACGCCACGGTCGATCATCATCTGGATCACTTCGTCATCCAGGAAGATGCCGTGCTCTATCGTGTCCAGACCAGCCAAGATGGCATTCTTGATGCCAGTGGTGCCCTGGGCATGAGTGGCGGTCCTGCGGCCGGCCTTGTGTGCCTCTTCCACGGCTGCACGCATCTCCTCGATGGTCAGTTGCGGCGAACCCGGCTCCACGCCGGGGGTCATCACGCCGCCGGTGGCCATGATCTTGATCACTTCAGCTCCGGCCCTCAGCTGTTCGCGCGCGCCCTTACGGGCTTCGTCGGGACCATCTACTTGGCGCCCAGCGGTCCAGCCGTGGCCTCCGGTCATGGTCAGCATTTCGCCGGAAGTGATGATGCGGGGACCGATGATATAGCCGTATTCGATTGCCTGCTTGACCGAAATGTCCACCTGATGCTTCGTGCCCATGTTCCTGATGGTGGTGAAGCCCGAGTGCAGCAGGGTGCGGGCGTTGTTGGCCGCGCGCAATGCGATCATTGCGTCCGGATCCATGGCTTCCTTTGAACCGTCCGCCACTCCGCTGCTGCAGATATGTACATGGCAGTCGATCAGCCCGGGCAACACCGTGCAACCATCGGCGTCGATCACCGACAGGCTATGTTCCACCGGCAAACTGGCTGCAGAAACAACCTCTTTTACCCGGTTGCCTTCGATGATCACAGCCTGGTCTTCGAGCAGGCTACCGCTGCCGTCAAACAACCATCCACCCTTGATCACTTTTGTCATTTCGTTTTACCTCCCATACTCGTTCTATCCTACGGTAAAGACAGTTTCCCCAAGTGACAGCTGGCGTTGATCGAATGCACCAACCAGCGCCGGTGTTTGCGATCATACTCCAAAGTGGAGACTCCAGTGTTCTTGAGAGAGATACGCAAACTGAAGTCCACCGGATCTATGTCCAAGCAATAGGCCAGGATCGCGCGCACTGGCACGCAATGAGTGACTACGGCGCAGACTGTCTCGTCGTCCATCGGCTCCACCGTCTGACGCCACCAGTCGGTCACCCGCCGGTGCACATCGGCAAAGGATTCGCCGCCGGGACGAGCAGTATGAAATGGGTCGCGCAGTAGGTCTTGCCAGATGTCCGGATCTCGCCGCTCTGCCTGTTGGTAGGTCAGTCCCTGCCACTCACCCACATGCATTTCCCGCAAAGCGGCCACCGTCTGCAATTGGCAGTTTTGAGCTGTGGCGATCGGCTCAGCCGTCTGCCTGGCCCGCTCCAGGTTGCTACAGAAGACGAGATCGAGTTGACAGGTTGACTGCAGCCAGTCGGCTACGGCCTCGGCCTGGCTTTGTCCGGTGCTGTTCAGCGGCACGTTCAGCAAGCCTTGCATGATTCCTTGCTGATTATGGTCTGTCTGGCCATGACGCAAGAGAATGACTTGGGGCAAGCGACCAACCTCCTATCCACGAGGGGACTCACTTTACTATTCCCGTTCTCCCCTCGAAAACCTGCACCAACACCAAGATCAAACTGAAATGTCAGCAGCCGCTGGCGCCCGCGACATGCGTCGGTGGCGCAGCAGAAAGTATGCGGCCAGCATCGCTGCGAGCGCCACCGTGACCGCAAAGGGGAGACCCGGCGATCTGCTGTAGAATTGACCGGCGACATAAGGGGCGATCGTGGAGCCCAGACTGGTGGCCAGGTTGTAGAAGGCGAAGCTCATGCCAAGTGCCTCTTTGCTGGCGATTTTCCCGATATGGGATGTCATCAGCGAACCCAGGCTGCCGCTGGCTCCCCGAAGCAGAAAGGCTATGGCGTAGGTCGGCAGCAAGGCCCAGGTCAATTGCACGCTATAGGCGACAGCCACCAGCAGGAGTGAACAGCCGAGCGCCAAGAACACTGTCCGGCGGTCGCCGATCCGCCCGATCACAGGCGCAAGCATGACCGCTCCCAGAGAGGCCAGTGAACCCAGTAGGCCAATCCGAAGCAAGTCATACCCAGCCACATCCTGCATGTAGGGTGTGATGAAGGAGAGCGGCAGATTGAGCACCATCATCACCAAGGTGAACAGGGCCACATGGGAGATCAAGGTCGGCTGCAGCGCCCGCTTCCAGGAGCCGCGGCTGATTGAGGTATGGGCATGCGGCTTGTTCGCGCTCATTTGCCAAATGATCACCGTCGAGATGGTGTAGAGTCCAAAGGAGATGAGGAAGATCGTGCGCAGGCTGACCAATTTGGTCAACCAGCCGCCCAGAGCGGGAGCAAGGATGCTCCCCAGTGAGAAGGACGAAAAGACGATGGTGAAAGTGGAGGACACGTTGCTGGGGTCTGCTTTGTCAGCCACATAAGCCTGCATCGGGGTGTTGCTGAACATGGACAAATAGAAGAGGACATACCCCGGAATCATCCACTGCCAGGTCTTAGCCAGGGAGAAGATGATTGGCACGGGGATGCACATCGCCCATCCGATGATCATCAATAGCCTGCGGTCGTAGCGGTCAGTCAGCCAGCCTCCCGGCAGCGCGGCCAGGGTGGAGACTGCCATGCCCAGGCTTCCGAGCAGGCCCAGTTGCACCGGGCTGGCGCCCAAATTGCGGATGTGGGCGGGCAGGAAGACGTTGTATAGGCCGACTGCCAGCGCGAAGAAGAGCAGAGAGAAGTAGAAGAACCAAAGATCCCTTTTCAGCTTAAGCATATCTAGCACATCCCTACTCTCTTAGTGACCTCTTCAGCTGGTACTCGGTCAACTGAGAACCCAGCATGCGAGAATACTCGAAAGATCCCATTTCCTTGGGGTCGGAGCACCACAGCATGCTGTGGTGCCGAACCGAGGCCAAGAGCGGTTGCGGCAAACCGTATGCAGCCGGGTCGCATGCATGCGACCCCTACGGGAATGCGCATAGTCCTGTAGGGGCGCCATGCATGGCGCCCGCAGCCTCCGAGTTCTCGCGTCGGCGCCGATACACCTAGCGAAGGGCGACTTTTTGAACGCTCCCGCATGCCGAGTCTCTACGGGGCACAGTTCGGACCGCCCCGCAGCAACTGAGTTTTGTGTCAGAGACTCGACCCCTTTCTAGTGTAGCATGAACAGGCAACCTCTCCACAAGCGAGGCTTTGGCAAATAGGAAAACTGCAGGGCTATGCGCCCTGCAGTTGACTTTCTCGGATGCGATCAATGCGTAGTTTGGTCACGCGGTTCCGGTCGGTTTCTGCCACGGTCAACTGGATACCGTGTTCCGGTAGCAGGAAGATGTCGCCGGACGTGGGAATACGCCCGAGTTCCAGATAGGCCAGTCCGCCAATCGTGTCGACTTCATCATCTGGGAGTTCAGCCCCGACGAGCTCGCTCACCTGATCAATCGGCACGCGTGCATCCACCAGCCAGCTGTCTTCGCCCAGTTCAACGACTTCTGCTTCCTCATCCAAGTCGTATTCATCCTGAATCTCTCCGATAATCTCTTCCAGCAAGTCCTCGATCGTCACTAAGCCGGCGGTGCCGCCGTACTCATCCACCACAATCGCCATGTGAATGTGCAGGCGTTTTAGCTCGCGCAGCAAGTCGCTGGTCCTTTTCGTCTCAGGCACGAAGTAAGCAGCCCGCATGATCTCGGCCAGGTTGAGGTGTTCGCTGCTGTGCCAGTGCTCCAGCAGATCCTTCAGATAGAGAATGCCGACTACATTGTCGATGCTGCCATCGTAAACTGGTATGCGGGAGAAACCGGATTGAGTGACCTGTTGCAGCACCTCTTGCAGTGGGTCATCGATGGCCACCGCCAGTACATCAACTCGTGGAATCATCAGATCCCTGACTTGCGTGTGATTTGACTCAAGCACGCCTACAATCATGTCACGCTCGGCCTCTTGCACTCCACCGCCTTCTTCGCTCAGGTCCACCATCGTCAAGATGGAATCCTCATCTACGGTCGCTTCGTCAGTTTCTGAACTCATGCGGCGACTGAGCAGACGGGGTAGTTGCACCAGCACGATAGCCAGGGGTCGGCTGATGCGATAGAACACCTCAAGTGGACGAGCCACTCTTAGTGACCAAGAGATGGCATGCTGGTGTGCCCATTTCTTCGGCAGTATCTCGCCGAAGATGAGAATCAGCACAACCATCAGGCCGGCCGAAACCGTGGCGCCGGAGAAGCCGGCGAGCCACACATCGCGCAGCAGCACTGTAGCCAGCACGGTCGAGAGCACCGTGGCGACGTTGGTGCCGATCAGGAGCACGCTGAGCAGGCATTGTCTGTCTGCCAGCAACCGTTCGACGTTCTCGGCACCCTCAGTCTTTTGGCTGACCAAGTGCTTTACAGCCAAGGTGTCCAGATGCACCAACGCAGATTCGGAACCGGCAAAGACACCGATCAGCAGGAAGCTCGTCAACCAAAGGGCAACCATCACGATAGTTGCTAGCATGACGCCACCTCCGTCCGCGCCAACTCGTCAGCAGCGTCGTACTCATCCACAATCTCGCCCACGATTTCCTCCACCAGATCCTCCATCGTCACCAGTCCCAATGTACGCCCGCTTTCGTCCGTCACCAGGCAAAGCTGAACGCGCTTGGCCCGCATGTCTGCCAAGAGTTGATTGGCTGGTCGGTTGGGGCGGCAGCGCATCACTGGACGAATCAGGTCTTTCAACCCACTTGGGCGCTGTTGATAAAGGTGAGCCAGCAGATCTTTCGCATAGATCAGGCCGATCACGTGGTCCAAGTCTCTCCGGTACACCGGCAGTCGGGAGTAGCCTTCAGACTGCAGCATCTCCACTGCCTCATCGACGGACGCTTCACTGGAAAGCGCCATGATCTGCTGACGGGGCACCATGATGCGGCTGATCGGCGTGTCATCGCTGGCAAAAATGCCATAGATCATCTCTCGGTCCTCTTGCCGCAGTTGACCTTCCTCTTCACCGATGCTCACCGCTGTCTTGATGATCTCTTCCGTGACCACCGGCGCAGCGGTTGGTTCATGCCCGCCTCTGCCTCCGGTGACCAGATCGGCCAGCCAGACAAGCGGACGAAGCAGTGTGCAGACGAACTGCACAGGTGTGGCTACCATCACTGCGAAACGCTCCGGCATGGCGGCGGCGATCGCCTTCGGCGTCACTTCGCCGAACACCAGAAGCAGCAGAGTGGCGATGACTGTGGCCAGCAGGCCGGCCAGTTGCGCCCCGTAGCTACCTCCGAGCAGTGCCAGCAAGCCGGTTGTCACTAGACTGGTCAACCAGATGTTCACCATCGTGTTGCCGATCAGTAGAGCAGAGAGCAAGTGCTGTCCATTGCTGAGCATTGCCTCAATCAGCTTCGCCCGCTTCACGCCTCTATCCTGCATTTGCCGCACCCGCACGGGGCTGAGCGAGAAGAGAGCGGTCTCCGAACCGGAGAAAAGAGCTGAAAGCGTCAATAGCACAACAATGATCAATAATCGGTACGTACTACCACCAGGGTCGTCCAAGTGTAATCTCCCTCCCAAAATTCTCCCATTGTATTGCCACGGCCGACTAGGTGCGGCCTTAGGCTTGGAAATCTCCTGTTACAAAAGTATTCTGCTTGCTGCAGTTAATTCCTGCATCAGAATTGTCAGTCTATCAGCCTGGCGAAAAACGGAACCAAGAACGGCACCAAGAGAGACAGCGTAGCGCCATTCAGCAAAGCGATCATCGTCGATTCATGCGTGCCATAGCGGGCCAGAATCGGAAGCGTCGTGTCCATGGTCGTGGCGCCCCCCGGCGCAATTCCTGCCACCGGATGTACCTGCTGCGAAAGCCAGGGCATCAGCAACACAGCCAAGAGCTCGCGCAGCACATTGCTCAAGAAGGCAATAGCGCCGAGCGCGGTGAAACCCAGATTACTGAGCAGCACGCCAGAGAGGCTGTACCAGCCGAAGCCGGCCCCTACGCTCAGTGCTTCCCAGGGGCCGAGTGAGACCAGCATGCCGCCAACTAAGGCGCCAAGCAGGCTACCAACCGCGCCCGTGGCCGGAACCAGGAGCACGCGCCAGCCGAGGTTCCGGAGCCTATGCCAAACGCTCCGATCGCGGGCCAGGTCAAAGCCGATACTGAAGAGCAGAGCAGACAGCGCCAGCGGGCCAATCTGCGAGAAAAAGGCAATCTGTGGCGGCGCCAGCACGAGCCTACCGAGCAGCATGCCGCCGGTGACAGCCAAAAGGATGAGCCAGGTCATTCTTTGGCGACAGCCTCCTTTTCGCAATCCCGACCGTGGAACAGCGACAGAATCGGCAAAGTGAAGAGAACACTGCCAAGCACGGCTAACCCAGCCAAAGCTGCTGACGTCAGGCCGATGGTAGGCAAGCTGGACATGATGTCAGCATTGCCGCCCAGCTCAACTCCCATTCCGCCGAGTAGCGCAAATAGGCCGACAGTGCTCAAGACTCGGTTAGCTTTTTGCCAGCGCGCTGCGCCGGGCAGCAGACCGCAGGCGAAGCCGATGCCCAAGGCCAACAACACTGTCCACACGCCTCCACCTCCCTCCAAACATGCGTCAGAATGCTGATTCAGGCGAAAAAGCAATCACTATTAATTATTCCACGCCTGGCAACCATTCGCAAGCAACACCGGCAGCTGACAACGGTCGCTCTTGTCACTCTCAGTCTGAGGTGAGCAGCCAGCCCACAATGCTCTCTGCAATGTCGATGATGCTCCGCCACGCTCGGGCAGTCGCGCTATTTGCGCCCACGGATAGGCCGGGTACTTGGTTCAGCGTATGATCGCTGGTGCTCAGGTCTTCGCTGTTACCGTGATCGCTTGCCAAGATAACCCATAAATCGTGTAAGTTCGAGTTTGCCAACACTGCTCCCATCATCGCATCTATGTTCTGAATGTGTTGCTCAAGCAGCTCTCGCCTGCCCTTATGAGCTGCCACGTCTGTTTGGAAGAACTCAAACAGGGTGAAATGATGCTGACGCACAATGTGCGCCAGACGTTCGCCGGCCAGCGCTGGCGTGATCAGGGGCAGCTCAAGGCTGCGTCTTTGCAGGATGAGGTTGGTAATGTCTTGATAGACGGCATTGCCCTGCCGCAGATCAGATTGGGTCCGAAGTGGAAGCCCAGCTGTCAGCACTGCTTCAGTGGTGGCGGAATGAGGGCCGGAGGGGAACTCCCGCCAATAATCATCATAAAACGCATTGGCAAAGGTGGCGCTGATGCCCTGCTCAGATAGACGCCGAAACAGGCTGTGCTCAGCTAGGAGCTGTACCAGAGACGAGTCGGGGTAGCCTGAGAGGTGCCGTCCGAGCAAGCCTGGGGCATTCACACCCGTAAGCAAGGCTGTCTGTCCACTGGCACTCTGTGGTAAGCCGGGAACCCCCAGTGTTGTGTCCAGTGCGCTGAGCGTCGCGAGTTCTGTTGACAGGCCTGCGCTCGCGACCGTCAGGCCACCGGGCAAGAGGCTGCGCAGATTGGCTGTCGGTAAGTATCCCCAAGGGTTATCTGGCCCGGCAGGGGCCAGTCCCAGTCCGTCCACGAAGAATAGCAGGACATGTCTGTTCTTTTGCATCGTTCTCTCTCCCTGTGGTTGCTTGCCAGCTAGATGATGGTAAAATGGGGTGAAGACTATGAAAAGAGGTGAGTTTGCTGATGTCCGACACCTTTCTGTATCAGGCGGCGAACGTTCTGTATGCGGTCGGGTACGGCCTGCTCTTTCTGGCCTTTGGCTTGTTCTGGCTGCGCGTGTTCTTCCCTGGCAGCCTGCGCCTTAAGGACAGGCGGTTCTGGCCCCCGCTAACCCTGGGCGCCTTGGCCTTTCTGTTGACGACCTACATCCAACCAGGAATCCAGACCTGGGTCAACGCCCAGGGGAGCCGGCTAGGCTGGTCCGTCTGGGTGCTGGGCAGTTTGGTGGTCCTGGTCAGCGGCATCGTACAGGAGACGCTGAAGGCAGCCGGCTTGGCACTGACCAGGGTGTCTGCGGACTGGTCCGTAAACTGGCAGGGATTGGGGGCAGCGGTTGGGCTTGGCTTCGGAGTATGGGAAGCGTGGCAATTGGTCGCGGCGCCACTTGGATTGGCTCGCCTTTGGTCATTGCCCGCCGTGCTCGAGCGTTGGTCTGCGATCGGTCTGCATATCGGGCTGGCTACCATCATCGCCTACGGATTTGCCACCCGGCGTCCCATCCGCTTCGCTGTGTTGGCGGTCCTCTTGCACGCAGTTGGCAACTTCTCCGTTCTATTATACCAGCAGTGGGTCATCGGTTACTGGATGACCGAGATCTACATTTTCGTGGTCGCGTTCGCGAGTCTGGTTCTGGCTCGTCAGCTCTGGAAGTCTGTGCGGCAATACTAGCACTCAATCAACGTGGGTCTGCCGTGCTTATGGTCGCGTTCACGGCGCAGGCGTTCCGGACTGACGGAACGAATTATCGTAAATTGCGTCACTCGTGGTGGCGTCAAGAGGGGCGCACTGAGTTGTGATCTAGCAGTGAGGAGGTTATGTATTTTGAACGTATACGATCTGGCTCATGGGTTGGCAAGGGCGCTGCGTCAGCACCCGGACGTGGCGGCAATGGAGGCCGCCAAGCGGAAGGTTGACCAGGATCCGCAGGCCAAGCAAATGCTGGATGGTTTCATGCAGAAGAGCATGCAACTACAGATGCAGGAGATGAGCGGGGCAGAAGTGGATGAGGAGGCCAAGGAGCAGTTGTCCAAGTTGGCTGAAATCGTCTTCATGCACGCTGATATCAGGCAGTTTCAGGAGAATGCCATGCGTGTGGAGCGCATGTTGCAGGATATCTACCAGATCATCGGTGGCGCAGTCTCGTTGGGACAGTCAGAGGAATAGGAGTAGCAGACTGTTCCCGGCCAGGTGCTGCAGCGGATTAAGAGCTTTGTCTCTTGGGAAAGGCGGTTATCTTTCGGATGTTATCATGTGGGATCGTTGGATTGCCCACTGTGGGCAAGACCACTCTGTTTAACCTGCTCACCGGGGCGCATGTGCAGACTTCACAGTTCTTCTCGGGCAAGACGGATGCCAACATTGGCATCGCCAAGGTGCCTGACCGCCGGATAGACTTCTTGTCCAAGTTATACCGGCCAAAGAAGACGACCTATGCCCAAATGGAAGTGATCGATGTTCCCGGATTGGTCAGAGGCGCCAGTCAGGGTCAGGGAGTTGGCAACACCTTCCTGGACGGAGTGCGGCAGGTGGATGCCTTGGTTCAGGTGGTGCGCGCGTTTGAGAATGCAGATGTGATGCATGTGGAGGACAGCATTGACCCTGTGCGCGATATGGAGACGGTCAACTTTGAACTCTTGATGGCCGATCTGGACTTTGTGGACAAGCGGATCACCCGCATCCAGCAGGGTAAGAAGATTACCCCGGAGCAGACCAAGGAGCTGGCTGTGCTGCAGAAGTGTCTGGCTCATCTGGAGCAGGAGTTGCCGTTTTCTTCCTTGGAACTAAGCGCTGACGAGCGCTTCCTGCTGGTGAATTATACCTTCCTGACGGACAAGCCGATGATCGTGGTGGTCAACCTGGATGAAGCCCAGTTCTCTGCCCGCGACTATCCCGGACGGGAGGCATTACAGCAAGCTGCTGCTGCCAAAGGCTTGCCGCTGATTGAGCTCTGTGTGCAGATTGAAGAGGAACTGGGCCAGTTGCCGGACGAAGACAAGGAAGCCTTTTTCGCTGAACTGGGCATAGAGGAACCGGCCCTCGACCGCGTGATGCAGGTCACCTATGAGACGCTCGGGCTGATCTCCTTCTTCACCGTGGGTGAAGACGAGGTCCGGGCCTGGACCATCGAGCAGAATACGACCGCGAAGCGGGCAGCCGGCAAAATTCACTCTGACCTGGAGCGTGGATTCATTCGCGCTGAAACGATGAAGTATGCCGACCTCGTTGCCCTGGGAAGTTTAGTCAAAGTGAAAGAAGCCGGGAGGTTCGCCCTGGAGGGCAAGGACTACATCGTGCAGGATGGAGATATCCTGAACATTCGTTTCAACGTCTAGAACGGCGTCAAGTCTCAAACCTGATAATGGAAGACCAAAGCGTACCCGCATTTCAGACTGAGACTTGACGCCCCATGGTAGTCCTGGATTTTACGCGGCACTGGAGCGCGGGACAGAGTTTTGATGGAGGTGACAGCATGAATGCTCAACTGGTCGCTGATCAACTGATCAAGTGGCTGAAGGAGCAGGTGACCGCCGCTGGCTGCCAGGGTGTGGCTTTCGGGCTGAGCGGTGGTGTTGATTCAGCAGTCGTGGCCGGGCTGGCCAGCAAGGCGTTTGGTGAGCAGGCGTTAGGCATCATCATGCCTTGCCACAGTGATCCAGAGGATGCAGTGCACGGCGAGTTATGCGCCAAGGCGTTCGACTTGCCGTACTTGACGATCGACCTCAGCGAGGCATTTGATCAGATGTGCCGCACACTGGCGGTGCAGGCGGATGACCCGCAACTGGCCGTGGCCAATATCAAGCCGCGTTTGCGGATGACGACACTCTACTATCATGCAGCTAAGCGGCGCGCCCTGGTGCTTGGCACTGGCAATCGCAGTGAGTTGACCATCGGCTATTTCACGAAGCACGGAGACGGTGGTGTCGACCTGATGCCGATCGCTGGGCTGGTCAAGCGACAGGTCTGGGAACTGGCGGCATGCTTAGGCGTTCCGCAGGAGATTATCGACAAAAAGCCGTCAGCCGGCCTCTGGGCCGGCCAGGATGATGAAAAGGAGATGGGCATCTCCTACCGTGAGTTGGACGACTACATTCTCACCGGCGCGGCATCCGCGCATGTGCGGGAAGTTGTCGACCGGCTGAACAAGGTCAGCGCCCATAAGCGCTGCCTGCCCCCTCGCCCGGACGTTTTGCTAGATTGACGCAGAGCAGCATTACATGCTGCTGGAGGTACCAACTGATTCTCGCAAGCGAGAATCGCCTTAATTGCCATCGCAACACTGCGTGTTGCTGGGGGTACCAACTGATTCTCGCGAGCGAGAATCACCTTCATTGTTATCGCAACACTGCGTGTTGCTGAATTAGGAGTGTGAATTCATGTCAGGTCATTCCAAATGGGCTAACATCAAACACAAGAAGGCAAAAGTAGACGCTCAACGGGGAAAACTCTACACGAAAATTGCCAAAGAGATCATCATGGCGGCCAAGCAGGGTGGGGGAGACCCCGAGGCCAACTTTGCTTTGCGTATGGCCGTTGATAAAGCTCGGGCTGCCAACCTGCCTAATGAGAACATCAACCGTGCAATCCAGCGGGGCGTAGGCGCCCAAGATGGGGACAACTTCGAGTCGTTCTCCTATGAAGGCTATGGGCCTGGCGGCGTGGCTGTGATCGTCGACTTGCTCAGTGACAATCGCAATCGCACCGCGTCCGATATCCGGCACCTGTTCAGCAAGAACGGCGGGAACATGGGCGAGACCGGTTGCGTCTCCTACATGTTCGACCGCAAAGGGGTCATTCTGATCGACCGGGAAGTGGAAATGCGCTCCGAGGACGACATGCTGCTCGTGGTGCTTGAGGCTGGCGCAGAGGACCTGCAGATCGAGGAAGACAGTTTCCAGGTGATCACTGCCCCGGACGAATTGGAAGCAGTGCGTCGCTCCCTGCAACAGCAGGGTGTGGCGATCGAGTCGGCGGAACTCTCCATGCTGCCTCAGACGATGGTGGCGGTGGAGGGAGAAGCGGCAGAGAAGGCTCTGAAGTTGTTGAACGCTCTGGAAGAGCATGACGATGTACAGAACGTCTACACCAACGCAGACATTGAGGACGAGGAGTAGTTGTGATAGAAGCCGCCCCAGCCGGGGCGGCTTTTGCACTCCTCTGGGACAGGCTGCGCGCCAGTGTCATCATCCGGTAGCCAGCAGTTTCTGAAGCTAGGTCGCTCTGAGCTTGGCGAGGGAAGCGGCTGAACCTCCTAGACACCAGATGTCTTGCCGGAAGGACAAGAGACTCTCGCATACCCCGGGCAAGTGCCGGACATACTATCCGCCGACAATACATTTGCTAGGGGTGATTTCGTTGTCATCACGCAGGTGGAGACCAGTTTGGATTTGCATGTTGCTCGCTGCTGTGGCCGCAGTCTACTTCTTCTACGGTCCCGGGGATCGCATGGCCAATCAGTTGCCTTCCGCCGGCGCGCGGCTGGCGGGTAACAATCAGGCCCAGAATTCGGCGCCTACCTATCACGTCACGTTCAGCTGTGGGCATGATGCCTTCTTCACGCCGGAGCAGTTGTTTGAGGCCGGACTGGACTTCATGGTCTACGACTTCGCACGCTCTACCAGCGCAGTTCCGGGAGGCACCGCCCCACAGGTGGTGCTTCAGGGTGAGGTTCCAGTACTCTGTCAGGACTGCCGCACCTGCTACCTGATCGGCGAGCAGGACGGATACGTGGCGGTGTTTCGCGGTCGGGACAAAGCCAGTGCCGTGTTCTTGCGGCGCTACTCGGACATGCCCATCTCGCGGCTGCCTGAGGATGTGCAGCAACGCTTGCGCGAGGGTATTCTAGTACACTCGGATGAGGAACTGGCCCGGGTGCTGGAAGGTCTGGATGGATAGCGTACCGACAAATGTCAGGGAGAGGCTGGCTTGGCCTCTCCCTTTCGCTGTGGCTTTTCTCCCTGCCGTAGACCCTGCAGCATGCGAGGTCGTTCAGAGAGTCCGATTTCCCTGGTATCGCAGCACCACAGCAGGCTGTGGTGCCGGGATCAACTCGGCATGCCGAGCCTCTACGAAGCGCAAACTGAACAGTCTGGCATGCTGAGGGCTACGGTGGGGGATATGCCGACTTTCTGACGCTCTCGCGTGCTGCGGGCGCGA
>JAEZJZ010000006.1 GCA_023436245.1 Bacillota bacterium | reverse complement strand
CGCTGGAGAGGAACTGCACCGTGTCCTCCTTGAACATATCCGGCTTACCAGCAGCGATGTAGCCCTGGCGTACGATTTCCTGCGCGAGCGGGAAAACGTTCGGAATACGGATGGTCACGATCAGCTCAGTGTTGTACTTCGCGGTCAGCTCAGTCACGAAACCGAGAACTTCGAGACCGGCGAAGGTCTGCGGAGCGGTGTCAGCAGTGACGTCAGCCAAACCAGGGGTGAAGTGCACCGGAGCGCCCATTTCGGTTGCACGACCGACTGCCTCCTCGACTGAGTCGAGACCAGCGATCTTGCGGATCTTGGGTACCCAGGTACCATTCTTGGCCATGGTGAACGAAGCGAAGACCACAATAGCCATGACGATGATGGTGCTGAAAAGGAACATTACGTTAGGTAGCATTTCTTAGGTTTCACCTCCTTCTTTTTGAGCTGTGTTGAGAGGCAGATGTCTGAAGATTACCCCTCATCACATCTCTCTAATAATACAGATTCGTCACCCTTCGACAGATTCCTGCTGCACAATGTTGAATAGCGTAAATAATTTCACTCTTCAGGATTAGTTCCGTAATTCTGCCTGCAAGATTCTAAATTTACATATTATTCTGCCCACTCGACATTCCCTTGAATTGTAATTTTGTTACAAGAGATGGCTGTCTCGGTCAGCGACCTGGTTCTTGGGCGCACAAAAAGGCACCGCATACATGCGGTGCCTTCTGTTAGCCATATTAAAAGAAGCGACGCTTCTTCCTGGCTGCTTCTGCCTTCTTCTTACGCTTAACGCTAGGCTTCTCGTAGTGTTCGCGTTTCCTAGCCTCAGAAAGCACGCCAGATCGTTGACATTGACGTTTAAAACGGCGCAGAGCGCTGTCCAAAGACTCGTCTTTACGGACCTTAACCTCGGCCACTTAGTTTTCCCTCCCTCCGCCACTCTGAAGATGCTCGGAGTTTTGCTGCGTCTAATGATGTGACTTAAGAAAACGAACCTTCTGCTATTATATCCCCAGGCACTCCCTACTGTCAACCAAGCGCCGGCAGATCGGCGGCAGACTTGCCCCCTAGCACATGCAAGTGCAAGTGAGGGACCACTTGTCCGCCATCTTTGCCAACATTGATCGCCACTCGGTACCCGGTCAGTCCGGCCTCTTCTGCCACTTGATCCGCCAACAATAGCATCCTGCCGAGCAAACCCTGATCTTCCGGCTCTGTGTCCTGCAACGAGCCGATGTGCCGCTTAGGGATGACCAAGATGTGCACCGGTGCAGCCGGCTGGATGTCGTGGAAAGCGATGAACTGATCATCCTCGAAAACCACGTTGGCCGGAATCTGTTTGGCTGCAATCAAGCAAAACACGCAATCGGTCATTTATTCACCCCCCGAGCGACACATTCTGTGTCGCCATTTCCAGCGAAGTGATTCTCGCTTGTTGAGAATCAGCCTCTACCGAGCAACGCGTCGTGTTGCTCCTGCCAGCAGCGCAACGTGCTACTCGTGACACTGTTTTATTTCGACGACAGATAGCCTTCCTCCTGCCAGAGAAGCAGAATTGCCATGCCAACATCTTCAGGAAGATGCCGGACCGCACTTGTGGTTGTCTACAGACAGACCCTACTAACTCAGTTCGGCGTCCGGGGCGACGTCGGCCAGCACGCCATCGGCCAGCAGGCGGCGCACCTTCGCTTCGCTCAGCCGGTTGGCGAGAGGCAGCAAGCTAGCGGCACTGACCTGTACATAGGTGTCAGTATGACCCTTCCAAAAACCATCCTGCTCGTGTTCCCAAAGCACCTGCACTGACTCGCCCACCAAACGCTCCGCATACTGGCTGGCAAGTTGCTTGCCGATGGCGATCAGCGCCTTACTGCGTCGGTCTTTCTCAGCAGTAGGCACTTGCGCGGCGAAATCCGCTGCTGGAGTGCCTGGTCTGCGGGAGTAGCGAAAGACGTGCAGCCGGCTGAAACCGATCTCCTGCACAAACTGGCAAGTGTCCTGAAACTGGTCCTCTGTTTCGCCGGGGAATCCGACAATCACGTCGGTGGTGATCGCCAAGCCGGGAACATGGGTACGAGCCAGTTCCACTACGCGTCGGTAACCCTCGGTTGTGTAGCGTCGATTCATCGCCCTGAGCACGTGATCAGTTCCAGACTGCAACGGAATGTGCAGATGGCGGCAGAAGTTGGCGTGCTGCTGCATCAACTGCAGCAACTCAGGCGTGATCTCGTTTGGTTCGATGGAGCTAAGGCGTAAGCGGTGCAGTCCCTGCAAAGGCAACAGTTGACGCAAGAGCATCGACAAATCGGTGGCTGGCTGCAGATCACGCCCGTAGCTACCGAGATGAATTCCAGTCAACACGATTTCCCGGTACCCTTGTGCAAGCAGTGCCTTTGCCTCATCTTCCACCTGGTCGGGGGTGCGGCTGCGTTCGGGGCCGCGCGCATAGGGAATGATGCAATAGGCGCAGAACTGCTGGCAGCCGTCCTGAATCTTCAGGTTGGCGCGAGCGCGACTGCTCTCCTGCCCTGCACCGATCGCCGAGAACTCCGCGTGGTCGGACCAAGGCGAGACCGCCAGCAGCGGCCGATGTTCCGCAAGCACTTGGGCAACCAGCTGCACGATGCGGTGTTTGTCATTGCTGCCCACGATCAGATCGATATCCGCGAGCTCACTGAGTTGCTCCTGCCCTGCGACCTGCGGATAGCAGCCGACCATCACCACCAGTGCCGCCGGGCTGTGATCCCTGGCTCGGCGCACCATCTGTCGTGACTTGCGTTCTGCCTGGACCGTGACTGCACAAGTGTTCACGATATAGACATCGGCGGCCTCCGCAAATGGCACGACCTCGTATCCCGCCTGATGAAACAGATGCGCCATCGCGGCCGTTTCGCCCTGGTTCACCTTGCAGCCCAGGGTGTGGAATGCTACTTTAGGCACGCCCTCTTCCTCCTACATCGCCCAGTTGATATTGCAGAATGCTGACGAGCGCCAGGGGAGCCGTTTCTGTGCGCAGAATACGCGGCCCCAGGCTGACGCTTTGAAAGCCTAACCGACCGAGAACTGCAACCTCTGCGGAAGTGAGACCCCCTTCCGGCCCAATCAGGATGTCGACCTGCTTGGTCTCTGTGCACTGCAGCAGCTCAGCCAGCGGGCGCTCGGCTTCTTCCCAAGCCACCAGCCGTAATCGGCCAGGCGCGGTCGGCAACTCTGCCAGCGCCAACAGATCATGCACCGTCGGCACCAGTCGACGCCGGCTCTGCTTGGCTGCTTCTGCGGCAATGCGCTGCCAACGTGTGATCCGCTGACTGGCCGCTGCCTCCTTTGGCTTGACAATCACTCGCTCAGAGAGGATGGGGGTAATCTCGCGCACTCCCAGCTCCGTGGCCTTCTGCACGATCAGATCCATCTTGTCACTCTTCGGCAAAGCTTGGTATAAGTGTATCTGCAACGGGGACTCGCTATCCTGAAGTTGCTCGCCAATCCTGGCGACCACGCCGCTCACGTCAACCAGCAGCAGCTCAGCCAAATAGGCTTGTTCGCCGATCACCAACTCAATCAGTTCACCAGGTTGCATGCGCAATACCCTGGCGATGTGCTTGGCATCGTCGCCCGTCAACGTCACTTGCCGAGCCTCTGCGTGTTGCAGAAAAAAACGGGCCATCGCCCGTTCACCTCCGTTTGCATCAATGGTTTGAAACTTGACGCGCCACTAGTGCCACCCAGTCGCCGGAGTGGCGTTCTTCTTCTACCAGGAACCCATGCTCCTGCAAAGCCTGCAGAACCGCCGGCAGCTTCTCTTCAATGATGCCAGAAGCGATGAAGGTGCCACCGGGCAGCAAGTGCCGAGCTAGATCGGGCACCAACTGGACGATGATGCGAGCGATGATGTTGGCGACGATCAGCTCGGCCTGACCCGAGGCCCGCTCCAGCAGGTTGCTCTGGCAGACGACAACGCGATCTTGTACGCCATTCTGCTCCACGTTTTCCCCGGCAACCTTGACCGCCAACGGATCATAGTCCAGCGCCTGCACACCGGCCGCACCTAGTTTAGCCGCTGCGATGGAGAGAATGCCGGAACCGCAACCGACATCGATCACCCGCTCCCCGCCCTGCACCAAAGACTCAAGCAACTCCAGGCACATGATGGTGGTGGGATGCGTTCCGGTGCCAAAGGCCATACCGGGATCCAGTTCCAGCACCAAGCGCCCAGTCGGAGCGACGTCCTCCCAAGTAGGCTTGATCAGCAGGTTCTGGCCGAGCTCAATCGGTTGGTAGTATGCTTTCCAGGCTGTGCCCCAATCCGCGTCTTCTACCTCTTGCAGAGCGACCTCGGCCTTGCCGGGATCGAGATCAAAGTCGGCCAGAGCAGCCACCGATTGGCGGATGGAGTCTATCTTCACCGCCAACGATTCATCGATCGGCAAGTAGGCGATCAAGTGAACTTCCTCTGAGGGAAAGTTCTCTTCCGGAACGTCAGCATAGTCCTCCACATCAGCAGCCAGCACGGCTGGAACCGAGTCCTCGATCACCAGCCCGTTGGCGCCACTCTGATAAAGGATGTCGGCTGCGGCTTCTTTCGCCTCCTGCGAGGTGGTGACAGTAATCTCCATCCACTTCACTGCTTCAGGCCCCCTTACTCATTCTTGCCAAAGACATCTCGTACTTTGCCCAAGAACCCCTTGTCCTCACTGACCTCTTCTCCCATGTTCTCAGCCAAGGCGCGGAACAGTTCACGCTGCTTGCTGCTCAAGCGTTTCGGAGTCTCCACCACCGTCCTGACCAACAGGTCTCCGCGGTGAGTCCCACCGATGCGTGGCACGCCTCTTCCCTTCACGCGCAGCACGGTGCCGCTTTGCGTTCCAGCCGGAATGGTCAGTTCCTGCTTGTCGCCGTCCAAGGTGTCTACCTTTATCACCCCGCCGAGAGCAGCTCTCGGGAAACTGATCGATTCCTCACAGACTAAATCCTGACCTTCGCGCACATAACGCCGATGTGGCCGAACCCGAATGAAAACAAACAAATCTCCGGGTGGGCCGCCTCTCTGCCCGGCCTCGCCTTCTCCGGACAGACGCAGGCGGGTGCCGTCGTTTACGCCAGCCGGCACCTTGATCGTCACCTTGCGGTTCCGGCGCACACTGCCCCGGCCACCGCAGTCACGACATGGCTTCTCGATGATCGTCCCACTACCCCCGCAACGGCTGCAGGTGCGAGCCGTCATCATCCGGCCAAATGGCGTGTTCTGCGCAAATTGCACTTGCCCTGCACCATGACAATCGGGACAAGTCTTGGGGCTCGTGCCCGGCTCGGCCCCGGTTCCATGGCAGGTATCGCAAGTTTCGTTGCGAGGCAGATCCAGATCAACTGCGCGGCCAAAGACGGCATCCTGGAGTTCAACTTCCATCTGATAGCTGATATCCGCTCCCCGTTCCGGCCCCTTCGTGCGACTGCGACGCCCGCCAAACCCGCCGCCGAACATCATGTCTATAATGTCATCCAACCCGCCGAAGTTGGAGAAGTCGAAGCCCTGCCCGGGGTCAAAGCCCTGCTGGTCAAAGGCTGCATGACCCATCTGATCGTATTGTGCCCGTTTCTCGGAATCAGAGAGCTCCTGATATGCCTCGGTTGCTTCCTTGATCTTGTCTGCAGCGTTCGGGTCTTCTTTATTGACGTCCGGGTGGTATTGGTGAGCAAGCTTGCGATAGGCCTTCTTGATGTCGCTATCACCGGCATCCTTGGGGACGCCAAGCACCTCGTAGTAATCTCGCTTTGACAAGTAAGCTCCCCCCTGAATGAAGTAGAGGGGGTTAGTCAGCTAACCCCCACCACGTTCCACTAATGCTTCGGTTCGTCCTCGTCTACCTTGTACTCTGCGTCATAGGTGTTGCCATCGGCATGCTCTTCCGTGGAACCCTGCCCAGGGTCCTGCTCGCCGCTGGCCTCAGCCTGATTATACAGCATGGTGGACAGTTCGTTAACGTATTTGGTCAGTTCCTCGTTGGCAGATTTAATGCCCTCGATGTCATCACTCTTCATCGCTGTGCGCACCTGCTCGATGGCGCTGTTGATGGCTGTCGCCTTGTCCGCAGGCACCTTGTCGCCCAAGTCTTTAAGCAGTTTCTCCGTGGAGTAGGCCAGATGGTCGGCACTGTTACGAAGCTCCGCCAACTCCTTGAACTTGGCGTCTTCCGCCGCATTCTTCTCCGCATCCTTGACCATGCGCTCGATTTCATCGGGAGAAAGCCCGCTGGACGAGGTAATGGAGATGTGCTGCGTCTTGTTGGTGGCCATGTCACGGGCGCTGACGTTGACGATGCCATTGACATCGATGTCAAACTTCACTTCGATCTTCGGGATTCCCCGGGGTGCCGGCGGGATTCCGTCGAGCATGAAGCGCCCCAGTGTGACGTTTTGCGCCGCCATCGGCCGTTCGCCCTGCAGCACGTGAATCTCAACGCTGGTCTGCTGATCTGCAGCCGTGGAGAAGATCTGGCTCTTGTCGCTCGGAATGGTGGTGTTGCGATCGATCAGCTTGGTGAACACGCCGCCCATCGTCTCGATGCCCAGGGAAAGCGGAGTGACATCCAGCAGCACCACACCCTTGACATCACCGGCCAGCATGCCAGCCTGCAGGGCAGCTCCCATGGCCACCACTTCATCCGGGTTGACTCCCTTGTGCGGATCCTTGCCGATCAGCTTCTTCACCGCTTCTTGTACGGCCGGAATGCGGATCGAGCCGCCGACCAAGATCACGCGGTCGATATCCTGAGGGGTGAGCTTGGCGTCAGCCAGCGCTTGGCGGGCGGGACCCATTGTCTTTTCGACTAGGTCGCGCGTCAGTTCCTCAAACTTGGCACGGGTGAGCGTGATGTCCAGATGTTTTGGCCCGTTCTGATCGGCAGTAATAAATGGGAGATTGATGTTGGCCGTGAGCAAGCTGGAAAGCTCTATCTTGGCCTTTTCCGCCGCCTCGCGCAATCGCTGCAACGCCATGCGGTCCTTGGACAGATCCACGCCCTGGTCGCGCTTGAACTCGCTCACCAGATGGTCAACGATGCGTTGATCGAAATCATCACCGCCCAGGCGGTTGTTGCCGGCGGTAGCCTTCACCTCGAAGATACCCTCGCCCATCTCCAGAATGGAGACATCGAACGTACCGCCGCCGAGGTCAAAGACCAAAATGGTGTGATCCTGTGTCTTGTCGACGCCATACGCAAGAGCGGCGGCAGTCGGTTCGTTGATGATGCGCAGCACTTCCAGCCCGGCGATCTTGCCGGCATCCTTGGTGGCCTGCCGCTGACTGTCAGTGAAGTAGGCCGGAACGGTGATCACGGCCTGAGTAACGGTCTCTCCCAAGTAGCTCTCGGCATCCTGTTTCAACTTGCGCAGGATGAAGGCAGAGATCTCCTGGGGAGTATAGGACTTGTCATCAATCTTAGTGGTCCAGCTGGTACCCATCTGCCGCTTAACTGAGCTGATCGTCCGATCAGGGTTGCTCACTGCCTGCCGTTTGGCCACATTGCCAACCAGCATTTCGCCGTTCTTGGCGAAACCAACCACAGACGGGGTCAGGCGTGCACCTTCCGCGTTAGCGATGACAACTGGCTCACCGCCTTCCAACACAGCCACAACTGAGTTGGTTGTTCCGAGATCAATTCCAATTACCTTTGACATCTCACCCATTACCTCCTTGACGAATGCGTTAATCTATCATTAGTCATGACGCCGGTTGCTGCAACTGCCTAGTGCGTCATCTCTCGCGATTGGAGCCGGTACTGCCTGAGCACACGCTCCTGGAATTCTGGCAACAAACCTTACTCAGTTCCGGCTGAACCTACTGCCACCTTGACCATGCTTGGCCTGAGCAGTTTACCTTTGTATTGATATCCGCGTTGCAGCTCCTGCAGGATGGTGCCATCAGGCTGGTCACCGCTCTCATCGCGCATCACTGCCTCATGCACATTCGGGTCAAACGGCACTGCACAGTCGACGACAGCCAAACCTTGCGCCGTCAACACCTGCAACCACTGACGATGCACCAATCTGACGCCCTCGGCCCAGGCCTGGTCCGCGGGCAGAGCAGACAGCGCGCGCTCAAAGTTATCCAGCACAGGCAACATCCCCCGGAGCAAAGCGGCCTCGGCCTGTGTAATCTGTTCTTCCCGGTCGCGCAGAGTTCTCTTGCGGTAATTGTCGAAGTCAGCGTGCAGGCGAAGATTCTGCCTCTCCAACTCCGCTATCTGAGATGCCTGCTGCTCTATCACTGCCTCCGGGCCATCAGCGGCTGATTCCGCACATGAAGATGGTTCCACCACCTCATCCGGCTGCAGAGCTTCGGAACTCTTCTCATCCAGTTTCAAAACTGTCACCTCACTACGTGTACTCGCCTACTAAAAATCCATGCCGCCAGGCGCTGGGCCGGTCGGTTTCGCGCCTCCATCTTCATCCTTCTTCTTGATGATGGTGTCAATGCGCAGAATGGCCTCCGCGATTTCTCCGGCCGCGCGAAGCGCGTGCAACTTCACCAGAGTCGGATCCATTACGCCCAATGAGATCATGTCCGCCACCGTTCCATCATCGCAATTGACGGCCAGACTGTCCTTGCCCTGTTCCGCCTGGAGGGCAATCACGTCCTCCACCTTCTCCAAGGGATTGAACCCGGCATTGGCCACGATTTGGGAAAGTGGACGCCTGAGCGCCGCCGCCACACAATCAACGCCGTAGGCGGCCATGCCCTTGATCGTCTCACGGGAGCGCTCCACATCGCGCGCAGCAGCCAGTTCCACGGATCCTCCCCCGGGAACATACCCGCCGCGAACGGCCGCCTGGGTGGATGAGGCAGCGTCTTTGGCAATGCGCTCGCGCTCGCCCACCACTTCCGAGGTAGCGGCGCCCACCAACACAGTGGCCATCGGCTTGCCTGATCCACCGACCAGGCGAACCTGCCCTAGCTTCTCATCCTCCAGGGCACGCTCAGCCCTGCCGAGATAGCGTTCAATCTCCGAAATGTCCTTTTTCAGCGCCGTGCGCTTGATCATGCGCGCGCCGGTGTGTTCAGCCGCCTTGCGCAACTCTCGGCCGGAGACGCGCGAAAGCACCATCACGTTGGCGTCAGTGAGCGTCTCCTCCGCCAAGTCGTGCACACTGCGGTCCACCAATACCAGGTTGACGCCAAGCGCTACTAGCTTCTCCAGATTCAGCTTGAACTCTTGCTGCAGTTCCAGATACTTGCCGAAGCCAGCCTCTGTGCCCAGGGCCTCTTCCTCAATCTCTTCCGGCTCCAGGGCATCGTCGATGATCAAAACGCGCACGCCCTGCAGCTCCTGCGGCATCTGCTTGTTCAACCGTTCCTTCTCCAGAATGACGCCCATGAAAACCTCGTTATCGGCGCCTTCCTGGGCAATGATCGTGTCAGACAGCTTAAAGGATTTGTCCTGCAGCTTCTCGCGCCCGATCAGCCGGGCGGCCGATACCACGAGCTGGGCAATATCCTCGTGTTCGCGCCCGGATATGTAGGCAATGCGCTCGAGTATCTGATCATCCATGCCGGTAATTCGCCGCGACCGTTGCTCGACAGACTTGAGAGCGGCGCGCACTCCGACGCGCATGCCCTCAATCACCCGTGCAACCGGTACACCGCGCACCACCTGGTTAACCCCCTCAGCCACCAGCGCCCCGGCCACGATGGTAGCGGTGGTCGTGCCATCGCCGATCTCGTCCTGCTGAGCCTTGGCGATGTTGATCAACATGCGCGCGGCTGGATGGTTGACATCCATCTTGTCCAGAATGGTCACTCCGGCATTGGTGATCACCACATCTCCGAAGCGATCTACCAGCATCGTGTCCAAACCTTTGGGACCGATCGTCCCCTCAACGGCAGCCGCAATCGCCGAAACGGCGGAGGCATTGGTCATCAATGCCGCCAGTTTTTCGTCTACTTCCGATCCGCTGTTCATCTGCTTCATGGACATTCCGCTTCCCCCTTCGTAGGTGGCAGCTCCGCATGCAGGCACAAGGAAAGGGCAGGACTTCCCCACCCTTTCCGGTAACGGAACTACTCAAACAGCTGATTCAAGGTAAGGCAAATGTGTTGCACCAAGGACAGCACCCGGTCGTAGTTCATCCTGGTCGGGCCAAGCAGCCCAAACCGTCCGACCAGACCACTGGGTAGGCGATACTCTGCGGTCACTAGGCTGCAGGATTGCATGGCGGATAGGATGTTCTCGGCGCCGATGGATACGCCGCCTGGCTCTGTCCGCATCAGCATCTCCCAAATCTGCTCCTCTTCCTCCAGCATCTGCAGAATATCACGTGCTTTGTCAAAGTCGCGGAACTCGGGCTGATTGAGCATATTGGTCGCACCGCCCAAGTAGACCTTGCCCACGGCATTGCTGGCCAGCCCATTCAGCTCATCCAGAATCCCGCTCAGCAGATCTATGCCATTGCTGATCTCGCTTTGCAGATCACGCAGGTCGCGGGATCTGATCTGTTCCAGGGTAAGGCCCACCAGACGACTGTTGATCCAGTTCTGCAGGCTCTCCAGGCTGAGTGTGTCAACCTCCCCGGTAGCTTCGATCAGGCTGTGCAGCAACAGTCCTCCGTCGGTGACACCGACTAGAAGAACAGCACGTTCGCTGATCGGAACCAATTGCACCTGCTTGAGGCGAGCCTTTTGCTCGGTGGGTCCCAGCACAATCGCTGTGTAGCTGGTCAAGGAAGAGAGCAACCGAGCCAACTGCTGCACGATGTGCTCCGCCCCCCGCATGCGCGAGCAGAGCAAGCGCTTGATCTCCGCATGATCACGGTTGGTGATTGTGGGCAACTGCAACAAGGAATCCACATAGAAACGATAGCCGCGGTCCGAAGGAATGCGTCCGGCAGAGGTATGCGGCTGTTCCAAGAAGCCCATTTCCTCCAGGTCAGACATCTCGTTGCGGATGGTGGCCGGGCTTACTCCCAGGTCGTAGCGGCGGGACACGGTGCGCGAACCTACAGGTTCGGCGGTCTGAATGTAGTCATGGACGATGGCATAGAGTACGCGACGTTTTCTTTGGTCGAGTTCCACGACTTCACCCCCGTTGTTAGCACTCTCCTGGGAAGAGTGCTAATATACCTAGCTTTAAGATAGCACCGCCCTCTGACGGTTGTCAAGTATTGGTGCAGTCCGGAAATGGGGGAAGAGAGCCCGGGGAAACCGATCAATTAAGACAAAGACAAACGGGCACAGCCCTGCGGCCTGCCCGTGAACAACAGTTGGAGTCGTGCCTTGACGCATCACTCCAGGAATGCCAACATCACCTGATTAGCCACCGGCAGGAACTCCCCCGACAGCGCATAACCCCGTTCAGTCCGCTGCAGCGGCCCCTCTGCTAGAAGGCGTGAGATGACGGGCCCAAAAGCCTGCTCCAGGGTCTGACCATACCTCTGCCGAAAAGCTTCGCCATCCACGCCGGACACCAGGCGCAGGCCCAAGACAACCGTCTCGGCCATGCTGGCCCGCCTGGAAAGCCGCTCGGATTCGGCAGGCGGGCAGCCGCCCGCGATCAGCCTGCCCGCCCACTCGCCGATGTCGGCCTGGTTGCAGCGTCGCTCGCCGTCCAGGTACGAACAGGCGGCCGGGCCCAACCCGAGATAGTCACCGTTTTGCCAGTAGTTCAAGTTGTGCCGGCAGGCTGCCCCCGAGCGGGCGAAGTTGGAGATTTCATACTGCCAGAGCTCCTGCTCGGGCAGAAGATCCCTGGCCAGCTGATACATGTCCGCCATCAAGTCATCATCAGGCGGCACCAGATCACCACGGGCAACAGCTCGACCGAGGGGAGTCTCTGCATGCACCTCCAGCGAGTAGAGGGAAAGGTGGTCGATCGGCAGCCGCCAGGCTGCCCGCAGCGTCCTCTCCCAATCCGCGAGCGACTGACCAGGGATGCCGTAGATCAGGTCCAGGCTGATGTGCGGAAACCCAACGGCAGCAGCCATGGTCACGGCTTGCTCCGCCTGATCTGCCGTGTGGGGGCGCCCCAGCAGTTGCAGCAAGCGAGGCTCCAACGACTGCACCCCAAAGCTGAGGCGGTTGACGCCGCTCGTTCGGCACCATCTGAGATAATCGCGTTCAACGGTGCCGGGATTAGCCTCCATCGTAATCTCTGCTGCCGGGTGCAAATGGAAATATCGCCTGACCATGGTGAGGACAGTCGATATCTCAGATGCACTCAGAACGCTGGGAGTTCCTCCCCCGATGAACACTGTACCAAGACTGTGGCCCTGGTGCAGCGCTGCTTCCTGCTCAAGCGCTTGCAGGTAAACCGCATGCTCCACTGTAGTGACAGAGTAGAAGTCGCAGTAAGCGCACTTGCTGCGACAGAACGGCACATGAATGTATAGCCCTATGCCACTCATTCCTTGACTTTCAGCACGGCCATGAAGGCCTCCTGCGGAATCTCCACGTTCCCTACCTGCTTCATCCGCTTCTTGCCTTCCTTCTGCTTCTCGAGCAGCTTGCGCTTACGGCTGATGTCGCCGCCGTAACACTTCGCGAGGACGTCCTTGCGGATCGCCCGGATGTTCTCGCGCGCAATGATCTTCGAGCCGATGGCCGCCTGGATCGGGACCTCGAACTGCTGGCGTGGGATGAGCTCGCGGAGTTTGAGTGCCATCTTGTTGCCGTAGGCGTAGGCGGCGTCGCGGTGGACGATCGCGCTGAACGCGTCGACGGCCTCACCCTGCAGCAGGATGTCGACCTTGACCAGGTCGGCTTCCTGCTCACCGGCCTCCTCATAGTCGAGCGAGGCGTAGCCACGCGTGCGTGACTTCAGCGAATCGAAGAAGTCGAAGATGATCTCGGCCATCGGCAGGGTGTAGCGGAGTTCCACGCGGGTCTCCGACAGGTAGTCCATGCCGCCGAGCTCGCCGCGACGCGACTGGCAGAGGTCCATGATGGCGCCGATGAACTCGCTCGGCGCGATCACGGTGGTCTTGACGAC
>JAEZJZ010000112.1 GCA_023436245.1 Bacillota bacterium | reverse complement strand
CCTTCCCATCAAATCGGAAGGCCCGCTTCATCTGATAATTACTCAGCGTACTCGCTGGCGACGGTCTGGGTGTATTTCTTGAACCAGTTGATGATGTGCTGCAACCGCTCAGTGCGATGTTTCGGCTGACCGGAGCGAGAGAGTTCGTGGTTCTCGTTCGGGAAACGCACGAACACAGCTTCCTTGCGCAACCACTTGAGCGCGTTGTACCATTGTTCCCCTTGCTCGATCGGGCAACGCAGATCCTGCTCGCTATGAATGAGCAGCACAGGCGTTTGCACGTTACGCACGTAGCTGATCGGCGAACGCTGCAGGTAGCCCTCCGGGTTATCCCAGGGGTTGCCCGGGAACTCATACTCGCCATTGCCGTAGCCAACGTCGCTGGTGCCGAACTGGCTGTACCGGTTGCAGGTGCTGCGGGCGGTGACGGCGGAGCTGAAGCGGTTCGTCTGGGTGACAATCCAGTTGGTCATGTAGCCACCGTAGCTGCCCCCGGTCACGCCAAGGCGATTCTCGTCGATGAAACCGAGCTCGATGGCCTGATCCATGGCTGCCATGATTGCCCGGTAGTCCAGGCCGCCCCAGTCTAGGCGCGTCTTGGAGACGAACTCCTGGCCGTATCCCTGACTTCCCGGCGGATTGCTGAAGACGACCGCGTAGCCGGCAGCGCAGAGTAGATGGAATTCGTGCATGAAGGTGTAACCGTAGGCCACGTGTGGGCCGCCGTGAATCTGCAACACTGCCGGATACTTCACATCGGGCTTGTAACCAACCGGCTTCATCACCCAGCCCTCGACCATCAGCCCTTCACACTCGAAGGTGAATAGTTCCGGCGACGTCAGGTTCAGTTCAGCCAACAGGGCCTGATTGTGCTCGGTCAAGCGGCTAAGCGCACCGTCGCGCAACACGAAGACATCGCCGATCAACAGCGGATTAGTCACAGTGACGGCGTAGGTGCTGCCGCTCTGGGACATGCCGTAGATGACCTGGTCAGCATTGGGGCTCAACTGCTGCAACACCGGTTGTGCACAGGTGGTCACGTTGTAGACATTGGTGCGGGCGCCGTTGGTGGACAGGAAGCTGATGCTCTGGCTGTCGGCTGCCCAGACCAGACCTGGATCGGAGGAGCTGACCATGTCACTGCCGCAGGCATTGCCTGGTTCGCGGTCAAAGTCAGGTGTGAGTACCCGTGCCTCCCCGCCCGCGGCCGGAATCAGGTAGATCTTGTCGATAGTGGTGACGCTGTACTCGCGGTTATGGCTGAGGTAGGCGATGAACTGGCCATCCGGAGACCAACTGGCGCTTCTACAGGGACCCTCGCCGTTCGTCACTTGTCTTAGTTCGCCGCCGTCAGCCGGAACAACCCAAATGTGGGACTCGCGGTTGTACTCCGCATCTTCCGTGCGATTGGAGCTGAAGGCCAGGTGCTGACTGCAAGGGGACCAGCTGATTCCGCCGCAATCATAGCTGCCGCTGGTCAACTGCTTCTGTTCGCCGGTGGCGACGTCCACCACGAAGACTTGCGCATGTTTGTCTCCCAGGAAACCCTCGCCGTTCTGCTTGTAGTGCAGGCGGGTGATTACCTTGACATCGCTCTTCTCTTCTGCCTTGTCGGAGGGTGCGGCTTCAGGCGTCACCTTGCCGATGAAAGCGATCTTCTTGCCGTCTGGCGACCAGAAGGGGGTACCGGCGCCATTCTTGCCTTTAGTCAGTTGCCTGGCCTCGCCACCGTTGACCGGGAGCAGGAAGATCTGGTTTCCCTCAGCCCGGTTTGAGGTGAAGGCTAGGGTTAGTCCGTCTGGCGACCAGCGCGGGTTGCTGTCCACTTTCGGGCCAGCTGTCAGCTGAACTGGTGTGCCACCGGCCGTGGATACCAGCCAAATGCGCGATTGATATTTCGTTTTGTCCTGTTGGTCGGCTACCTTAACCACATAGGCGATCTGCTCGCCATTCGGGGAGATCTGCGGATCCCCTACCCATTGCATCCGGTAAAGGTCATCGATAGTGATGCGTCGTTTTGATTCGGTCAATCTGATCCCTCCATCAGTAGAACTCCCTGTTGTACTTCAGCGCTCGAAGCGATTTTTCCTGCCTGGCCAGCGGGCTTATCTCCTGACGCTTGTGGTAGACTGTTGGCAGAGACCAAAGCGAGGAGGAATCAGCATGCAATCTTGGATCATGGCAGCCGAACAGTTGCTCCCGGAACTCACCGCCATTCGGCGGCATTTACACCAACATCCCGAGGTCGGATTCTGCGAAGAGCAGACATCGGCCTTTGTCTGTGAGTTTCTGCAGTCCCAGGGGATCAACTGGCGACGGGTAGGCAAGACCGGTGTGGTGGCCGAAATCGACAGCGGCAAGCCCGGAGCTACCATCGCCTTTCGGGCGGACATGGATGCCCTGCCGGTGCAGGAGATGAACGAGACCGATTACGTCTCCCAGCAGGCCGGGGTGATGCACGCCTGTGGGCACGACGCCCACACCACGACCCTACTCGGTACTGCCAAATTCCTGCGCGAGCATCTCGACCAGTGGCAGGGCAAAGTGAAGCTGCTCTTTCAGCCGGCAGAAGAGGCGCCTCCCGGGGGAGCTCTGGGCTTGATCGAGGCTGGAGTATTGGAGGACGTGGCGGCGATCTACGGGCTGCATGTCTCTCCGGATCTGCCAGTAGGGCAGATCGGGCTCTCTGCCGGGTCGATCATGGCCAACAGCGACAACTTCCGCATTCGTCTGATCGGCAGTGGCGGACACGGAGCTGCTCCGCACCAGACAATCGATGCAGTTGCGATCACCTGCCAGCTGGTGAACAGCCTACAGACAGTAGTCAGCCGTAACGTCAACCCCGTGGACTCCGCGGTCCTGACGGTGGGGATGATCAGTGGCGGAACCCGCTTTAATATTGTGGCCGAGAGCTGTGAGCTGCGGGGAACGGTGCGTACGCTCAGCCTGGATACACAGGCCATGGTCAAGGCGCGCATTCTTGCCCTGACCAAGGCAGCGGCCGAAGCCAACGGAGCCAAGTATGAATTCGAGTACAACTATGGCTATCCGGCAGTGATCAACCCCGAGCAAGGGGTGGCCATCGTCAAGCAGGTCGGTAACCAGGTGCTGGGAGAGGGCAACGTGGTCGAGTTGGCCCATCCATCCATGGTTGGGGAAGACTTCGGTTACTATCTGCGCGAGAAGCCCGGCGCTTTCTTCTGGCTGGGTGTGCACTCGCAGGAGCGCCCATACTATCCGCTGCACAATCCGCGCTTCGACCTGGCGGAAGCAGCCATGATCAACGGTGTGCGTATGTTCGCAGCCCTGGTAGCCCACCACGCAAATTGAACAGGCACTCATAGATCTGTCCCTGATTATCCAAAGTGAATAATCAGCGGCGCGCGGGCGCCGTTCCATGTGCCTTCGGCCCGCGTGGCTAGCACCTAGCAGTGTACAAGTCTGTCCCTGATTATCCAAAGTGAATAATCAGAACCGTCCCCAATTATGCAAAAGGCGAAGAGTCTGCGTTTGGCAGACTCTTCGCCTTTTCGTTAGGAGTATTCGATGCCGACCACTCTGCCCCAAGGCAGCAGCACCCGCCGTCGACACAGAGTATGCAGTTCGACCACCTCGATGAAGTCCAGCCCAATCTGGACCAACCTGGCTCGAATGGTCTCGTCGAACGTGGTGCGGATCATCACCCGGCATTTCGGCAAACGACGGCAGGCCCGGCTAAGGACAATGCGATCGAGGTTATGTGGCACGAAGTACTGCCCCGTGACCTTGATGAAGCGCGGGTAGACCTTCTGCAATCGACCGACTTCGCTGCTGAATCCTGGGGCTTCTAGAGCCACCTTCTGACCGATGGCCCGCCGCAAGCGACAGTGGAGAGTCATTTTCGTGAAGCGCAAACGTAACACCCCCTTAGCTTCCAGGCTGCTACAGCATACGCCGCGCGCGGGCCAACGGTGAGTGGCGTCAGAGGCATGCAAAGAGGCAGCGCCTTGTCTGCACCAGGTGCTGCCCCAGTCTAGCCACTACGTAGAGCATCAAGTCTCAGACCATCAGGCGCAGAGGCCAATTGGACTGAGACTTGCGGCTACATGGTTCTAGGACTGACAGTGTCGATACTCAATGTTTCTGGCCACAGCTTGGGCCACCTGCTCGCCAAAGAGCTGGGCAAGTAGGTAAAGGGACATATCTATTCCTGAGGACACTCCAGCTGCACAGATCACCTTGTCCGTCTGTACCACTCGCTCGGTCACGACCTCGATTCCTGGGTAAGCTCTCAGCTCGTCGATGGCCGAGAAGTGCGTGGTCGCCTGCTTGCCCCGCAATAGTCCAGCTTCGGCCAGCAGGAATGCTCCGGTGCAGACTGACGTCAGGTAGCGGAGGCCGGGGGCCTGTTGCCGAATGAACTGTAGAATCCGCTCGTCATGCATTGCCTGCAAACGACCCCTGCCGCCCGGCACAACCAGAATATCCAGCTCGGGGCATTGTTCTAGGGTCACGTCTGGGATCACTCGCAAGCGGTTGAATGCCGTCACAGGGGTTTCGGTCCCGACCAGCAGCATTTCCAACGCCCCTGGCTGCAGCTTGTTAGCGTAGGAGAGCACCTCCCAAGGACCGACGAAGTCCAGTTCCTCCACACCCGGGAAAGCTAGGACACCAACTTTCACACTACTCACCTCACGGCTATTTTACCGTGCTGACTCCAGACAGTACAGTGGGGCTTTGGCTACTCTGCAGGTTCGTCCAGCAACCGCTTCTGGCCTTGCAGCGCCCTGATCCCAGTGACATCTTGGGTGACTTCTAACACTCCTAGATACTTGCCTGCCTTGTCCCGCACCGGGAAGTAACGGATGTAGATCAGCTTGCCGCCCATCTCGATCCAGAAATCGGCGCTGTCCCGACGCTTGGTTCGGAAGTCCTGCACGATGTTCTCCACCACGTGCACGCTCTCCGGGGGATGGCATTTTCCCACCTGGCGGCCGATAATCGCCGGGGTGCGGGTGAAGATGCGCTCCTTGCTCTGGGAATAATAGCGCACCACGTTGTTCTCGTCCACAAAGGTGACGTCGATGGGGAGTGCCGTCAGCATCTGGTTCAGTTGCATCACGGTCAGGGCGCCGACATCCAGCGGTATTGTCCCCGCTGAAGTGCGGGATTCCACGGGTTCTGTCGCTGTGTCGGGCGCCGCCGGTTGCCATTCGTCGGCCGGCTGCACGAAGGCATAGCCTATTTCCTCGCTTGCCGTCCGCACCCTGCCCCATTCCTGTTCGGTCAGCAGGTCCAGGCTCATCGGGAAGAGGATCTTTTCTTCCTTGTAAACCATCTCCTTGATGGCGTTCAGCATTGGCAGCGCCGTCTCACTGATCAGCCGCTTCGCTGCTGCGGCTTCCGGGCGATCATCGGCCAGTTGCTTGCTCACTGTCTTCAATTGGGCACGGATCTCGTCGTGGATGGACCACATCACTCCCGGCGGACCGCTGATGCCGTAATGCTCCAGATAGGGGAAAAGCACGTTTTCCTTGCGGCTATAGTGCTTTTCTATCTGCAGCAGGTCCCGGTGTAGTTCCTGCCAGCGTTGCCAATCGGCCTCGTCCGTGGAGCCCTCAGTCTGCAAGCTGCCGAGCAGCCGCTCCAGCTTGATCACCAGGCCCGAGATGGCTGCATTCTCCTGCCGAAAGGTGTGAATTGGGTGTCCGGGTACCTCCTCAGCCTGCACTTGTTGCTTGTCCAGTGATTGGCGGAAGACGGCCACATGCACGTCACATAGCCTCTTGATCTCCTGTTCCGGCATCCCTTCCTGAATCAGTGCCTGTTCCAGGTTGGCGATTTCGCCCGGTCCAATGTCCTTGATCAGGGTGTGGAAGCGCGCCTGCACTTCCTCCACCGTTGCCCCGCGATGCAGATCCCGAATAATCTCCTGCAGCTGCTGCTGGCGGTATTCACGGCTGTGTAAGACTTCACTCATTCTTCCATCTACCTCCCTAGCGAATGTGCTCTGGTAGTGCACTGGCCACGGACCAGCTTCCGCAAGCCTTACTTCTTAACTGGCTGCGCGTTAGCACATGGCGCTGGACAGCTTGCAGCCGAACGCTCTACTAGTTTGTGTCACTCCAGAAAGGACATACCTCCTGCTGCCACAGGAGGGAATTCTCGCTGGCTGTCGAACTGTTTAGCTAAGCGAAAAGTTCAGGAGGGGATAGATGATGATTGACAAGCAGCTGCTGTCGCGGCTACAGGAGTATTACACCACCCATCTGGAAGGGATGATTCAGGAGAACATCGCCGTCTGTGAAGTGGCGGCGCCCGGTTTCCAGGAGCACGAACGCGCAAATTACGTCGCCCGCCGTCTGCGGGAGGTCGGTCTGGAGCACGTGTGCGTGGATGATACCCCTAACGTCTATGCGGAAATCGTCGGGGCGGAGGCTGGGCCGACTGTTCTGGTGGCGGCTCATCTGGACACCGTCTTTCCTGCGGGGACGGACGTGACGGTGCGGCGGGAGGGACACGAGCTCTTTGCCCCGGGCGTGCGTGATGACTCCACCGGCGTGGCCGCCCTCATTCAGTTCGCAGCTGGTATGCATGATCTCCAGATCAAGCCGAAAGGCAGGTTGATCCTGGTCGGCACAGCTGGGGAAGAGGGACTCGGGGACTTGAGGGGCATGAAGGCAGCCATGGCCAAATATGGCAACTCAGTGGATGCCGTGATCGCCGTGGACGGCAACCTCGGTTCTGTGGTCTATGAGGGTATCGCTAGCCGGCGCCTGCATGTGAAGCTTTCCACCGGCGGCGGACACAGCTGGGGTAACTTCGGCGTGCCGAATGCCATTCATGTTCTCGGCCGCATGATCGCTGATGTCTCTCAGCTCACGGTGCCGGCTGAGCCGCGTACGACCTACAACGTCGGCGTGATCTCCGGCGGAACCTCCATTAACTCAATAGCGCCAAATGCTGAGCTGCTGCTGGACATGCGCTCCGTCTGTTCAGAAAGCCTGGCTGAACTGGAGGGCAGAGTGCGCGCCATTCTGGAGCGACACGCTACAGAAGGGGAAGTGACCATGGAAGTGCTAGTCGTTGGTGACCGCCCAGGCGGCGCCATCCCCGCTGACCATCCGTTGGTTACCTCTGCGCAGAAAATCCTCCGCGCGCTTGAGCTGGACCCGGTTTCCGGACCGAGCTCAACCGATGCCAATGTTCCGCTCAGCCGGGGGATTCCTGCCATCTGTGTCGGCATTACCGCCGGCCGCGGCGCTCATCGCACGGACGAGTCCTTGGATGTGCGTCCGATGCCCGTCGGCATGACTCAATTGGCGATGCTTGTCTTGGAGACCATGGGGTACTAGTACCAAGTAGAAACAGTGCATCAGAAAAGGCTGTCTCGCTCGCGCAAGACAGCCTTTGGCTATTCTTCTGGACTAGCTCTGGTAGTAGCGGTCTAGCAACTTGCCCAGCCGCTGGATGCCTTCCACGATCCTCTCCTCGGGCATGTTCGAGAAGTTCAGGCGCATGCAGCTCTTGTTGCCACCGTTGGGGAAGAAAGAATGGCCTGGAACGAACGCCACTTTCTCCTTGATCGCTTCCTGGAATAGCTCCTTGGTGTCCAGGTCTGACCTGATCTCCACCCAAAGGAAGAGGCCACCTTCAGGATTGGTGCTTTTCACTCCAGCCGGGAAATACTCCTTGATCGAGTTGACCATCAGATCACGCCGGCGGCGGTAGACTACCTTGATCTTCTCCACGTGCTGCTGCAGGTCGTACTTTTCGATGAACAAGGATGCATCGCGCTGTACCATCGAGTTGCATTGCAGGTCAGCGCCCTGCTTGACGATCACGAACTTCTGCAGAATCTCCGGCTTGGCGGCAATCCAGCCGATGCGCAGTCCCGGCGCAAATGTCTTGGAGAAAGTGCCCAGGTAGATTACTCTGCCCTGGGTGTCAAAAGACATCACGGCGGGCAGTGATTCGCCTTCGAAGCGCAGTTCGCCGTATGGGTTGTCCTCCACGACCGGAATGTCGTACTGGTTGGCTAACGCAATCAAACGTTGACGGCGCTCTACGCTCATGGTGCGTCCGGTCGGGTTCTGGAAATCAGGAATAGTGTAGATGAACTTGGCGTCAGGATGAGCCTGGAGTGCCTTCTCCAGTTCCTCCATGATCATGCCTTGTTCATCCATCGCCACTTCCACGAACTCAGCCTGATAGGCGCGGAAGGCACTGACAGCAGCGAGATAAGTGGGGCTTTCGCAGATGATCACATCACCAGGGTTGATGAAAACCTTGCCAGCGAAGTCAAGACCCTGCTGCGAGCCGTTCGTGACCAGAATCTGCTGGTAGTCCATGCCACTCACTCCGCGGCGGCCGACGATCTCGGCGATCTGCTTCCGGAGCGGGTTGAAGCCTTCGGTCGAGCTGTACTGTAGGGCCGCCTGTCCGGCCTTATCCAGCACTTCCACCACCACGTCCTTCATTGCCTCCACGGGGAAGAGCTCTGGTGCCGGCAATCCACCGGCAAAGGAGATGATCTCCGGGTCCTCAGTCAGCTTCAGCATTTCACGGATCTCTGAAGCTTTGAGCAGTTGCATGCGGTCGGCGTAACGGATGGCCAACTTGATCCACCTCCAGGTATGTTTTGCTTTCCGGGTCGGGTCGTCATGACGACTATTCGCGTATGCCGCGAGTTAATCCTCCCTAACAGTCATTTTCCTAATATTGAAAAAACTAACCAGCATCATCCTTTTCCCATTCAGCATATCATATGCGACTCAGGCGAGCTATGACTCCCCGATGGCGACAGCCCCACCCACAAAAGGCAAGAGCCCGGGATTTATCCCGGGCTCTTGCCTCAATAATCCCGTCAACTATTCAGCTAGTTCAGCCGAGACGAGTGTCCGCAATGCCGGCCTCACCCGAATCAGCTTTGCCCGAGAGAGCGACCGGAGCAGTAGGAGGGTGGTGAACCCAACCGCCAGGCCGGTCAGTCCGGCAGCGACCACCAGAATCGGCAAGTAGAGCAAGATGCCCAGCGTCTTGACGATGAAGGCAGCCACCAGCAGTTGTCCCAGGTTATGAAACAGCGCACCAACCACACTGATTGCCGGTAGACTGAGCCAGCGACCAGAGAATTTGGCCAGCGTGTACATCACCAACATGCTGAGTAGCCCCCCGGACAGGCTGAAGAGAAAACCGGAGAGTCCTCCGCCAAACACCGACGAAAGGACGGTGCGCACAACCACGAAGAGCAGCACCTCGTGGAACGGTAGGATAAAGATCGCCACCAGCGTGACGATGTTGGCCAAGCCGAGCTTCACGCCCGGCACGGGCAAAATTGGTAATGGGATCATCCGCTCGGCCACATGCAGGGCCAGCGCCAATGCGATCAGGATGCCCAACAGGACCAGTTTTCTCGCCTTGCCCATGTTTCCTCCCAGAAGTACCTGTGCTGACGCCCTAGGGCATCAGCCGGTAGAGTTGGTCGGTGATGGTGACCCGACCCTGCATTCCAGTGCTGAGATAGACCTGACGATCAAGATCGATCACGATGGCTTCTATCCCGGGAAGTTGCTCAATCAGCTGCAATCCTTTTTCCCGGCCGAGGATGAAGACACTAGTGCTGAGGGCGTCTGCGTCGATCGACTTAGCCGTGATAATAGTGGCACTGAGCACGTCCGATTCGGCAGGATAGCCGGTCGACGGGTCGATGATATGATGGTAAATCTTGCCATTGACTTCCAGGTAACGCTCATAGGCACCCGACGTGACCAGTGTCTCGTCGCTCGTTTCGATCACGCCGATGAAGGTGTTGCGCGCGTTTTCCGGGTTTTGCACTCCGATGCGCCACCGTTTCCCCTCAGGGTTTCGGCCCATGGTATAGACATTGCCGCCCAGGCTGATGATCGCGTTCCTCACGCCTTGCTGGCGCAGGATGCTGACGGCCTCATCGGCAGCATATCCCTTGGCGATGCCCCCCAGGTCCAGCCCCATGCCAGTCTCTGGCAAGTAGATGGTCTGTTGTGACTCGTTCAGTTGCACGGCACGGTAATCCACCAATGGCAGCTTGGCGTCAATCTCCGAGCTGGCTGGCACCCTGGCTTCCGGAGAGCCGATACGCCAGAGCGAGACAATCGGCTGAATCGTCGGGTCGAACTTGCCTGATGTGGTTTCGCCGTATTCCAGGGCGCGCTTCACCACCGCGAAAGTGTCGGCGCTGACTGCCACCGGCTGCTCTCCAGCCTGGGTGTTGACCTGGTCGATCTCGCTGCCGGCCTGGTTGATGGTCATCTTCTGCTCGATCTCCCGCAGGCGGGCATAGACCAAATCCAGGGCCTTGTTCGCGTGCCGCCCATAGGCCCTAGCCTCAATGTACGTGCCCATGATGAACTCGCTACGGTGGACTTCTCTGTTGTCAGTGGTACGCCACCAGCCGAGGGCAGCCAAGCCCACAACCAAGAGTGCAGCCAGCAGCGAATATGCCTTGCGCATGGGAAACCCCCTTTAGCAAATGGTTGACATAAGAAACCAGCAACGACCACGGGGTCAAGTCTCAAACCATGTGAAGCAGAGCCTAGTGATACCTGAAAGCAGTTGGACTGAGACTTGACGCCCCTTGGTGGGTTTACAGTTAACAGATTACTAGTATAGCACGACGGAATCTTGCTTGCACAGAAGAGAAGCCGGAGCTAACGCTCCGGCTAATCATTCCTGGCTAGTCAGGTGGCTATTTGGCCATCTGCACCAGTGCCTTCAAGGCTGTTTCTACATTGGTCAAGGAACCGGTGGCTCCGGTCACCATGTCGACGCCATATTGCGTAGCGACTACTTGCTTCAGGTGATCGCGAGACAGGAAGGTGAGGGCCTGCTCCCAGGTGTAGCCAGCGGCCGGGTCAACCTTGGACTTGCCTTCAGCGTTCACCTCGGCGTAGTCAAAGCCGACGATTTTGCCGTTGTTCAGTGCAAGCTTGGCGACGATCTTGTAGCCATGGTCATCCGGCTGGGTCTCATAGTTATAGACGCCATCACGAGCTGCGGCCAGGTCCAGAGCCATTTGCATCATGCTCTTGAAGGTGTTGGAGCTGCTGGTGGCCCCGGTGATATTGTCGACCTTGGTCAGATCCTTGGTCTCGTTCATCTTGGCTGGAAGCTGCTCGATGGCGGCCAGTGCCTCAGTGTACTTGTAGCCGGCATCCTTCTTGGCCACGTTCTCGCTGTTGTACTCTTCATAGGTAACGTTGCTGAATTGATTGCTGGCGATGGTGGCGGTCAGCACGGAGTAGTAACCGTGTGAGTCCAAGCCCGACTTCAGCGTGTATGTGCCGTCACGCAGCACCGCCTTGTAGTTCTTGTCAGCCTGCGCGAGAGCGGAGTTGGCAGCTGCTTTGAACTTGTCGGTCGTGCCGGTGGCGCCAGTGACTGTATCTACCTTGGTGACATCCTTGGTCTCCTTCAGCTTTGCCGGAAGGCTGCTGATGGCGGTGATAGCCTGTTCATACGTGTAGTTCTCCGCGGTCTTGGGTTGTCCGTTGCTGCCGTTGATCTCATCGAAGGCAACATCACTGATTTTGCCACTCTTCACGGTGACGGTGACGACGCCGTAGCTGCCACGATCGTCAGCGCCGGACGTGCCGACATAGGTGCCGTCCTTGAGATTGGACGAAGCACAACCGCTGAGCAATGACACCGTCAACGCGCCGACTGCCAGGAAACCTAAGAATTTCTTCAAAACGGTTCTCCTCCTCGTATTACAGTTGCTTCTCAGGGAATTTCGCTCACTTGTGAAAGTCCCCTCTTTCACAATATATTAAGCTACGGACAATCGCAATACTGCAATGCTAGAGATTGTTCTTGTAGTTAATTCCAAATAATTAGCTGATGCCCGTTTGCATCATGAGGGACAGCGATAAGGTGCCCTGAAGTCGAGACAAGCATGCCTCGGTCGCCTGTGGGTGCCTGCGCCATATCGCAACGTATGGATGGCACTTGCACACCCAAAGACAAGAGAGACAACAGTCGCCGTCTCTCTTGTGCCATTGATGGGGTGCTATTGCGATAGCATCTCCTTTACGGAGAAGACCCTCTTCGTTCCTTATTTCCCCTGCTGTGCCACCCTGCTCAGCACAACCACCGTGCAGCGAATCCCGTCCAGGAAGTCTTGCACGCCCATCTTCTCGTTGGGCGAGTGGTTGTCCTCGTCTGCATTGGCATATGGCGCCCAGATTGACGGCAGCCCGAGATGCTTGGTCAATAGGTAATCCGGCGCACTGCCGCCGAGGCGCGGCTGCAGCACCGGTTGCTGCCCGAAGGCCTCCGCCACCGCATTGATCACCGTCTGGCAGATTGGCTGCTCAATCGGTGTTCGCGACGGGAGGTAAGCGCCGTGGGTGAGCAACTCCACATCTGGGGCATGCTCAGCCAGGAAACGGCGCAAGGAGTCAAGGATCTTCTCGGGGTCCTGGTCCGGCACCAAGCGGAAGTCGATCTTGGCACTGGCCTTCGCCGGGATGATCGTCTTGGAGCCGTCTCCCTGGTAGCCGCTGGTCAGGCCGCAGATGTTGCAGGTAGGTTCAAACATCAGCTTGCGCCAGTAGTCGGCTGCATCCAAGGGTGTCGATTCTAGCCCAGTCAACCGCAGGAACTCTGCTTTGTCGAAGGGGAGCGTGCTGAGCAACTCTGTCTCATATGCCGTTGGGGGCACCACATCATCGTAGAAGCCTGGCAGGCTGCAGCGGCCGTCTGTTCCGTAGAGGCTGTTCAGGAGATGCACCAACCGCCAGGGCGGCAGGGGGAGAACGCCACCCTTGTTGCCGGAGTGGAAGTCCTGTTTGGCGCCTTTCGCCACCAACTCAACGTAGAGTAGGCCACGCACGCCGAAGAAGACGACGGGGCGACCGCTTTCGTGCTTGGGTCCATCAGAGCTGAAAGCGAAATCTGCCTGGAACAGTTCTCTATGTTGCTCCAAGAATGCCGGTAGGTTTGGGCTACCGCTTTCCTCTTCGCCATCGAACAGGAACTTGACGTTCACCGCCGGCCAACCGGTGCGCAGCAGGGCACCGGTGGCCAGCACGTGCGCCAGCATCTGGCCCTTGTTATCGGCGCTGCCACGGGCATAGATCTTCCCATCTCTGATGGTTGGTTCAAATGGGGGTGACTCCCAAGCGGACAGCGGGTCAGCTGGCTGCACGTCATAGTGCCCATAGATCAGCACTGTGGGGGCTTTCTGGTCATGGATCACCTCTCCGTAGACCACGGGCAGTCCCGCCGTCTCCATCAGACGAGCCGTGATGCCTTGCTCCTGCATGATCATGACCAGCAGCTCCGCGCAGTCCCGTACGCCCTCGCCAGTCGCACTGATGCTCTTCTGGCGCACAAACTGGAACAGCGTTTGCAGCGATTGTTCAGATTGATCTGCCAGCAGTTTGAGTGTGGAGTCCAAGTTTGACATCTGCTTCACCTCTTAATTGTTGTTTCGGGGCATAACTGGGACTCAGGCCTCCACGCCGACCTTGATGCCGCGGAAGCGTGCAGGGGCAGCGCCGTGCCCGACATTGGCGATCTGCACCGGCTCGCCTTTGGCGCAAGACGGCAAGCCCCAGCAATGCCAGTAATCCTGGTTGGCTACTGCATCGCAGGCATTCCAGAAGTGGGGGGTGAGGTCGGTGTAGGCGACGTTCCGCAACATGCGGGTGACCTCGCCGTTCTCAATCTCCCAGCCGATTTCACAGCCGAAGTGGAAGTTGACTCGCTTATCGTCCAGACTCCAGCTCTTTTGTCCGTCCATCAACACTCCGTGCTTAGTGTCCTTAATCATCTCCTCCAACGTCCAGTCTCCCGGTTGCAGGCAGATGTTGGTCATGCGAATCAGGGGAATGTTATTCCACCCGTCTGCCAACATGGAACCGTTGCTCCGTTGCCCGAAACCGGTGGCGGTTTCGCGCGAGGTGGTGTAATCGACGAAGATTCCAGACTTGATCAGGGGGGTGTCTTGCGCAGCCACGCCCTCATCATCATAGGCAAAGGTGCCCAAGCCTTGGGGTACGGTTGCGTTCATGTTGATGTTCACCACCGGCGAACCGTAGCGGAATGTGCCCCGCATGTCCGGCATCAGGAAGCTGGTTCCGGCGTAGGTGGCTTCACTCCCGAGAGCACGATCCAGCTCAGTCGGATGGCCGGTTGATTCATGCAGTTGCAGGGCCACCTGGTCGCCGCCCAGGATCAGGGTGTTCTCGCCGACGGGGCAGCTATCCGCCTTGAGCAGAGCAGCCGCTTCTTTGGCCACCTGGGGAGCGTGCCCAATTGGGTCTATCTGGCTGACCAACTCGTATCCGCCCGTGCCGTGATCCGAGTAAGTGCGCCGTTCTGCTCGGCCGTTGCCAGTGGCCACCGCTCCCGTGTCCACGCCAGTCTGAGTGATCGTCTGTTCAATATAGGACCCTTCTGTGCTGGCAAACGTCTTCTGATCCCGAAAGAGGCGCAGGGAGGCAGTCGTCACGCGAATGTCTGGCTCACATTGCAGTGCCTTGGTCACATCGGTCAGGTCCCGCAGCTTTTGTTCCAGCGGCAGTAGGAAGGGATCGATCTGCATGGGCGTGGACCAACTTTCGCGCACCACTTCCGTGGGGGCCAGTTCGATTGGCTGCCGGTTAACCCTAGCGGCGGCCTCGGCCAACTGCAACGCCTGCTCCACGGTGCGTTGCATCTTGGCTTCCAGATCCCCGTCCTGGATGATGGGAGTGGCTGCGAAGCCGAACGCCCCGTTCTTTAGCACCCGTACACCAAAGCCCTCGTTTCCGCCGCGGTTGATGTGATCCACATTGCCATTCTTCACCGCAATGTTCTCGGTGTCCCGCTTGGTGACACGAATATCTGCATAGCCGGCTCCTCGCGCTTGGGCCAGTTCCAGGCCTTGCTTCAGAATCTTCTCCATGGCGATCACCTCCTAGAATGTGGTGGAACCGGTGAAGTGGAATCCGTCGATGCGCAACGCTGGCAGCACCGAGATGAAGGAAGACCACCAATCGCGAGTCAGGCGTCGATCCGGTGAGATGCCCGAGATGCGCCCGAAGGCTCCGAGAATGCTCTCCGTGAACCGCAAGTTGCGCAAGCGGGCCACGATCTGGCCATCTTCAATCAGGAAGGTGCCGTCGCGCGTTGTTCCGGTGGCGACTACGCGCATCGGATCCGGACAATGAGTATAGTGGAAGCGCGTAACCAGGACGCCACGCTTGGTGGTACTGATCATCTGTTCCACGGGCATATCTCCGGTGGCCATGATCATGTGACTGGGAACAACCCCGTACCAGCCGCCACCGGCGTGGCCGGTGGACTGCTTGCCTTCATGGCGGGCAGTCTGCACGTCGTAGGTGACCCCGGCTGCCACCCCGCGGTCGATCAGCATCACCTTCTGTTTGGGCATGCCTTCCGAGTCGAATGGGCTGACCAAGCACTCAGGGTTGAGGGCATCATCCCAGATGGTCACGTTCTCTCCCATCACTCGTTTGCCCAGTTCGTTGGCCATGAAGCTGCGGCCCTCCTGTTTGGCAGTGGCGCCGAAGCTGGTATAGCCAAGGAAGCGCACCAGGTCGGACACGGCCACCGGTTCAAAGATGGTGGTGTATTCGCCGGGATCGATGCTCCGGGACTCGCTGAACAGGGTTGCCTTCCGCTTGGCCTCTTCGGCCACAGCCCGGACATTCAGATCGGCTATATCCTTGATCACGCGATCGGCATATCCGGTGATCTCGCCGTTATTCATGATGGTACGATAGAAACCAGAGGTCGACTCATTGTAGGCATCAATTCCGCAGGAGTTGCGCACCAAGCGCTGCTGCACTCCGGCTGAGATTGTGCCGGAAGAGGTGAGGCCAGAACTGCGGGCTACCTCGATCGTGTCATTGGCTGCTTGTGCCCGCTGTTGCGCAGAGAAATCGGCAGTGGCCTGGGTGAAACTTTGCGTGTCCTGGATAGCCACAGGCGACGGCAGCGGACCTAGGTGTGGATTGGGCTGCTGCAGTCGGGCAAATAGCAGCGCCTGATCGGCGGCCTGCCTGATGGATTCGGGGGTCAAACGATTAGTGCTGGCTACGCCGACCCGGTGCTGATCGACTACCTTGATGGTCAGCGACAGGTTCTCCCGGGTCAGGGTCTGATGAATTAGGTTGTTGTTGAAGCGCGTGAGGTGGAACGTCTCTGCATTGACGTTTACCTGCGTCTGTTCTGCTTGGCTTGCGGCCAGGGCTGCATTGGCGGCCTCCGCCAACAGGGAACGGCTGAACAAGAGCAACACCCCTTTCCAGAAATGCTTCGGTACTCTGTGCATTTGAATTCGCTGCGGAATCGACGACATCCTGCACCAACGGCCATTACTTCCACAGCAACTGGTCGGGTTGCTAGGAGAGTTGCTGATAGGGGATAATATCCTGGAACGAACCGTGACAGGTCAATCAATCTGGCCGCAGGCAGGCGGTGAGAGGTTGCCTTTAGGGAGGGTGTGAGCAATGGACCACGAGTTGATTGAGATTGAAGAACAGCAGGCGCAACGGTTTTATGACCGATTGCGCGCGTCAACCGTTTCTTGGGCTGCAGACCGCGCAGGATCTCTTGGCCAAGGTCTGGTCAGCCTGCTTCTGGCGGCGCCAGATGTGTTCATTCTGCTCTGGCGACTACAGAAGCGGGCGGAGATTCCGAGAAGGAGCCGCCTGCTGCTGGCTTTTGCCTTGAGTTACTTCATCCTTCCGGCAGACGTCGTGCCCGATTGGTTGCTGGGGCCGTTTGGTTTTGCGGATGACCTGATGCTGGCTGCGGCCGTGCTGCGGACCGCCCTGGTGGAGACACCACGCGAGATCATCTTGGAAGAATGGAGCGGCAATGAAGGTCTCATTTCCTTGTTGGCCGGAGTAGCTGGCCTGGCCGATCGTCTGCTCAGTTTCCCGCTGTTTCGGCCCATGCAGCGCATTATCAAGTTCATGCTGAAGTGAAAGAGAGTCAGGGGGACGGACTATTGACTCACCGAAGTGAGTCAATAG
>JAEZJZ010000090.1 GCA_023436245.1 Bacillota bacterium | reverse complement strand
GGCGGCTTCTCTAGAGTCAGGACGAGTCAGCCGATCTTGACCAGCTTTAGCTTCACGCCCTGAACAACTGCCTGCGTGCGGTCACTGACGTTCAGTTTGCGCAGGATACTGCTGACGTGGTTCTTGACCGTCTTCTCACTTATGTAGAGCTTCTGGGCGATGTCCTTGTTGCCCAGGCCCTCTGCCATCAGGCAGAGAACCTCCTGTTCCCGGGTACTCAACAGTTGCTCCGCATCAGACTGCGGCTTGGAGAGCCGGCTGAACTCCACGATCAAGCGACCGGTGAGTGCCGGGGTCACCACCGAACCGCCTCTGGCTACCGTGCGTATTGCTTCGAGCAAGCGACTCGGCTCCACATCCTTGAGCAGATAGCCGGCAGCACCGGCCCGCAAGACCTCAAATAGGTACTCACTGTCGTCGTGAATGGTCAGTACCAATATGGCGAGGTGTGGCCACTCCGCCTTGATCTGTCGCGTGGCCTCCACTCCACCCAAGCCGGGCATGTTGATATCCATCAACACCACATCTGGCTTGGCCCGCGACACCGAAGTCATAGCTTCCAAACCATTGCTGGCCTCACCGACCACAGTGATGTCTGGCTCGAGTTCCAGGATCCTGCGCAAGCCTTCTCTAAAGAGTTGATGATCGTCCACCAGCAACAATCTGATTGCCACTATCGTTCTTCCTCCTTGACCGGGACCTTGAGCAAGATTTTCGTACCCTTGCCTGGCGCCGATTCTAGTTGCCAGGCTCCTTGCAGCAGCTCGACCCGCTCCCTCATGCTGAGTAGCCCGAAGTGATCGCCTTGTCGGTTGATCGCCTCATCCGGCAGGAAGCCTTTGCCATCATCCCGTACCAGCACCAGCAGTGCATCCGCCTCAAACTCGATGCGCACCCAGATCGCTGACGCCCGGGCATGTTTATTGATGTTGTTCAGTGCCTCCTGCACTATGCGGAAGATTCCCACCTCCACATGGGAGGGCAACCGGCATTCGCTGCCAACCACAGAGAAGTCGATGAACACGCCGGGTTGTTCTTTCATGTCGTTGATGTAGCGGCGCAATGTTGGGATCAACCCCAGATCGTCAAGGGTCATGGGGCGCAGATCGTAGATCACCTTGCGGATATCCTTCAGGCTGCGCCGCACCACGTCCTTCAGCTGTTGCAGCTCCTGCTTCACTTCATTCAGGTCCGAATCAAGCAGTTTCTCACAGATCTCTGCTCGCAGGACCACGTTGGCTAGTGTTTGAGCCGGACCATCGTGGATATCTCTAGCCACCCGCCGTCGTTCTTCCTCCTGCGCCTTGATTACCTTCACGCCGAGGAGATGGCGCTGCTGATAGCTGTCAATCTGCCCGGACAACTCCTGCAGATTTCCTCGCAGGTATTCCACAGCCACGCTGACTTGGCTGACCAGTTCTTCGGCCTTGCGCACAGTGGCTTGCAGGTTGTACAGCGACCGCTCCAGTTCATCGCGCTGGTGGCGCAAATGTGACTCGCGCTCCCGCAGGACAACCAAGTCCAGTTGGGCAGCCTGAGCCGCCTCGTAGGCATCCTTGATGTGCTGCTCTGAATAGCGGTCAAAGTCACGGCTCACTTCCATCAAACGCAACCGGGCCATGCGGAACTGGCGCTCGCGCTCGTCCACCTTGCCGATTACGTTCCTCACTTGTGCCTTGATCTCGGTCAACTGCAGCTCCACCCGCGAGTACTCCGTGCGAGCCATCTCTGAGATATCGAATAGTTGGGTCTTGCTTTGCTCTATTACCTGCACCGTATCGCGGACAATTTTGTCCAGTAGTTTGCTGTCCACCACGCTCATATCAATCCCATCTAGTCAAAATGGTGGCTCGAAGAGTGTTTCTTCAGAATTCGCTGCAGCAGGGCCATTGTCCTGCAAACCCAACTGACAGGAACAACGCGGGGCTGTTGCAACAGCGCTGCATAAATAGCAGCAAGAGAGACGACGGCCGTCGCCTCTCTTGCGTTTGGGTGCACAGATGCTGCCTGCAGGTTGCCATGTGACGAACCAAGGGTCGCATACATGCGACCCCTACGAGTGCCGGGATATGCATACACTATTGTAGGGGCGCCATGCATGGCGCCCGCTTGCCGGCATACCTATGCGACAGCCCCTTTGTTACTTTCCCTAGATTCCGGCGTCAGTTCTTAGGGCTTCCACCTTGTTCAGTTGTTCCCACGGCAGGGAGAGGTCATCGCGTCCGAAATGGCCGTAGGCGGCCGTTTGGCGGTAGATCGGCTGGCGCAGCTGCAGGTCCCGGATAATGGCGGCAGGGCGCAGGTCGAAGTGGCGGTTGATCAGTTCGACAATGCGCTCGTTCTCCAACTTGCCGGTGCCAAAAGTCTCTGCCATGATGCTCACCGGTCTTGCCACTCCGATGGCGTAGGCTAACTGAATCTCGCAGCGCTCGGCCAAGCCAGCGGCGACCACGTTCTTGGCTACATGTCGGGCTGCATACGCGGCCGACCGATCGACCTTGGTTGGATCCTTGCCGGAGAAGGCCCCGCCGCCGTGGCGAGCCATGCCGCCATAGGTGTCGACGATGATCTTGCGGCCCGTCAATCCGGAATCGCCGGCCGGTCCACCGACTACGAATCGACCGGTCGGGTTGACGTAGATGTGAGTGCGCTCGTCAAGCAGATGGGCCGGAATAATCGGCTTGATCACGTGCTCGATGATATCGGCGCGGATCTGCTCCAGTTCCACCGTTGGCTTATGTTGGGTGGAGACGACGATGGTGTCGACCCGTACAGGGGTATGTCCGTCATACTCGACCGTCACTTGCGTCTTTCCATCGGGACGGAGATAGGGCACCAGGAAACTGCGCCTGACTTCTGTCAGGCGGCGAGCCAGCTTGTGAGCGAGCATGATGGGCATCGGCATGTACTCTGCTGTTTCGTTGCAGGCAAACCCGAACATCATACCCTGATCACCGGCGCCGGTCAGCGCATCCTGATCAAGCGCCTCTCCGCTCTTATGCTCCAGAGCATCATTCACGCCTTGCGCGATGTCCGGAGACTGCTCGTCGATGGAAGTGAGCACAGCACAGGTATCGCCGTCGAAGCCGTACTTGGCTCGGGTGTAGCCGATATCCTTGATCGTTTGCCGTACCAATTTGGGAATATCCACATAGCATTGCGTGCTGATTTCCCCAACGACCAGCACCATGCCAGTCGTGACGGTGGTCTCGCAGGCAACGCGAGCCGCCGGGTCCTGCGCCAGGATCGCATCCAGCACCGTGTCTGAGATCTGGTCGGCAATTTTGTCAGGATGGCCTTCTGTCACTGACTCGGAAGTGAAGAGATAGTGGTTCTTTGCTAGCATAGATACAACCCTCCCTGTGAACATTTTTTGTCTGTTACGGCGAACTAGCCTGTCGTCTGAGCTCACAGCCTGCGGCCACACAAGCGAGATCCTTTAGCTTGTCCTTCGTAGAGGCTCGGCATGCCGAGCCGAGCCCGGCACCACAGCATGCTGTGGTGCTACGATCCCGGGGAAATCGAACTTCTTGAACGCTCTCGCCTGCTGTGGGGTCTACGTTAAGGAGAAAAACTCGCCTGCGAACCGATCTCAGCAACACAACTGCTCGCACATAACGAAAGCCGCTTCCTCTGAAGAAGCGGCATACGGGTCCTCTTCTGCTCCTATCTCCCAGACCTTGTCTGCAGGAGTTAGCACCTGACGCCTTGTTTAGGGGCGCTGGTTGCTGGGTTTCATCGGGCCCGTCCCTCCACCTCTCTAGATAAGAGTACGCGATTCATTATAGGGTCATTTTTCCCAGGTGTCAACGATTTTACCCTCGAACCTCAGGCTCGGTTGGGTCCTCGGGATCGGCTGGGTTGCCTGGCTCAATCAGGGAAGAGTTGACCGGTCCTGCCGCTGGCGTCTCGACAGCTTGCCCCCGACCGGTGATGTGGCGATAGAAGACGAACAGCACCAGTTGATAGTAAGCTGTCCAAACTAAACTGAGCCCCGTCGAGAGCAAACTGGACAGACCACCGTTATCCGCGATGGATTGGATGATCGTCGTTACCAGCCAACTGATCACGCCCAATACGAGCACCGGGCCGAAGTTCCTAGCGACGAGGCGGGGGCTTTCCAGAATAGCTGGGACTGCACCCTTGTCATCAATCACCACCATTTTGGTCCACAGGGAAAGGAGCAGACCAGCCACCAGGAACAGTAGGAATCCGACAATGGCCTGCGGCGCGGTGTTCAGCGCTCCAAGCAGCAGTCCAGAGAAGCTGTAGGTCGGATTGGACTGAAGGTAGAAGAACAGCTGCCCGAACAGGCTACCGAAGAAGATCACCCCAAAGATGATTCCAATCAGGGACAAGAGCAAGCTTCCGCCGAGAAACCGCCAGTAGAATCGCCGGATCCCGCCGAAAAAGTCGTCGGTCGTAGCCCGTTCCCCGCCTGATGCCCGAGCGTACATGCCGGCCTGCCCCGCCATAATGGCCATCATGGCAACGAAGGCAGCCAGCCCAACGACCAGCATTGTGCGAAACAGGCCAGAAAAGGCCGCCCAGTGGATGTTTTCCGCCTGGGCCAGTTCAGGCGTCAAGCCCGAGCCGATCACCACCACGACGAAGAGAATGAGCAGGGCCAGGATCAGGCCAAGCCCCATCAGAAACGGAAACCAGACGACTATCCAGTTTCGCTTCAGAACCGACCACGCATCGCCAAACGATTGCCAAGCTATCTGCAACGTCAGCCCTCCGTTTATTGACCATTTAGCCTATTGTAACACGGTTTCCCCCCGGTCACATACGCAGCCCTGCAGCAGAGCATCTTCACCCTTTGTGCGCTCTAGACATAGGATGGAGCAGAAAACGAAGAGAGGTGGGACTATGGCGTTACTGCTGCTGGCAGGTACATTGCTGCTGGCCATCTGGACCTGGTGGACCTTCTACATAGCCGACAGGCAAGCTCGGGTATCAGTCAGTCTATTGCTGCAGGTGCAACAAGGTGAGGAATACCTTGATCCCTTTCTCAAGCACGTCTTGCACATCTTTCGTCATTCAGCGCAGATCCGCTTGCGGGACATTTGGATTCTGGCCAAGGATGACGGTGAGCAGGCCCTGCGCATCGTGCAGCGCCTAGACGCCGAGTACCCTTTGTTTCGATTCCATGCGGGGCAAGAACCTGAGCAACTGGATCTCGCCCAAGTAAACGGTCAAGTACTGTTATTCCTGGATTTGGTGAACCGACTGACTCCAGCAACGGCCTTGCAGGCGGTGAATCAACTGCTGATGAACGGTCCTACCCCTCCTGGGACCGCAGTCCTACCGACCGGCGGCTGAAAATAGGCCGCCCTGCTCGGCCCTAAATGAGACCGGCGCTGCATGCGCCGGTCTTTGCATTCTCGTAAGATTGAACCAGAGAGAAGCACAACCGAGCTGGTTACCAAATTTGCGAGGGAGGTGAGAGGATGTCCACATTGCTGCGCCGTTTGTGGCAGGACGAGTCTGGTCAGGGCATGGTGGAGTATGGATTGATTATTGCGTTGGTGGCCGTTGCCGTAATTGTTGTTCTCGGTAGCCTGGGCACCGAAATCGGAACTTTTTTTCAAAAAGCCATCGATGGTTTGAGGGGAACCCCGGCTGACGAGGGTACCGGCGGTCTCTAATCACTTCCAAGCGACCCATAAAAACAGCCCTACTTAGGCCCACAAGTAGGGCTGTTTTTTCCAAAGTGGCACCTGCATCACCGTCTATGGCGACAGTAGGGGTCGCATGCATGCGACCCGCCGTTACCCACGCACCTCGTAGGGGTCGCATGAATGCGACCCGCCAGAGTATCGTCCCCTGCACGGGGTCAGGTCTGTCCCCAATTATTCAAAGTGAATAATCGAGAACCGTCCCCAAATATTCAGTTGGGAGGAGGATGCGTGCAATGCTCTATGTCACCTATCCCTTGTTGCTGGCTGCCCTCTACTTCGATCTGAAGGAGCGGCGCATCCCAAACTGGCTGACACTGATGATGACTGGTCTGGGGCTGGTGCTGCAGCTAGCATTACGCGGTCAGGCAGGGCTTTGGGATGGCTTTGGCGGCATGTTCCTCGGGTTCTTGGCGCTCTTGCCCTTCTTTTTGCTTGGCAAGTTTGGCGGGGGCGATGTCAAGCTGTTGGCGGCGCTCGGGATGTTGCGTGGCGCAGCCTTCCTCTGGAAAGCGCTGCTGCTCGGCGCAATGGCAGGTGGGTTCGTTGCCGTCCTCAGCCTGCTCTGGCACCGCGAACTGGCTGTAGCCGCTTACGGCTTTGCCACGAACACCTACCGCAGCCAGCGCACCTACGCCTACTCGCCGGCGATACTGCTGGGAGTACTGCTGGCAGATCTGGGATGGCTGCTATGAAGCAACTGCAGTCGGATCGGCGTGGGCAGGCGATGGTGGAGTTGGCTATCGTGCTCCCCATCTTGCTACTGCTGATCATGGGCATCATCGATTTTGGGCGTATTTATCACGGTTATCTGGCCGTGACCACTGCTGCCCGCGAGGCTGCCCGGCAGGCCGCAATTGGCGCAACTGACGCAGAGATTGAGGAGACTGCACTTACGGCGGCTGCACCTCTGTCCGCGACCGCCCTGACAGTGCAAGTCAGCCCCGGCCAATCGAGCCGCTATCCGGGCACCACCATCACCGTGGAGGTGCATTACCGGCTACCAGTACTGACCCCAATCGTACAGAAGATGTTACCTAACCCGTTCACTGTTACCGGACAGGCGGTGATGAAAAAAGAATGAAAGATAAAAAACTGAACGAAAAAGGCGCGGTGGCCGCTATCGTGGTGCTGGCAATCACAGCCATTCTTGGCTTCGGGGCCGTGGTGATCGATGGGGGGCTGCTCTATTATCAAAAAGCCCGCCTGGAGACGGCTGTGGATGCCGCCGTCCTAGCCGGTGCGAGTGTACTCCGGCAGGGCAGCAGTGTAGCGCGACAGACTGCCCTGGACACAGCAGCCGCCAATGGCCTTACCGATGGCGAAATTGCGGTTGATGTCGATCTGGCAAGCGGCACGGTGACCGCCAGGGCGAGCCGCCAGGTGGCGCTGGGCTTGGCGCGGGTGCTGCGCATCAGTTCAGCCGAGGTAGCGGCCGCAAGCGCTGCCGGGGCGCTCCTGCCAACCGGAATTCAAGGGGCGGTTCCTCTGGGCGTCGTCTGGCAGGACTTCGTGTTTGGGCAGCTTTACGATCTGAAACTGGGTGACGGCGTCACCGGCAACTATGGCGCCTTGGCGCTCGGTGGGACCGGCGCCGCCAACTACCGGGACAACCTGGAGCATGGGTACCCGGCCTGGCTGCGTACGGGAGAGATGATTCTGACGGAGACGGGGAACATGTCCAACCCGACCAAGACCGCCGTGGACAGTCGTATCCGGGACTGCAATCACCAGCCGCCCTGCACTCACGAGCAGTTCGTGCCAGGGTGCACTCGCGTGGTGACGGTGCCGATCATCAGCCACCTGCCCAACGGACGAGGGGAAGTCAGCATTCTGGGCTTTGCCGGCTTCTTCCTGGAAGGTGTGGGCGGCCAAGGCAACGACAACTATGTCCGCGGTCGCTTTGTGCGCATGTTCACCCAAGGCGAGGTTGGAGGGGCCAATGATTACGGGCTGCAAGTGGTTAAGTTGTTGCGTTAGGGCAGCAGGCAAAGCGCCAGATGATGTACCAACCGATTCTTGTTCAAGAATCGCCTTATTGAGATCGCGGGTCTGGCGACCCGCTGAGGAGGAAGCAACATGGAACGGACAAATCGACGCCTGCTGCTGATTTCACTGCTCTTCGCCAGTCTGGTGGGGCTATTGGTGTTCAGGTTTTTCTCCAGCATGCAGGCGATGGCTACGTTGGAGCACACCGACGCGGTTGTGGTGGCCACGCAGGATATCCCGGCCCGCACGATCATCGGTGGCGACATGGTCAAGCTGGAGCGCGTCCCCACCGGGACGAGACACCAGCGCGCTGCAAGCAGCCTAGATCAGGTACTCGGGAAGGTGACGACGCAGCCGATTGTGGCCGGAGAGCAGGTGCTCTCTAGTCGTTTCTTCTCGTCCGCGGAGACCTCGGGCCTGGCCTACCAGCTACCGACTGGCAAACGGGCCGTGAGCATCGGCATCAACTCCCGGATCGCTGTCGCCTACCTGGTGCGCCCGGGAGACTCGGTGGACGTGCTTGTATCCTACGAGCAGGCTGGCACCCGTGAGTCACATTCGGCGCTGATGCTGCAGAATGTTCAGGTGCTGGCCGTGGGAAGCGAACTGCGCATGGGCAGCCGGGCGCCCGCCGAGGCGGAGACCCTAACCCTGGCGGTCACCCCTGCCCAGGCGGAGCAACTGACTTGGGCCGAGGACTACGGCAGAATACGCCTCAGCCTGCGACCGGCAACAGATGAGCAACTGTCAGCAACAACCGGCCAGAGCGCTCGCACAGTGGCTGGTGGAAGATAGGAGGCAAAGATCGATGGCTGAGAAGAATATCACTGTCCTGATTGTTGATGACGCGGAAGAGACGCGCGAGAATATTCGTCGCCTGCTCAGTTTGAGCGTGGGGTTCACAGTGGTGGGAGAAGCGTGTGACGGCGAGGAGGCGATCAAGCAGACGGCGTCACTGCAGCCAAATGTGGTGCTGATGGACATCAACATGCCTGGACTGGATGGTATTTCGGCCACCGAGCGCATCTGCGCCGCCCACCCCGGCACCGTGGTGATCGTGATCTCGGTACAGGGTGAGATGGAGTATCTGCGCAAGTCCATGATCGCTGGAGCCAAGGACTATCTGGTCAAGCCGTTCGGGGCCGACGAACTGGTTGACTGCATTCAGAAGACCTGGGAGCGTGAGTTGGAGCGGAGGGTCGTGCAGATCAACCAGCATCCGGCCACCCGCTTTGCCCAGACCAGTGGCAAGGTGATCTCTGTCTACAGCACCAAAGGCGGCGTAGGCAAAACTACGCTGGCCGTTAACCTGGCCAGCTACCTCGCCTCTGAGCGCCGCCAGACAACCTGCCTCATCGACCTGGACCTGCAGTTTGGCGATACCTCAGTGCTGCTCAGCCTGATCCCGCGCCGCACCGTCAGCGACTTGGTCAACGAGCAGACGCTGGACAAAGAGACTCTGCTTTCCTACTTATTGAATCACCCCTGTGGGTTGAAGGTGTTGCCGGCGCCGCTGCGGCCGGAGCTTGCGGAATATGTGACGGCAGAACACGTCGGACGCGTGGTCGCTCTCTGCCGCGAGATCTTTGACTACGTGGTGCTCGATCTGCCCGCCTCTTTTCAAGACACAGTGCTCACCGCTCTGGATCTGAGTGATCGCATTCTGATGATGGGCGCGATGGACATGTCCACATTGAAGAACGTCAAGCTGGGCCTGGAGGTAATGAGCCGCCTCGGTTACTCCGACGACAAGGTCCTCTTGATGGTTAACCGTGCCAGCTACGAGTATGGCATCAAGTTCAAGGATTTGCAGCCGGCGATGGGCAGGCCGGTGGACTTTTATCTGTCTGCTGAAGACAGCATCATTATGACTGCCGCCAACCGGGGCATTCCCTTCGTACTGGACCAGGCCAATTCGCGCCTGACCAAACGTATCTCGGACTTAGCGGACGCCGTTTGTGGTGAAGCCAAGCAGGAAGTCGCTGCAGAAGCCGTTGCACAAAGCGGTGGCGGTGGTGGCGGACTGTTCCGGCGCAGGAAGGGGGCGGCCAAGTAATGTCGCTACTCAGACGACTGGAATCGAATCCGGAGAAGCAGTCCAGCGCCGCCAAGCCGGAGAAGGCCGTGGTGGCTGCCATCAACCCGGAAAAGGATGTCAAACAGAAGATACATCAGACGATTGTGGCCGAGGTGAAGCCGGATTTGCTGAGCGACGTGGCTCGCGAGGAAGAACTGCGGACGGAGATCCTGGAAATAGCCAATCGGGTGATGGGCGAGAGCGGTCTGCTGATCACCCGCCAGGACAAGCAGCGAATCGCGCAGGACTTGGCGGATGAGGTGATGGGCTTCGGGCCGATCACCCCGCTCTTGAACGACGAGGATGTGACCGAGGTGATGGTCAATAGCGCCAAACAGGTTTATGTTGAACGGCGGGGCAGGTTGGAAATGACCAGCGTTTCATTCCGTGATGACGAGCATGTGCTGCAGGTGATCGAGAAGATAGTCTCTCCGCTCGGTCGGCGCATTGACGAGAGTTCGCCCATGGTTGACGCGCGTCTGCCCGATGGTTCTCGTGTCAACGCCGTGATTCCGCCGCTGTCGATCAAGGGCCCGGTGATCACCATCCGCAAGTTCAGTCGCGATCCCTATCGGATTGAAGATTTGGTCAGCTTTGGCACGCTCAGTCCAGCCATGGCCAAGTTCCTGCAGGCAGCTGTTGTCGGACGCCTGAATATCGTCGTCTCAGGCGGCACCGGTTCTGGTAAGACGACCACCCTGAACTGTCTCTCCGGCTTCATTCCGACGGATGAACGTATCGTCACCATTGAGGATGCAGCCGAACTGCAGTTGCGCCAGGAGCACGTGGTCACCTTGGAGACCAGACCGCCAAACATTGAGGGCAAGGGCATGATCACCATGCGCGATCTGGTGCGGAACTCCTTGCGTATGCGCCCCAACCGCATCGTCGTCGGTGAGGTACGCGGCGGCGAGGCCTTGGATATGCTGCAGGCGATGAATACCGGGCACGATGGATCTTTGACCACCGGCCATGCCAACTCCCCGCGTGACATGCTGTCTCGCTTGGAGACGATGGTCTTGATGGCCGGTATGGAATTGCCGATGCGGGCAATCCGTGAGCAGACGGCGGCCGCCATTGATCTGATCGTGCAGCAGAGCCGTCTGCGGGATGGCAGCCGCAAGATCACGCACATCTCGGAGGTGGTCGGCATGGAGGGCGATGTGATCACCTTGCAGGAGATTTTCGTCTGGCAGCAGACCGGGCGGGATGCTTCCGGCAAAGTGCTGGGTGAGTTCCGGCCAACCGGGATCAGGCCCCGCTGCTACGAGAAGCTGCAGTCGAGCGGTGTGGTTCTCCCGCCGGAGCTGTTTCAGCAACACTGAGAACGAGGGCTCGTAGCTTGCCTGTCGGAACACTCGATTGCCCGTAGGGGCGCATATATGTACGGCCTGCCAACCCAACCGTTCGTAGGGGGCGCATGTACGTACGGCCTACCAACCTGGTCGTTCGTAGGGGGCGCATGTATGCGCCCCGGTCCGGAACGGCTTCCTACGATGCGCTTCTATTTGAGATCGCAATACTCCGTATTGCTGGGAAGGAACAAGCCGCTAGTTGCTGCGCAACAAGCGCTTTTATTGGAGATCGCAGTACTCCGTACTGCTGCGCAACCAGCGCTTTCATTGGAGATCGCAATACTCCGTATTGCTGGAGGTGAGTTGACGATGCCTGCTCTCATTGCCGCTCTGGCCGCTGTGCTGGTGGGGCTGTTGCTATCGAACTGGTTGATGCGGAAGTTTGGCCATCAACAGAACCTCTCTGGACGCATCTCAGCCTATATGACACCTAGTCGGCGCGAGCGGGCGGAGGGGGTCAGGAGCGCGCCCGGCTGGCGAGGCATCTGGCAGTCTGTCGGCAAGTTGGCTCCCAAGAGACTCAGCCAGCACTATAGTCATATCCTGCAGCAGGCCAGCCTGCCCATCAAGGGCGAAGAGATGGCGGGGGCAATCGGGCTGGCGGCCATCTGTGGGGTAGCTCTGGGAGGGTTGCTGCTGTCAGTGCCGGGCTGGTTTCTCGGAGGACTGCTGGGTGGAAAGCTGCCCGGTTACTTGCTCAAGGCGCACTTGCGTCATCGATTGCGCATGGCTGAGCAGCAGTTCGTGGACTTTCTCACCCTCTGTGCTAATGCCATGCGCGCGGGCCACAGTTGGCTGCAAGCTTTGGAGCTCGCAGCCCGGGAGATGCCTGCCCCGATGGGGCCGGAGTTGGGGCGCACGCTGCGGGAAGTGAGCCTTGGCCTCCCGGTGGAGGAGGCGCTACTACGCATGGTTGAACGGTTGCCCAGCGCCGATCTGGATCTGATGATCACCGCCGTGCTGATTCAGCGTCAGGTAGGCGGGGATCTAGCGAGCATTTTGGACAACATAGCTGCAACGATTCGGGAGCGGCAGCGCATCAAGGCAGAGGTACGCACCATCACCGCGCAGGGCCGCCTTTCCGGGTGGGTGATCTCTCTGCTGCCAGCGGTATTGGCCTTGGTCCTGAATGCGATGAACCCGGAATACATCAGTTTGCTCTGGACTCATCCGCTCGGCGTCATGATGCTCGGCTTCAGCTTGGTCTCCATGGGCCTGGGAGTGTTCGCAATCAACAAGATCGTCAAGATTGACGTGTAGAATAGCGCAGCACTAGCGTGCTGCTGGAGGGTGTTGTTCATGGTCGGATATATCAGCGTGGCCACATCTGGCCTGATCTTTGCTCTGCTCTACCGCGGGCTCAGCCTCTTTTTTCGGCAGCGCCTGCAGATGGAGCGCAGGCTGAAAGCGATCAGCGATCTGCAGGTCGATGACCAACCGTTCGCTGACGAACGCTTGCGGCTGCCCTTCTCGCAACGCGTGTTCTCGCCCCTGCTCAAAGCCTGTGGAGCGCGCATTCAGCGGCTGACTCCGAGTGCAGTGCGCGGGACCACCGAGCGCAAGTTAGGCATGGCCGGTCTGCAACTGACGGCTGAGCAATGGTCCGGTTGGTTTGTGGTATCCAGCGGTAGCGGCCTAGTGCTTGGGTTGCTCGCAGGCAGCCTAATGCAGCGGGGCGTGGCCGCCGGCACTTTTCTTGGCCTGATCGGCTTGGCCATCGGTGGCTATCTTCCCCGGCTCTTACTTGCCCAGTCCATCAGCAAACGGCAGAAAGCGATCCTCAGGGCTCTGCCGGACGTGCTTGATTTGCTGACTGTCAGTGTCAAGGCCGGCCTGGGATTTGATAGCGCCTTGCAGCGGGTGACCGAGAAGCTGAAAGGGCCGTTGCCCGTTGAGTTGGCCAAGGTGCTGCATGAGATCAAGGTTGGCGTGCTGCGCAAAGACGCATTGCGGTCGCTGGCCGAACGCAGCGGTGTGGCAGAACTGCATGGCTTTGTTGGCACGATCATTCAAGCAGATCAGTTGGGCGTGAGCATCAGCAATGTGTTGCAGATGCAGGCTGAGAGTCTGCGCGAGCGCCGTCGGCAGGCGGCAGAGGAGTTGGCGATGAAGGCTCCGGTGAAGATGCTTTTCCCGCTGATTCTGTTCATCTTTCCGACGCTGTTCATCGTGTTGCTTGGCCCGGCCCTGATTCAGGTGATGAACAACCTGATCGGGCTCTAGCTCGCGAGAGCGTTCAGAAAGTCCGATTCCCCTGGTATCGTAGCACCACAGCATGCGAGAGCGTTCAGAAAGTCGCTTCTCTCCCTGCCGTAGACCCCGCAGCATGCTGCGGGGTAGGGATCGGCTCGGCATGCCGAGC
>JAEZJZ010000109.1 GCA_023436245.1 Bacillota bacterium | reverse complement strand
CCCGGGCCCCCCCCCCCCCCCCGCTACGAGGGGCAGAGTGAAGAGTCTGCTCGCCGAGAGGCGGCAGCAGCAGGAGTGAGGCGACAGACAACGGCTGCCGCCTCGCTCCTGCACAAAACAGGGGATGCCGAGCAATGCAAGAACCCTAAACCGCGTCGACCGGAATCAGCACCTCTGGCCGCAGGCGTTGGCTGCGCAGATGGGTGGTGCCGTCGATGGAGATCATCCTGCCAACGCAGGCAGAGAGGGCAGCGTGCAGGTCCGGGTTCATCGGGGTGTCTCCGAAACCCTCAGTCACTATCAAGGTGGTGGCCACCTCTTCCTGTCCAGTGATCGGGACGCCCAGCTGATAACCTAAATACTGGGATAACACGTCGCTCTGGATGCCGCCGGTGATGATACCGGCAACGCCAATCTGGCTGGCTTTCTGCAAGCTCTCCAGCGAAATGCCGGCCCCACCGAGCAGAACAGCCCCTTTGGCGGCCGGAGTGACAAGATCGGCAGTCAGCAGTTGTTCCGGTTGCTCGCAAGCAATGAGCAGTCGGCCAGAGCGCTCGCCACCAACGCCGAAAACCCCAGACCACGCCTGCACGGTTGCCTCGATGATCACCCCTGACGGAGGAAACACTTCCACTACCTGCCCCGCCAGGTACGCCTGGCGCTGCACCTTGATGCTCGGTTCGCGAATGATCACGATGCCGGTACGCCGATCGATGCTCTCAACCACGCCAGATCGCGGAGCCTGGACCGCCTCCCTGACCAGTTGAAACAGCCCACCGGAGACGGCCAGCGCTTCGCCAGCCTCTACTTGGTCGCCCACCTGCTTGCGCAGATAACGCCTCAGGTACTCGGGATCGATGCTCAGTCGATAGGCCACATTCACCGGAATCTGGGCGCCAGGAAGTTCGGCGCTGGCAATCACGCTGTCCGGCTGCACACGCTGGCCGACCTCGACCAAGACGTGCCCCGGGATCGGGAGTTTACGTTCGCGACGTAGCTTCACCACTCTGCCGGGCGCCATTGCCGAGCTCACGACTGCACCCTCTGCCGGGTGTCAACAATCAAACCCAAGGAGCTTTCCTCCATGGAGAGCACGACCTTCTGGCCCCGCCCGGCGCCGATATCAAACCCCGGCTGCGGCTGGATGGTCACTTCACTGCCGGCGGGAACTGGCAGAATGCCATACTGTCCGTAGGCGTAGCTCTTGGTGGCCGCTGGCTGGCCAGCAGCGGCGACAGAGATCGTCAGGCAGGGTGCGCCCGCCTCCGCCCGCCCCACCGGACAGACGGCCACGCCGAGCTGTTGCAGGCCATCGCGCATGAACACCCGATAACCCAAGTCTGCATCCACCGACGCCAACACCCCTAGATGGGGCAGTACCGCTAGGTGGTCGACAGCCAAGCGGGTGACCCCCTCCAGCGGCAGCGCATCCAGCAACATCTCCGCAGTCGTCTGGGGTGACGTCCAGCGGAAGACGGCGGCAGAGGCAATCACCAGATTGAGTTCGAGCGGTTTGACGATAGTCTGCCCGGTGGAGCTTTGATCGAAGATGTTGCTGATGTCTCGCTCCTGATGCACCCCACGCAGACCGGTAGCCCTGGTCCGATGCTCTTCCACGGCCAGGCGAATCGCTTCACGGGCGGCAGCCTGCTGCAGAGCCTGATCCACGGCGTCAGTTGGCTGTTCTGCCGGCTGCAACATCAAGTTGTACAGCCGGTTCATCAGTTGGTCTCCGGCAGCAGGCACAAAGCGACCCAGCCTCTCCTGCCCGGCCCTGACCGCCACGTTGGCAATGCTGTGGCCGAGCCCCAGATCAGCCGAAACAGTACGAGTAAAGCGGCCGCCAAACATTGAGAAGACATCGGTCGTGGCATCACCCACGGTCACGCCCAGCACGTTCTGTTTGCTCAGTTGGCCGATGAGCTCAATCAGTCGACTGGAGGCGCCGGTGCTGGGCACGATGGGACGGTCCGCCCAGGCAGCCAGTTCTGAAAAACCAGGCGCCTTGGAGACGACATGCTGCATGAACAGCTCTTGTATTCTCTGCCTAGTCGGCTCCAGCACTTCATCCTCCAGCACTGGGCGCACGTTCTGCACGACCGACAGCTGGCATCTCCCGCCCAAAATCTCACGCACGCGCTCGCGGGCCGCCTCGTTGCCAGCGTACACCACTGGCGTTTCCGCCAGATTGGCCTGCGCGATCTCCCGAGCAAACTCGAGCACGTCAGACTGATTGCCCTTGTCCACGCCTCCACTGAGCAAGAACATGTCCGGCCGCAATTGCCTGATCCGCTCAATCCGCTCATGCGGCATGCGCCCGTCGTCGATGGCCATCACATCAAGCACAGTCGCCCCCGCGCCCAGCGCAGCCCTCTCAGCGCTTTCCGCGGTCATGATCCTGACCAGCCCCGCCACCATCATCTGCAGCCCGCCGCCCACCGAACTAGTGACCAACACGTGGTCTACTCCCGCCTCCCCGGCAGCCTTGCGGCGCAGAACTCCACCGCCAGACTTGAGCAGTCTGCGGCCACAGCTTTCCTCAATCTGCCGCACAGCTGCGATCACCCCCAGAGTGACATCACCCTCAGCCTCAACTGTGGTGCGCGCCTCTCCCTTTGCCACAATCCGGTGGCCGGACTCGGCCTCCTCCACCAAAACGGCGGTTGTCCTCAGTGCACAATCTATAAGGAGCCAACTACCCATCTCACATACCTCCTCCAGGTCTCAGACAAAATCATCATCCCAGCCGCAAGCGATTCCTGAACCTCAGTTCATACCGGCTGACAGCAAGTCTCGCAGCGCTTCCATACCCCGATACAGGCGCGCCTTGGCGGTGCTAAGCGGTACCTTCACAGTATCGGCGATCTGCTGTAAGGATAGATCCAACCAGAAACGCATCACGATCACCTCTCGCTGTTCTGTTGGCAAGAGACGCAGGAACGACTGCAGCATCAGCCAATCGGCCGAATTGACCAATGATTCCACAGCCACCTCCGGCAGCTCTTCTGCCGCTACCGGGGTGCGGGCGCGCTTCTTGACCAGTGTCTTGGCTTCATTCAGCACCACCCTGGTCAGCCACCCGCGAAAAGTGTGCGGCTCCCGTAAGTCGGGCAGGTGCTGCCACGCCCGAATCAACGCATTCTGCCTGGCATCTTCGGCATCCTGGGCGTGACCGGTCACGCTGAAGGCGACCCGATAGAGCTGCCCTCCGAGCGGCTCAACCAGACGCCTAAACGCTTCCTGGTCACCGCGCTGGGCTGCCTGGAGCAGAGTGGCATCGATCACCCGACTCACCACCTTTCACCTTATTGACTACGGCAAGAAGACAGAAAGTTGCATGAAATTATCACTAGCCGGCGGAAATCATCCATTCAACCGTGTATGGTATAATCTCACAAAGAGATAGGGCACGATTACGTCTTGCACCTGGGGGAGGAGATCTTCTTTGATAGTTGTAATCGGTCATCAGAACCCAGATCTGGATAGCGTGGCGTCAGCCATCTGCGAAGCAGAGCGCCGCAGACTGAACGGAGAGGACGCTCAGGCTTTCATCAGCGGCACCCCGACTCGGGAAGTGCAAGCAGTGCTGGAGCATTTACGCTTATCACTCCCCCCAGCCTGGTCACCCTGCCTGGCGGACCAGCCTACGGTGTTGGTCGACTTCAATGATCGGGAGCAGGCGCCAGGGTGCCTACAGAACGTGATCGCGGTCATCGACCATCACCAGGATTCGGGAGACGTGGCGGGAGTGGCAGACAGGTTGATCGAGCCGCTTGGCAGCACCGCAACCATGATCGCCCATCGCCTGCTGGCCAACCACCCTGCCGACCTTGATGAACAACATTGCCTGCTCATGCTGGCAGCGATTATCTCTGACACCAAGAGCATGCTCTCCCCACAAACGACTGCCCGAGACCGACAGGTGGCAGAGCGGCTAGCCAAACAGTGCGGTCATTCTCTGGAACAGGTGACTTCCTGGCTGCAAGATCTGAGCTGTTACCAATTTGCGCCCGAACTGGTGCCAGAGTACGTGTCCCAAAGCAAGAAGTGCATCACGCTGGCCAATCATCTGGTCTGTTCAGCGGCCATCGAAACACTAGCTCTGGAGCCATTCCTGCCGGAGCAAGCAGCGATCGCAGGTGGCCTGCGGCACTTGGGAGGAAACGTGAGTGCACTGATCGTGACTGATCTCAAGCAGCGACAAACAGCGATCTTCCACATCGGCTGCCTGCCGTTGCCTTCACCCTATGTACTGGATGGCATCTGCCTGCGCAAACGGGAGATTCGACAACTGCTGGAACAACACCTGAGCAAGGAACGACCATAAGGAGGAGGCGCTCCCAATGATGATAAACGAAGATCGTCAACTCCGCCTGGCAGGCAGAGATGACTGGCCTGCGATTGCTCGCTTGGACGAAGATACGCTCGGCTCGACGGCGCGCGCCGAGATGCTCCGGCAGGCAGTTCAGGAGCAGCGCTGCTACCTGGTCACGGGCAATGGGGAGATAGCAGCATTTGGAGTCCTCAATCACCACTTCTTCGACCAGGCATTCCTGGAGTTGTTGGTCGTGGACAGTCGCTTGCGGCGCCAGGGCATCGGCAGGATGCTGCTCATGGCGCTCCGCGACATCTGTCAGACGGAGAAGCTGTTCACTTCCACCAACGTCTCCAATCAACCGATGCGGCAACTGCTGCAGGCATGCGGTTGGCAGCGCTGCGGCTTTGTCGATCAGCTCGACCCGGGCGATCCGGAGCTGATCTATTGCCATACACGCTCCACCAAGCAAGGCCTTGAGCCGCCCCTCGACAGTGCGCCAGGCGTGGCAGTAGTGCCTCTGTCCTTTGCCTTACTGCCGGATGTCAACCGGCCGAACCAGCCTTTCCCCCTGATTGGCCGAGCGGTGCCGCGCTACTGCGATGACCGCTGGACGTGGTCAGAGGAGGTCTACGCTGAAGCAACAGAGAGGCGCTTCCCTGACGAGGAAATGGACTACTCCCATTACATAGCAAGCAAGGATCATGCCATGTTCCTGGCGTACGTGGATGGCGTTTGCGTCGGGCAGATCAGAATGCGGCGCAACTGGAACCGTTACTGCTACATCGAGGACATCGAGGTTGGCCGGGCGCATCGTCAACTGGGCATCGGCAAGCAGTTGATTGCTGCCGCCATCGCCTGGGCCAAAGCCGGCGGCATGCCCGGCCTGATGCTGGAGGCCCAGGATGTCAACTTGATAGCCTGTAGGTTCTACCAGCGGTTAGGGTTCACCCTCGGGGGCGTAGATACGTTGCTCTATGCGAACACACCCAGCCGCGGCGAGCGAGCGATGTTCTGGTACATGGCCTTTCAACAGCAAGACCCAGAGACTGAGACTCAGCCCACCTGGGGGATCGTTCCGCTCAATGAGTCGCTACGCCCCGCGGCGTTAGCCTTGCTTACGGAGCGCTGGGGGTCTTCTGTGATCGCTTCTCAAGGGAAGGCACATCAAGCCGCTGACTTGCCAGGATTCGTCGCCCTGGCCGGAGAGCAATTGATGGGGCTGGTCACATATCAGATTACCGGTGACGAGTGTGAGATTGTCTCCCTGGACAGCCTCCACGAGGGGCAGGGCATCGGTACAGCCTTGCTGGAGCAGGTGATCGCCGTCACTAGGGAAGCCGAATGCAGGCGAGTCTGGCTGATCACGACCAACGACAACACGCCGGCCATTCATTACTATCAGAGACGGGGCTTTGACCTGGTGGCAGTGCACAGGCAGGCCTTGACCGCCTCCAGGCTGATCAAGCCCGAGATTCCGCTGATCGGGCTGGACGACATACCGCTGCGGCACGAGTTGGAGTTTGAGCTGCTATTCTAGTGACGAAAGGCAAGCACTTGACCAGTGCTTGCCTCTTGTTTTGGGAAGTCACCTCAGCAACTGCGAAGCGACATCTATTCGCTCGGTCCAGATGTACCCGCTGAAGTTGGCAGGTATCTTGTGCAAATCTGCGGCAATGTCAAAGCCGTCACCCCCCATTTTCCAGCACATTAGTGCGTCCACCACTTATTCGTTGCCACGCAGAGAGAGACCTGCTCCATTTCCAGTCTCCTCTACCGATGAAATGTCGCCGGCCAGAAAGGCAGCGAGTCGGCCAGCCAGTTGCCAGAGAGGAGAAAGGAGCACAATAGGTGGTGAACCCCACTCATTGTGCTCCTCTGAAGTGACTGGTATCGACTCAGCCTGCCTTGATCGTGGGTGGAAGACGCTGGCTACTCCCGAAAGGTGCAGACGCGGTTCCGCCCAGTCTGTTTCGCCTGGTAGAGAGCCTGGTCACCGCGAGTGACCAGCTCGCAGGGCTGGGTTTCACGGGTGGGGATTATGGTAGCCACCCCGATGGAGATGGTGACATGGGCACAGATCTCAGAAGCTCCATGGGCTATGCTGCAGTCTGCCAGGGCCTGCTGTACGTCGGAGGCAACCTGCTGCGCACCTGATGCCCCGGTGTCGCCAAGTAGAACCGCAAATTCGTCCCCACCAAAGCGTGCCGCCAGATCAGTGCCGCGCTTGGCGCACTTCTTCAGCACCTGCGCAATTCGCTTCAGCACTTCGTCCCCGGACAGATGTCCATAGGAGTCGTTGTACTCCTTGAAACAATCAACATCGATCATCAGCAGCGACAGGGGGAACTGCTGCCGGAGTGCGCTACCCCAGATGTGCTGCAGGAACTCGTCGAAGTGACGGCGATTGGCGATGCTGGTGAGGCCATCGCGATTGGACAGGCTGGCCAACTCGCTGTTCAGCCGCTGCAACTCGTGTTGGGCAAGTTCGCGCTGGCGGATCTCCTCCCGTAGCTTCTCTGACTTGCGGGCGTTCTGGATGGCTATGGAAAGATAGGCCGCAAGCGTTCCCAGCACGTTCAATGTCTGTTCGTTATAGACATTCTCCTTGCGGCACTGCACGGAGATAATCCCGATTGCCTCTTCCTCCAGGACCAGCGGCTGAAACATCACTGCCGACATCGGAGTGCCCCGCAGAGAAGCAGGCCTTTCGACGTAGCCAGAGATGTCATCATCCGAACTGGAGTTGATCAGGATACCCTTGCGCCGCTTGAAGCAGGCCACAGCAAAGCTGGTCGTGCTACTGAGGCTGACGCTCGGATCACGCAAGGGTCGCCCTTCTTCCACCAGATAGACGTACTCAATCGCATCCTGCTCCGGGTGATAGAGACCAATGCCAAAGGCGTCGATCTCCATCAAGTCCTGTAAGCGCTCATGCACCAGCGCAAAGATGCGATCCAGGCTGAAGGTGGCGGTGATGCTCTTGCCGATGTCGCTGATTGCTTCCAGCGCAGAATAGGCCTCCTCCAGCTCGCGGGAACGGGTCTCCAGCTCACGGGCCTTGCGGTCGAGTTCCTGACTGAGCGTGCGGTAAGCCTCTTTCTCTCGAAAAGACTCGTCCGCGGCTACCTGCACACCGAGGGCACGCAGGCGCTGTTCGCGTTGCTCCTGCTCGATGATCTTCATAGTCTGCTCACGCTGTTTATGGTAACTAAGTGCTGCCTCCACGTCGCCCAGCGATTCATGCACGGCGGCCAGTTCGGCGTAGATTGCCGCCTTCAGCGCCTGAGAATCGGTCTCTGCGGCATCAGTGAGAGCCGTTTGCAGATAGTGCAGCGACTGCTGAACCTCTCCTGCCTCAAAGTGCAATCTGTGAAGCTCAATCAAGACCTCAGCAGCATGGATCATTTCCCTAGTGCTCCGATAGATGGCCAAGCTTTCGCTCAAGTAGCGGATGGCCTGTTCTCGCCGACCCCGGCGCTTGGCGACAAGCCCCAAATACTGTAGGCTGACTGACTCAACCATCTGATCGTTCTGTTCGCGTGCTATCACAATTGCCTGCTGGGCATATAGCTCAGCATTGGCCAAATCTCCTAATTCCAGGTAAGTGGCCGCGAGATTAGCGAACGGAACAGACTTGGCATCAAAGTCCTGTACTCCTGATTGGGCCTCAAGACTCAATCGGTAATAGTCCAAGGCGGTGGCGAAGTCCTTGTGCTCTCGGTAGATCTCGCCAGTATTGTTCAACAGCCGGGATTCCAGATCCCGGTCACCGATCTGCCTGGCCAGGACCAAGCCTTTCTGGTAATGTGCAAACGCTTTGTCGTAGACGCGCAAATAGATATAAATGATGCCCCTGACATTGCAGATCTCACACGCCAATGCGGGATCAAGCGAGTCACTATCCTGTGCCCGCGTCAGAAAACGATCTGCCTCAGCCAAATTGCCCAGACGAGCATAAGCCTTACCGATCAAGGTCAGACTCTTGGTCGCCCCTCTCCGGTAGTCAGCCGCGACAGCAAGCTGATGTGCTGACTGCGCCCGTGCCAACATCTCGGCAGGCGCTTTCCGCTCCAACTGTGCAGCTTGCTCGTTCAATCGATCAATATCTGCGAATTCTGCTATCGATGGATGAGTAGTAAGTTGCACAGATAGCACCTCCAGCGTTTATGAGCAGCCCTGAGTTTCGTGACCTAATACTGTCGTCCGGGCGGATTAGTTGCGGTAGACCGAAAGTGGAACGAGGATTGTCCCCGTTCCACTTGCGTCGACTGCCCAACTTACTTACGAAGGATGAACTGTCCCAGACGGCGGTCGGTTTGCTGACCATCGAGCAAAGCAGGCTGCCCGCTGATGAACACGTGCTTGATGCCTATTGGCTTCTGGAACGGATCGGCATAGGTAGCCGTATCCGTGACGTTAGCCGGGTCAAAGACGGTGATGTCAGCCACTTTGCCTTCCTGCAGAAGCCCGCGGTCTGTCAGCCCGAGAATGTCTGCAGAGAGTTTGGTCATGCGGTTGACCGCGAGTTCCAGCGAGCAGAGCCCCTTCTCACGGGCCAGGCGCAGGAAGCGCGGGAAAGTACCGTAGTTCCGCGGATGGGGCTTGCCAGCGTTCTCCGCAGCGGAGAGCGGCAGGGCGCGCCCGTCGCTGCCGATGGCATAGTTGTTCTGCCCCAGCATGTAGTCGACATCCGCCTCGCTCATGGCGAAGGAGATGCAGGTGCAATGAGCGCCTGTCTCCAGTGTCACCTTGGCGATGGTTTCGGCCATGGAAAGACCCAGCTCCTGACTGAGCTCCCACACGGTCTTGCCGTCAGCGACCGGATAACGGCCGCCGGTGGTCACCATGTACAAGCCGTCTCCATCCTGCTTGGTCTGGAAGTGTTCGTTCAGATAGTCGATGATCTGCTGGCGCTCTGCTCCCTGCAGGCGAGCGATGGCCTGCTTCTGTCCACCCCGAATGGCCCACTTTGGGAATGAATTGGTGATACCGGAAGAGGCGGCGGTGTAGGGATAGACATCGATGGTCACGTTGATCCCCTTGGCACGGGCGTCCGCCACATGCTGCACAAACTCGGGAGCGCGACCCCAGTTGGCCTTGCCGCTGGCTTTGAAGTGAGCGATGTGCACGTGAGCGCCTGTCTGGCGGTTGATCTCATACATCTCCTCCAGGGAGGTCGGGGTGTTCGTGCCTTGATCACGCATATGAGAGGTGACGATTCCGTCGTACTTGGCCACCACAGCGCCCAACGCGTTCAGTTCTTCCTGATCAGAAGAGACTCCGGGCGTGTAGCCAAGCCCAAGCGAGAGCCCCCAGGCTCCTGCCTGCATGTCAATATCCAGCAGTTGCTGCATCTCCGCCAACTCGGCAGGCGTGGCTTGACGATTCTCATAGCCCATTACACCGCAACGGATGGCGCCGTGGCCGATCAAGGAGATCAAGTTGGTGCCCATTTTATTCCCGTTCTCCCGCACCTTGTTCAGGAACTCCTGAAAGGATCCTGACGCAAATTCTGCTAAATCGCTGCCGGCAAAGCCGCGGATGTTATCCATGCGATCGCCGGGGCAAGGGTAGATGGTCGACCCGCATTGGCCCGCCACTTCCGTAGTCACACCCTGGTAGAGCTTGCTTTCACAGCGCTCGTCGATTAGGAAGGCTGTGTCGGAATGGGAATGGATGTCGATGAACCCAGGTGCCACCACCAACCCGCTGACGTCGATCACCTCGGCCTCAGCGCAGCTAATCTCAGCCTCTATCTTGGCTATCTTGCCGTCCTTAATGGCGATGTCCGCACCATAACCTGGCTTGCCGCTCCCGTCGATGATCAGGCCGCCTTTGAGAATATAGTCGTACATAACAGAGAACCCCTTTCACTGGACAATTAGTTACAGTACAAATATTAACTGATACTTCTGCATATATCATATCACAAGAACAGAAATATTCTAGTCAATCTCCACTGGACCTACGCTCAGGCGCAAGCATTCATAATCCCATGTCCATTGGTATGTCACACCACACAGGCCAGAGCGCTCAGAGAGTCGCTTCTCTTCTTACCGTAGACCCCGCAGCATGCTGCGGGGCAGAGAGAGGCTCGGCATGCCGAGCCTCTACGAAGCATAGGTTGGGCAGTCTCGCATGCCGAGTCGATCCAAGGCCTATTGCGGGGGAGAAAGCGGGTCGCATGCATGCGACCCCTGCGTTCTCTGAACTACCTCGCGTGCAACGGAATGAGCAAGCCGCACAATGCCTCTCTGGGCACTGTGCGGCGTTTTGTCCTATTCCCCAAGGCTACCCGCCACGCTGAGGTGGCGATTAATAAACTGCTCGACCGTGCGGATATAGCGCTCCGGATCCCGGCGGAAGGCCAAACCGTGGCCTGCACCGGGGACCACATACAACTCCTTGGCTGTCGGACAGGCCTGATAGAGCTGATGTACCATGGAATAGGGCACGAAAGTGTCTGCATCACCGTGAATGAACAGGATTGGCACCTTCACCCGACTGACTTGCTTCAACGTAGAGGCCTCGCTGAAGAAGTAACCTGCCTTCAACTTAGTCACCAGGCTTGTGGCAGGCAGAATCGGGAAGCTGGGCAAACGGTACATTCGCTTCATCTGGTAGCCAAGCTGCGCTGCCGCGGAAGAGTAAGCGCAGTCGGAGACTACTGCCTGCACCTGCCCCGGCAACTCCTCGCCCGCCGTCATCAACACCGTCGCCGCACCCATGGAAATTCCATGCAACACGATTGCTATCTCTGGCCCCAGCCGCTGCACAATGTAATCTATCCAGCGCAGGTAGTCCAGACGATCGGCCCAACCGAACCCGATATACTTGCCTTCACTGGCACCATGCCCCCGGGCGTCCGGCATCAGCACGCCAAAGCCTAGTTCCTGCTGGTAGAAACGGGCGAAGGTAGCCATGTGTTCCCCTCGCGAAGTATAGCCGTGAGCAAGGATCACGACGCGCTTACTCGGCTCTGCCGCCGGGATGTACTGTCCGTGCAGGCGCAACCCATCATGACTGACTATCTGTACATCCTCTACCGCCTGTGCTGACAGCCAGGCATTTCTACCGCGGTTGACAGTTGACAAATCACCGGTGCCTGCCAAGTCGGGGTTACTGGTCAAGAACTGCTTTTCGGAGCGAGCAACCGCCACGCGGCAGAAATGATAACCGGCTGCCAGCGATCCGGCTGCGGCGACGGAGACGGCAAGTCCCAAGCGCCTCATTACCTTTCCCATCACAATTCCTCCTTCCGTTGTCAATGCCTATGCGCATCCAGGCAACGCTAGTGCCTACGTCTGTGCCTAAGAAAACGATAGGCACGAGGGTCACCCCTCGTGCCGTTGCCTACGAACTGACTCCAATACAAGCTCGGCCGGCCTGCTTGGCCCGGTAGAGCGCCTTGTCACCACGAGCAATCAACTCGCACCGTTCCACGTCCCTGGTCGGCACCATAGTAGCCACACCGATTGAGATCGTGACGTTGGCACTGGCTGCGGTCGGCGCCTGCCGCATGGCACAAGCGGCCACCGCCTGCTGAATCTCCCTGGCGACATGCAACGCTCCATCTGCATCCGTGTCCCCGAGCAGCACGACGAACTCGTCCCCGCCAAAGCGGGCAACCAGGTCCGTGCTGCGCTTGACGCAGTGCTGCATCGTCTCCGCGATCCGCTTGATCACTTCATCGCCGGCCAAGTGACCGTAGGTGTCATTGTATTCCTTGAGACAATCTACGTCGACCATCAGCAATGAAATCTCCTTCTGTTGCCGCAGAGCCTGGAACCAGGTGTGCTCCAAGAACTGATCAAAGTGGCGGCGGTTCGCAATGTTCGTCAGCCCATCCCGATTGGACAAGCTAGCCAACTCGCGGGTCTTTTCCTCCAATTGCTCACTCAAGGCGCGGTAGGCTTCCTTCTCCCGGAAAGACTCGTCGATGGCCACCTGCAGACTGAAGGCCCGCAAGCGCTGCTCCGTCGCCTGCTGTTCCATTGCGTTGACCGCCTGCAGGCGCTGCTTATAGTAACGCAGAGCTGCTTCGACGTCGCCAAGTGACTCGTACACTTTCGCCAACTCGGTGTAAATCTCCACCCGTACTGGTAGCGAATCAGCCTCTTCAGCAACCCGCAGAGCCTCCTGCAGATGCTGCAGGGACAGCTCGCTGTTGCCTTCGTCGAAGAAGAGCCGGTGGAACTCGAGCATCGCCTGGGCCGCGTGCAGCATCTCACGGGTACTGCGATAGATGGCCAAGCTAGCATTCAGATGCTGAATCGCCTGTTCGCGTTGCCCGCGTTTTCTGGCAATGATCGCAAGATAGCGCAGGCTGGTGGACTGGATCATCCGATCGTTCTTCTCTTCGGCTATACGGAGAGCTTCTTCCGCGTAGTGCTCGGCCTGGTCCAGATCCCCCAGTTCCAAGCAAGTGAGGCTGAGGTTGGATACCGGCACTGCCGCCGCATTGAAATCGGACAGCCCGGCCTGCGCCTCCAGACTTCGCTTGTAGTAGGTCAAGGCAGTGTCAAAATCACGATGTTCGCGATAGATCTCCCCAATGTTGTTCAGTAGCCTTGCTTCCAGGGACTTGTCACCGATACGCCTGGCCACACTCAGCCCTTGCTGGTAGTAGGCAAAGGCTTTGTCCCAAATCTTCAAGTAGAGATGCACAATACCGCGCGCGTTGAAAATCTGGGCCTGCAGCAGGTCATCCACGTCATCGCTCGCCTGCGCCTGCGAAAGGTACCGCTCTGCCTCCGTCAAGTTGCCCAATCGCAGTTGCGCTCTGCCGATCACGATCAGGCTACGAACTATTCCCTTGGCGTAACCGACAGCAACTGCTCGCTGATGAGCATGCTCTGCTGCAGTCAACATCAAGGCAGGAGTGGACCGCTCCAGGCGCCAAGCTTGTTCCACCAACTCATCGATTTCGAGCAGCGTCTGCATTGCTGTTTCATTGATTGCCAGCGATTTGTCTACTGCCACAGCGCTCACCTCCCTAAACGGTATCGCATTTGCCTGGACTGACGCCACCCGCCGCATCGGCTAATCACAGATGTTGACAGGGGGTACAAGGCGATTCTTGGCAAGCAAGAATCGCCTTATTGAGATCGCAACTCTTCGAGTTGCTGAGGTAGTAAAGCTACTACTTCTGCGTCACTGTCCCATGTTCCTGCTAATCTTGAGCTGAACCGCAAGACAAGCAGGTTGTTGCTGCCTTACGGGAAGTTGGCTGAGAGTGACGCGCCTAGGCCCGTCGGCATATATTGCTATGATCACTAGACCTGAGGCGCCGACGGGCCGCCAATCCGGTCAAGGAGAGAAAGGGGTCAGGAAATGAGAAGTCGCATGCTCACTGTTGCCATCGTGTTGCTGGTCGCGATCGCGGGCACCATTGGCTACTTCACACTCAACAAGCAGGATGAACCGCTGGAGGAAGTGGTTCTATCCGAAGTCATTCACTCGATCTTCTACACGCCGCAGTATGTTGCACTACATAAGGGCTTCTTCACGGAAGAGGGACTGAATGTGACCCTGGAGGTGGCCCAGGGCGCGGACAAAGGTGCTGCCGCGATTCTGTCCGGAAGCGCGCACATCGCGCTTTTCGGTTCAGAACAGGCGGTTTATGCCACCAAGCAAGGGGCGAGCAATCCGATCATCGCCTTTGCCGCTCTCACGCAGCGAGATGGTTCCTTCCTGGTAGGTAGGCAGGCGGAGCCAGACTTCCAGTGGGCTGATACAGCCGGGCAGGTGATCATCGGCGGCCGGAAAGGCGGAGTCCCGCAGATGGTGCTGGAGTGGATCCTCAAGCAGAACGGCGTCCAGCCATTCGCTGATGTGGAAGTCATCCAGAGCATCGCCCTCAATGCGACAGCTCAAGCATTCAAGGAAGGCACAGGCGACTATGTGCAACTATGGGAGCCGTCACCGAGCATTCTGGAGCAGGCAAAGGCGGGTACCATCGTCGCTTCCCTGGGTGAAGGCAGCGGGCTCCTGCCGTATACCACGTTCCATGCAACTGCCAGCTTCATCAAGGAGCGCCCGGAGACGTTGCAGAAATTCACCAACGCCATCTACCGGGCACAACTCTGGGTGCAAAGCCACACCCCAACCGAGGTAGCCGCTGTAATCGCCCCCTCCTTCCCTGACACAGATCAGGCGATTCTGGCGACGGTCGTGCAGCGCTATCAGGACCTGGACATTTGGGCCGGCAACCCGGTTCTGCCCGAGGCTTGGTTTGACCAACTGCAGACGATCATGATCACTGCCGGCGAGCTCGACACTCCGGTTGACTATGACCTGATCGTGAACACCGTCTTCGCCAACAAGGCGGTCAGCAACATCAAATGAGTTAGGGGGAGAGCAATGACCAAGATAGAACTGCGGGGTGTTTCCCTCAAGTATATGACACTCTCTGGAGAAACCCACGCCGTGAACGAACTGTCCCTGCGAGTGGAGGTGGGACAGTTCGTGGGCATAGTCGGCCCCAGCGGCTGCGGCAAGAGCACATTGCTCTCCCTGATAGCAGGCATGATCAAACCAACGAGCGGTCAGGTGCTGATCGATGGCAAACCGGTGACCGGACCAACGGCTGAGGTCGGCTACATGCTGCAGCAGGATTTCCTGTTTGAATGGCGCACAATCGAGAGCAACTGCCGCCTGGGGCTGGAATTGACAGGCAATCGCACTCCCGAGAAGGAAGGAGCGGTGACCACGATGCTGGAGAGCTACGGGCTGGGTGGGTTCCGGCGCAGCTTTCCCCGACACCTGTCTGGCGGGATGCGGCAGCGCGCGGCCCTAATCCGCACGCTGGCCACCAACCCCAGCGTGCTGCTCTTGGATGAACCATTCTCCGCTCTTGACTACCAGACCAGGTTGACCATGCAGGAGGAAGTGGCCGGCATCCTGCGCGGAAGCGGCAAGACGGTGCTGCTGGTTACCCATGACATTCCGGAGGCAGTAGCCATGTGCGATCGCGTGGTCGTGTTGACCAGGCGCCCCGGTCAGGTCAAGGCTGACATTCCCATCGTGTTGGATACCCACCGTCTACCGCCGATGCAGGCCAGGAAGTCCCCTGCATTCGGACGTTTCTTCAATAGCATCTGGGAGGAGTTGGATGTGCATGTACAGCCCGTTGAGATGGTTACAGAGCAAAATCACTAGTGCCGCGGAGACTCCGGAACACGCTCGCTTTCTGTGGCACCACTGGAAACGCCGAGCGATGGTCGTGGCCGTCCAGCTAGCTGTACTGGTGGCCAGCTTCGCCCTCTGGGAGCTCGCGGCAAGGAGCGGCTGGGTGGACCCCTTCTTGGTCAGCCAGCCATCACGCATCTGGAGCACCATCCTCAAACTGCACGCGGACGGAAGTCTCTACCAGCACCTCTTGGTCACTTGCGGAGAGACCGCCATCGGCTTCATCCTGGGCACGCTGATTGGCACAGCCGTGGCCGTTGTCCTCTGGTGGTCAGATTTTCTGGCCAAGGTGCTGGACCCTTATCTGGTGGTGCTGAACAGCCTACCCAAGATCGTACTCGGACCGTTGTTCATCGTCTGGTTGGGCACCAGCCAAATTGCCATTGTGGCCATGGCCTTGGCCATCTCTCTGGTCACCACCATTATGGTCGTACTCAATGGCTTCAAGGAAGTGGATCAGAACAAGGTGAAACTGATTCAGACCTTCGGAGCCAGCCGTCTGCAAATCCTGAACAAAGTGGTCTTTCCGGCGAGTATCCCCACGATTATCTCCGTGCTCAAGGTGAACGTCGGTCTCTCCTTCGTCGGCGTGATCGTGGGCGAATTCCTTGTCTCCAAGGCAGGGCTGGGCTATCTGGCCATTTACGGAGGCCAGGTGCTGAACATGAACCTGGTGATGACCAGCGTGCTGCTGCTCTCCGTTGCGGCCGCCCTGATGTATCAACTGGTGGCCTTAATCGAGAAACGATATCTCAGCAATCGGGAAGCGAACTAGTACTCTGTCGCCCAAGAACTATCGCGCAGCGTCAGGTCTTGATCCGGTTGGTTTCGAGGGTCAACCGACCCTACATTCTATAGTTTAGGAATTGACGCCCTCCTAGTTGTGGCGCAGCACAGAAGACCCCTCCTGCCGGCTTTAAGCCATCCGGCAGGAGGGGTCTTGGCTGGAACCTACTCAGAGCGCGATGCGGCAGCCGGCACCCTGAAGCGCGGCTATCGCTTCGTCCAGCGAGTGCTCCTGCACCAGGATGTAGTCCGTGTCGTAGGTTGAGATCACGAAGATACCAATCCGGTTCCTGGCCAACGCCTCGCTGATGGCTGCCACCACACCGGTCACCGTGAATGGAATTGGGCCCGCCAACTGCAGCATCTTCCAGCCGCGTTCACACCTGACTTGCTCAGGGACTGACTCCTCCGCGCAGACGATGGACAACTCCTCGGGCGTTCTGGTCACCGAACAGAACTCACCGTTCTGCGCCCACCGAGGAGTTTGACAGGTAGGCTCCAACCGACAGATCGCGTATTTGCCGCTGAAGAGCCGCATCGTCAGCGTTTCTGCCACTTGCATGTGCTCTCACCCTTTCCTCATCTATTGGATACTTCGCCATTCACCGCCCAAGAACCCTGCCAACCAGCAATCAATGCGCGGAGATGACTGGCGTAATATAATGAGATTGGCCAGAAGGGAGCCCTCCCATGCACTGCGGCACGGGGCAATCAGCCGCCCAGTCTACGTGCAATCAACCGGAAGGACGTGAGCGAGTTGGAGCAATCATTCTTCTTGAGCAGCGGAGGCAATGAGCTTCTGGACGAAACCGCAGCTCTCTGGGAGCAACTGAACCGGCATCATGCCGCCCTGTCTCCGCACTTTGCTGAGCACTACGAGCGCAAGACCTTCGCCGAGCGGCGAGCCAGGCCTGCTCTCCAAGACAGAGGGTGGCAGCCTACATATGGAGCTGATGCTCGATCAGCTCGGTAACGCAATCGGCTACTGCATCAGCACGATTGACCGTGAGCAGATCGGCGAGATTGACTCGCTGTTCGTGCTGCCGGAGTGGCGAGGCATGGCCCTCGGCCACACCCTGATCACGCGCTCCCTGAACTGGCTCCGCGAGCAGGGAGTGCAAAGAACCCGCCTCTCCGTCGCCGCCGGCAACGAGCAGGTCTTCGGCTCTTACGCCAAGCACGGTTTCTTCCCCGCCAAAATCATCCTCGAGCAATGATTCTGAGCAGTCGGCGTCGACCTATGGCATTGCCAGACGCCAGCCACGCCGGCCGAAGGCATATGGGGAACGGCGCCCGCGCGCCGCTTGATTATTCACTTTGAATAATCGGGGACAGACATGCGCTGGTGGACTTACGGGTCGCATACATGCGACCCCTACGGTCTTGGACCGGCGCACCCGGGTCGCATGCATGCGACCCCTACGAGCTTGGCCTCACCATGATCTCAGGCCGGCTGCTGATCTGGAGATCTCCCTCTCCTGCAAAGGAATCACCCCACCTGCAGACGAATTAGGCAGCGGATGAAATCGTCTGAAAGGGAGATGAGCAAATGGTTGGTTTCCTGGATCGCAGTATCTACGTTGAGCGGCACCAACGCATTCGTCAGTTCCTGGAGCGAGAAGGCTATGAGGCCTTGCTGGTGCTCACGCCGGACAACTTCTACTACCTGACCGGCTTCTTTCTGGATGTGGCTCCTTGGGAGCGCCCGGTGGTCGCCTGCATCCCGCGGCAAGGGGAACCGTTCATGGTGATGAATGAACTATCCACCAACCACCTGCGCATGGCCGCGGCGCGTGGATCTTTGGCTGTAGATGAGTACCACATCTGGCACGAACACGTCTCCTCAGCCATTCGCAACTATACGAAGCCGCAATGGACGGAACTGGTGGCAGCGGTGCTCCGCTCTCGCGGCATTGACCGGGGTAAACTGGCCTGCGACGCCGGTTTTGGCCAACTGCAACCGCTGACCGGATCGCTGCCGAAGGTACAGCTGGTCAGCGAGCCGTCACTGCTGGTGAACATGCGCACGGTGAAGAGCGAGCCAGAGCTGGAACTGGTGCGGCAAGGCGCCAAGCTCACTGACTTCGGACAGGCCGCCTGGCGCGATCTGATTCGACCGGGTCGTTTGATGGCGGAGGTCGACGCCGAGACGGTCAGGCAGATGGTCAGCCGGGGGGCGGAGATGTTCCCAGGATGCAAGGTGGAGTGTCGGGTGTCTAGCCTCAGCGGTCCCGCCTCGGCCTCACCCCATGGCACCGGCGGTGACGCCGATATGCGCATCGCCTGCGGACACGGCATTGTGAACATCATCATCGTCCGGCTGAATGGTTACGTGATCGAGAATGAACGCACCTGGATCGTGGGAGAACCCTCTGATCTGCAAGCCAGAGCGTTCCGGGCGGCCGAGGCGGCCTGTCTGGCCGCCACCCGCCAGATGGTGGCCGGGAATCAGGTCTCGTCCATCGATGCGGCTGCGCAGCAAGTGATCGAGGCGGCGGGATTCGGAGCCCATATCAACCACCGCACCGGACACGGCATTGGCATTGCCGGACACGAGTTCCCGGAGGACGTAGCGTTCAACCACCGTCTGCTGCAGGCAGGCGAAGTCTGGTCGGCCGAGCCCGGCATCTACATCTATGGTTTGGGTGGCTTCAGACATGACGATACGGTAATTGTCGGCCAGGATGCTCCGGAAGTGGTGACCACCTGGAGCAAGAGGTTGGCGGAGCAGACCATTCCGGTCTAGGGATACGTTCACTTCTATTTTCTGCCGCGAACACGACAGCTGGCCTGGGCAAGCAAAACTGCTCCGTAGAGACTCGGCATACCGAGCCGATCCTGGCACCGCAGCATGCTGTGGGGCTACGACCCCAAGGAAATCGGACTTCTTGAACGCTCTCGTATGCCGTGGTGCTACAGTACCAAGGAGACCGGACTTTCTGACAGTCTCGCAAGCAGCTGCTAGCCCGGGCCTTGAAGATGAGGTAGAATCACTACATGAATGCATTGATTTTGGCTACACTCTGCAGCGCTGCTATCGCTCTCGTCTTCAAGTACAGTGAAACCCACGGGCTCAATCGCTACGCCGTTACCAGCACTAACTACCTGACCGCAACGCTGGTCAGCCTGGGCATGCTGCTGGCGCAGTCGCTGACGCTTGGCAGGCAGGCCATCTGGCCGGCCCTTGCCCAGGAGTTTCGCCCGGTGGTGCTCGGGAACAGCGGCTTGTTTTCCGCCCCTGCCAGCATCTCGTGGGCTATTCTGCTCGGTACCGTCACCGGTTGTTTTTACTTCCTGGGATTCATCTATTTCCAGGAGAGCGTTCGCGTCAGCGGCGCCGGGCTGTCCGGTGCTTTCGGCAAAATGGGCATCCTGCTGCCGATGCTGCTCTCCCTCTTGCTCTGGCGCGAGTTGCCCGGCCCCTGGCAATGGGTTGGCATCCTGATGGCGCTGGCGAGCATGGTCCTGGTCTACTTGCCCCTGGGCAACTCCTCGACGGAGCGCTGGCAGTCCCAGTTGCTGCTGCTCTTCTGCTTCTCCGGCACGGGCGAGTTTGCCAACAAGCTCTTTCAGAAGTACACGGTGGCCGGTTATAAGAACCTCTACTTGCTGCTGGTGTTCGGAACGGCCCTGCTGATCAGCCTCTACTTTACCTGGCGCCAGCGGCGCGCACCCAAGCGAAGTGACCTATTGACCGGGCTGGCGGTCGGTATTCCCAACCTGTTCTCGTCGTACTTTCTGATCGCCGCTTTGGGCAGCCTGCCGGCTTCGCTGGTCTATCCGATTTACAGTGCCGGTAGCATTCTCTTGATCAACCTGGGCACTGCTCTGCTCTTCAAGGAAAGACTGAGCCGTCGTCAACTCTCGTCGATCGGCCTGACCATGCTGGCTCTGGTGATCATCAACCTTTAGTATCTACTGGCAGGAACATCTGACACAGCGACGGATAGCAAGGCAGCCCCTGCGAGCGCAGGGGCTGCCTTGCTATCTGCTGTTCTAGCTATCCACTCGCAGGCAGTTTCTTCCATCCGACTTTGCCGCATAGAGGGCACTGTCGGCGCGCCTAACCATGGCGTCCATACTGTCGCTTTCAGTGGGAATGCAGGCGGTGACGCCGAGCGACACGGTCACCCGTCCATGAACCTCTAACCCGCAATGTTCCAAGTCGAGGGAGCGAATGCGTTCCAGAACGCCAGTTCCGATGTGCGTGGCTCCGGCTGCATCCGTCTCGGGCAGCAGCACGATGAACTCCTCGCCTCCGAAGCGAGCCGCTACGTCTCGCGGCCGCGAGCCCGCCTGGCGAATCTCGGACGCTACAGCCTTCAGACACTCGTCACCCTGCAGATGACCATAGGTATCGTTGTATCGCTTGAAGTGATCGATGTCGACCATCAACAAAGCCAGCGGGCTCCCCGTGCGCAAGGCACTCTTCCATTCACGCTGGAAAGCGTCATTGAAGAAACGCTTGTTGTACATCTCGGTCAGCGGGTCGATCTGCGCCATCCGTTCCAACCGTTCGGACAGATTACGCAGCTCCAACTGCATCATGTCCGACATCTTCACAACCCGCATCATCTGCTTCAGCAGCCGTCTGTAACCTTCATAAAGAGTGCGATAGCTCTTCTCATTTTGTGCGTCTGAGATGGCGTGCGTTCGCAACAGTTCCTCGGCTGCGGCCAACAGTTGCTCTTCTTTGGCAAACAACTCATTCATCGGCCTATTCCTGCGTGCCGTCAATCTCTATGGTGAATGGCAGCCGGCTCAGTTCTTCCTTGAACTCTTCCCCACACTCAATGGCGATGTCATTGTCCTCGTCGCATACCCAGCGCACGGAGATGGCGTTACCCTTGACCACGCCCTGTTCCAGCAAGTCAAAGATGGTCATGAACAGCTTGGAACTGCTGCTGTTAAAGTAGGTCACCCGAAATTCCACCGTCGTCTCTGCCGCCGCCTGTTCCAGGTAGCTCCGCAACCAGTCCAGGACGGGCGCATAGAACTTGGCCACGTTCTCGGGATAAGACTCGCCCACGATCTTCAGGTAGCCGGCGTCCGCTTGAAACTGAATGGACGGTGTCGATTTCGTGCGCTCGATAATCAGATCTTGCATTCCGCCTACCTCCCCACTACCACTCTGATGCTAAAGAAGGAATACACTGCGTCAATCTGCTCAAAGGCATAGCTCAGCGGCGCCGCAGATCGCTTGGCCATCTCGATTAAGCCGAGTCCAGCCCCTTTGCTCTCGGGATCGCGGTCTTGCCTGCGGCGTTCGCGGTACAGCGCCCGCAACTCATCCTTGCTCAGATTCTGCAACTGATCGATGCTCTTCTGAATCCTGGGGATGTCCTGATTGAAGACCTTGTTGCCGCAGGACACAGTGTAGCAACCAGACTCTTCCTGCCCGATCACAATCACCCCCACCCGCAGCTCCTTTTCATCTTGATCGTCCTTCTGCAGCTTCTCTGCAGAGTAGTTGAGCACATTCTGCACTTGCTCGATGAAGATGGAGAAGACGGCCAAAGTAGTTGCGTTTCCTGCTTCCTCAAACTCAAGCTTTCTGCGCAGAGTCTCCCCGACCCCTTCAATGCTAGACTGCGCGATCGGACCGCTGTAGCAGAACTGGATCCTCTCAGTTCTCAGTTGATTGTACAGACCATACAGTGACTGTCCCACGACTATGTCCTCCTCGCCTATAGTTTGAAGCCCAGGACGGTGACATCATCCCGACGCACTTCTGGGCCGGCATATTGCTCCAACGCCTGCAGCAAGTGAACTGCTTGCTGTTCCAGGCTCATCTCCCTAACTTCTGCCAGCAGGGCAGTCAAGCGTGCCTTGCCAAACGGCAAGTGCCGCTCCCCACCAGGCTGGTCCTTGTATCCATCGGTGGCCACATAGAAGACGGTCTCCTCGTCCCAGGGAAGCTCGTGCGTGACAAACGCTTTCTCCCGCCCAGCACTGATGCAATCGATGGTCGCGTTCGTTCCCCGGATTTCGCGCACGCCCTGTCTGTCCGAAACGTACACCGGAATGTTGGCGCCGGCAAAAGTGACCAGACCCGATCGGGGAATGTAGATCACTGCCGCATCCAGCCCATCTGCGATCACTTCATCGTCTCCCTCGCGGGTGAAGGACTGATGGATCAACCGCTCTAAAGACTTCAGGATGTCGGCCGGGTCCTTGCTCGGATTCAGGTCCAAAATGTTGTTGAGCATGGCATTCACGGCGGTGGTCATCAAGGCGCCGGGCACCCCATGGCCAGTGCAATCGCCTACCACCAACCAGCAGCCCTCGCTGCAGCTCCGCATCCAGTAGAAGTCTCCCCCGACGGCGTCCCGCGGCTGGAAGATCACGAAGTGCTCACGCAGGTTCCGACGTAGTTCCGCATCAGATGTAAGAATCGTCTGCTGGATCATCTTGGCATACTCCAAGCTGTCCTGAATCTTGGCGTTCTTTTCCTGCAACTCTCTGGTGCGTTCTTCCACCATGCCTTCTAGTTGCTGGTTGAGCTGCACAGCCCGCTTGTACGGGTTGGCGATGCGGTTGGCCAGCAGGTAGAAGGTGACGACCATCAGCAGAATGATCACGATGCAGGAGACGATCGTGTTGGAGGTGACTGTCCTCAGGAAACCAACGCTCTCGACCCGAGGGATTTGCACAACCAAGGTCCAGGTTGTGTTCCTGATGCGCTTATAGGCGATATCGTTGATTCCGCCGCCCGCACCGGTGTACTGGTCAATGATGAAGTTCTCTCCCCGACTCCCGGCGCTGGCCATATGAGTGACGATCTCTTCCGGCAGAATGTCCTGGATGCTCCGCTCGCGGAAGCTCGGGTCCTTGGCCAGGTAGATCACACCGGCCCCGTCGACCAGCCAGATGTCGTTTCTAACCTTGCTCTTCTCTTCTGCCAACACCAGTTCGTCAATTACGTCACTCAGGTTCATGCCCAGGCCGGTGACTGCAATTGGAGTTTGCAGATCCCCGACCAGAGTGTTGATCCAAACGAAAGTGTCTCCTAGTTCCTTGTTGTGGTCGATGTTGATTTCATAGCGCTTCCCCATAGCCATGGAGGTGAAGAACCATTGATCGTCGACATCCTGCTCGGAAACTGTGTCGAGCAGTTCAAAAACGCCCTGATGGTAGGACCAGTAGTGCTTGGTAACGTCACTGACCAGAAAGGCCGTGTTGTAGCCCAATGTGTCGACGACGCCGATCATCTTCTCCCTAACCAGGACCTCGGCCCGCTGATCGCGCTCCGCACTGTCCAGCCAGCCGATGGTCACCGGATCGTTGGCCATCAGCACGGAAAGATCGGTGGCCCTGTCGATTTTGCCCTCGATCACGGCGGCGATGCTGGCAGCCAGATTGCCGAGGTCGTTGGTCTTCAGCTTCTGCACCACCGCATCCCGCATGATCATGATGCTGCTCTGGCTCATCACCAGCAACGCAACGATGATCGCCGCACAGCCGATGATCACAACCTTGACGGAGCTGTTGTCGAACAGTGAACCCTGCTTCATGGAGAGGTCTTTCGGCAAGCTCCCTACCCCCCTGTCTCATCGTTCGGCAAGATTCTACGCGACCGTTCTCCCAAGATTCTCCCATCCTGAGATTTCCCTGGAATCACCGCGCGCGACTGGACGAAATTAGCTCGCGCAAGTCCTGCGGCGGCGCCAAGTCCAGGTCCTCGCGCAAAGTTCGCTCATACTCGCGATACAGCCGCTCTGCCAGCGTCGTCCGGTGACTGCCCAGATAAAGCTCAAGCAACAACCGAATGGCTGGTTCCGAATAGGGATTACACCTAATCACGCGAAGCAATAGGTCCTCCGCTCGCCCGATTTCGGCATGCTGCACGTAGAGGGTGCCGAGTCGCAGCGCCATCTCCAGATGCAGCTTGCGCAGGCGCTCACGTTCCACCTCTGCCCAGACCCAGTCGCCGTCGCGATAATAGTCAGCTTGATAAAGGTCTGCCGCGCTCTGCCAGAGATCAATTTGTTCTTGCTCAGCACGAGCGCGTCCCAGGAGTGCCTGAAAACGCATTGCATCCACCAGCACATCATGCAGGCTGAGCCGATAGCTGCCTTCTATGGCGACCTGTTCCTGACTGACTCCATAGGCCTGCAGTGCTTTCTTAATGTAGTAGATACCGTTATGCAACTGGTGCACCGCCCGCTCGGGAGGCAGGTCCGGAAAAACAGCGTCCATGATCTCTTCTTTTCTCACCTCACGCCCGGCGTGATGCAACAGGAAGGCGAACAGCTCGCGCGTCTTCTCAGTACGCCACCGGAGCGGCTCCTGGTCGCTCCACCCGAGCGACAAGCGACCGAAAGTGGTGATCAGTAGAGCCCTGCCCACCACAGCCGGTGCCGACGACGATACCTTGGAGGTTATTCGCTGCACTGTCTTGGCGAGGCGATCGGCACCAACCGGCTTCAGCAGATAATCCAGGGCATGCAGTTCAAAGGCCTCAACGGCATACTGGTCATAGGCTGTAACGAAGACAATCTGAATCAAAGGGCAACGATCGAGCAGTTGGGAGGCCAGATCAATCCCCTGCAGTTGTGGCATGTTGATGTCCAGAAAGACGACCTGCGGGTTGAGCTCCTGCACCTCTACCAGTGCGCGCTGCGGGTTGGTGTAGGTGCCCACAACTTCAATGGCGGCATGCGCCTGCAGCAGGAACTCGAGCTCTTTGATTGCCGGTCTCTCGTCGTCTATCACGATGGCCCTGATCACTGTCCCGCCCCCTGTCCATTCACTGGAATACTCCAGGTAATCTCGGTACCTTTGCCCGGCTCGCTCTGCACCCGCAGCCCCCGTCCAAACAGCCTGCGCAGCCGCTGGTCGATGTTAGCCAACCCAACCCCTTGCCTGTCCTCAATCCCGGCCTGAGCGGGTCGCTCCTCCACCATGCCGATGCCGTCATCCTTGATACGGAAGCAGAGAGCCTGCTCTTGTCTGGTGACGAACACGCAGACGCGACCACCTTCCGGCTTGGGCAAGATGCCGTGAATGACTGCGTTTTCGATCAAGGGCTGCAGCATCAGGATGGGAACCTGCAGGTCAAGGTCCGCTGTTACCTCAAACTCCACGGAGATCCGCTCTTCAAAGCGCGCCTGCTCAATCTGCAGATAGGCCTTGGCCAACTCCACTTCATGTCGCAGGGGAACAAACTGACTAAGGCCGCGGAAATCGAAGCTGCGCCTCAGATAATTGCTGAAATCGTAGATCAGCTCTCTGGCCTTGTCCATGTCATATCTGGAAATAGAGATGAAAGAGTTCAGCGTGTTGAATAGGAAATGCGGCTTGATTTGCGCCTGCAGGGCAGCCAGTTCGGCTGCCCTCTCCCGCTCTTTGAATGACTTCACCCGTCTGGCCAAAATGATCATCTGCAAGAGCAGCATCAGAAACAATCCGACATAGATCATCTCGCCCAAACCGCCGGTCAGACGGTTAGTCCAGTACAGCACATCGTGCAGATAGGCGGCAAGAGCGATAGCCATGCTGATGATGTGCAGCCAGCCATCCACCTGCCCCTGCCGGATTCCGATGGCGACGATGGCCAGCGCGAGCACAACAGCCAGCGTATCGATCAGGTTACCAAACTGCGCAAATCTGGTGTAGAAGCTGGGTGGAGTGAAGAGGCAGAGCGCTTGCGCCAGTAACGCGATGGCCAGCCAGGCTCTGGACACGGCGCCAGAGAATCGGGATGGGAAGAGTTCGTGCATCAGCCGCACAAACAGAAACGCAGCCCAACTGGTTGCGGAGTACCAGAGCAGGATGACTGCATCCAGAGAGACGCCGGGGAAGGGGCGCAACAGAATGAACTGACCAACCATATCCGAGGCGACGAGCAATGTCCCACAGAGCAACGAGAAGTACAGCGCGTACTTCAGTTCCCGCTGTAGCAGATAGACGGCAAGGAAGAGAGACATGATGATCGCCAGTGCTCCCAGGAGAAAGATCTCCTTCCCCATCACACTGTCATGCAGACGAAGCACGGCTGCCGGATCACCTAAGGACATGCCGTACCAGAATCCCCCGCGAGCATAATGATAGTTGGACACCTGCAGAACCAGATCAAACCCTGCGGCTGGCGTATTGAAGACCACCGCCTGCGGCAGATACTCACCTACCTCGCCTGCCGGGTCAGTCGATACCTGCCCATTGACAGCCACCAGTTGCTCGTTGACATACAATCGGTATGCGCTGGACATGGGATAGATCCGGAGTCCCAGCATGCTTCCCGGAGGCTGATCCGTTTGCACACGCAGCCGATAGGTGGCATGCCCCTGTCCGGGCAGGCGTTGTCCAGCAATGGCATAGCGGTCCCAAGTGTTGGGCACAGCCGCCAGAATGTCCGGCTCCTCCCCAAGGATCTCCGCATGACTCAACAGCCTGTTCCAGTAGAACTCCCAGTCCCCGTTCAACCGTACGGTGCCGAAACTGGCCAGGTTTGAAGTCGGCAGAACCAGCACCCCTTCGTCAGCTTCCATCACTTGCGGTGCATCGCTCCGAGAACAGCCAGTCAGCAACAAGGCTAGGACCAGAAGCCCCAGAATCAACTTGCGGATTCTCATCGCATCCTCTTCCCTATTATGAAATTCGGGACTGCCCAAACCAATCATCGGTTAATGCCAAGAAAGAGTGTCAACTTGTCTCGACGCTGTTCTACACCATGCTGCAGATTTCTTGCCCTCCAGGCGATTTTCCTCTTTACTTCGTCTGCGTAAAAAAGTGGGATGACGGCGCTGCCTGCCATCATCCCTTTTCCTATCCGAGGTTCCCGCATAGTTCTCTACTGCTCGAGGTAGCATGCACCAGCAATCTGTGCAGCTTATCTCGCTTCACCGGGCTCAGCAGGTAGCCATCGGCTCCAAGCTCGTAGGCGGCAATGGCATAGTCTGAGTTGTCGGCGACGAACACGATACGCGCATCCGGGTTCTGCTGCCTGACCAACGCTGCAGCCTGCAGTCCCGGGACATCGTCCCTACCCAGCCTAATTAGGCAGAGCTGTGGGGGTGCCACCAACACCTGTCCCTGAAACTGAGCGAACTCCAAAAACGGCTGCGGATCCTCTCCCCCGCACACCTCCGTGACCCACTGCAGAATCTGGTCCCGTTCCTTGCCCGGCCTATCCAAAACGTATATCGCCAATCAATCATCGCCCGCCTTCAGCCGTCATATCGCCAATCTAGCAGGCGTCTCTCCCAAGATTCTCCCAAGGCAGGGATGCAGTTGTTCACCCGGCGTCAGGAGAGAAACAGGACGATAGGAATGGCTTCTTTCGCTCCCGGACTTTCCTGGTGAGTCGACGGCCGATTCTCTCTCCGCAAAAGGAGTGCCTCGCCGCAGCGCGGGACTCCACCTACTTCTTCACGATTCACTGATTGGCTCAATAGCCAGCACTCCGCGGCTTTCATCTGCGACGCGCAGAATACCGTCATGCGGAGCGACGTATTTCTTCTCACCGAGTCCAAAGCAAGTGCTTTGCCAGGCCAATGTTTCTCCCTGCTTCACCGACGCGTCAACCGGACGCAGCACTATCCCAGGGAAGCCATCGCCATCTGCCTCCAACCTGATGCAGGTCCACCCGCGGGAGAGCAGATCGTGGAGACTGGGTTCATGCCGGGAGAGTGAGGAAATGGTCTGAGACAGCAGCAGAATCGGCCGGCGGAACAATAGGTCGTTCACCTGCGCCCGCTGTGCCAATCTGGCCGGCGCCAGCATGGCCAGGCCGTAGGAGATCAGCACTACCGTCAGGGCGGTGCGAAAGACCGAGCTGCTGAGAGCAATCGGAATGCTCAGCCGCGATTGCAACCGCTCCGTCAGCCACCAGCCGAGCGGTACCCCGAGCAGCACAGCCGCCGAGAACTCGCCCCAGAAGAACAGGCCAGCCTCGCGAGGTCTGGTGCCAAGCGCCTTCAGTATCGCCAACTCGGTGCGGCTGTCCAGAAACACCAGCAGCGCCATTACCCCAAAGCCAAGGGCGAGAAAGACTGCGCCCATCATCACGGCAGCATAGCCGCCGGAGTAGAGCGAACGAACCAGGTTGCTGGCGCCCTGTGCGATAGTCTGCGGCGTCAGCAGTTCTGCCTCCGGATACGAGCTGGCCCAACGCCGCAAGTCTTGAGCAGCCTGGTCAGGGTAGCCCACGATAATCCTGTCTGGCGGCTGTCGGCTCCAGCCACCGATCCACTGCATACTGGCCAAAATCGGACTGAGGTAGCCGCCGTCTTCGTAATAGCCAGCAACGCGTGCTTCTGCCGATGCCCAGTCGCGCCCGCCAAGCTGTGTAAGTGTCAGCGTGTCGCCGACCTGCTCTGTATATAGCCGACCGCGCTGACTGGCAGGCAACCAGACCTCTCCCGGAGCTGGCAGCGGCCAGTTGCTCAGGCTAGTGCTGGTGACACCCGCCATCTCCACCTGACCGCTAGCTACATTCACGGTCCAGGTGGAAAGCTGCAGTTGTGGTGCGACGCGCCAGATCGACGGCACGATGCCGTTGGCCGGCACGCGCACCAGGCAGGCGTTAGGAAGCGTAGGGTAGGTCAACTGGCCCGTGAACTCTCCAGTCAGCGCCACCAGATAGCCCTGGAACAGCAGAATGGAAACCATCACTGTCGCCACCAGCCCGGTGATCACCAGATGGATGAAGCGAAAACGCCACAATCGTCTGCGTATCAAGAAAGCCACTGCTCTATTCATTGCGCAAGACCTCCATCGGCGCTAAAGACGCCAGTCGCCAAATCGGGAAGAAGGCGAAAACCAGGGATGCCAGCATGGCCAACCCGAGCACCTGACCATACTCTGTCAGCATCAGCCAGAGCACTGACACGATCGGCTGACCGCCCCGCATCTCCATGTAGGCGCCGTATAGCCGCAGCAACAGGAAACCACTGGTCACTCCAATGAAAGTGGTGGTGGCCGCCTCACTGATCCCCAGCAACAGGATGTCGCGCCGTCGCGCCCCCAGGGCCTTCAGGGTGCCGATCTCCTGGTGGCGGGCGGCAGCGTTGGTCAACATGTGCCCACCCAGCAGGAATCCAGCAATCAACAGAAAGAGTAACCCCAGGATCCGGTTGACCGAAGCGGGTGTGACTAGCCCAGCCTTTTCCCGCACGCTGTAGGCAGTTTTCGGTGCCTGCCGAAAGAGTTCCATTTTGCCTGTGCTGAACAGCCTATCCTCGACGTCACCCGTGTTCAGAAAAGTGAGTTTGGGGAAGGCCTGACCGAGTTGCACGATGATCTCGTCCAGCTGCTTCGGGTCCTCGACGCGGAGCGCCAGGTTGGCCACGGGCAGTTGATCGCCTACTCCAACCTGCTGCAGTAGATTCGCCCAGGTCTCTTGATCAACCCAGGCCAGGGCTCCGTTGAACTGACCGTCTTCCATCATGATCGAAGGGGGATTTCCCCCCATCCAGAATACGGACCGAGTCTTCATCTGCCTGAGGCCGCAAAACGGCAGTTCAACACCAACAGAGTCGGCATAGTCAAGCTGCAGGCTGCCGTCAGAGCCAGCTTGAGGCAGCCAGATCTGCACGGCATCTCCTGGCTTGGGAACATGGATGGTCTGCGGCATGTCCATCGCCTGATTCACCATGATCCCCCTATCGCCGGCTACGCGCGATAGGTCTGGGGTGAGCACCAGGGGAGAGTAGACGATGCCGTAGTCATCCCGAGCCTGCAAGACCACGGGCAAATACTGGGTAACCTTGGCCTCCAATATTCCTGGAAACTGCGCCAGCTGCTGTACCGTTTCTTGGCTGAAGAACTCACTGGGCATCTCGCCGTTCCTCGCCCATAACCCATCTTCATAGAGCTCGGGATAGAACCACCGCAGCCAGCTCATCCCGCTGCTCAAGAGGCGCGTGTAGTAATAGTTCGCCTCTCCGGTGACATCGCTTACCTGTTGCCCCGCCCAGCGCAAGGGCGCCACCACAATCTCCCCACCAGTGAAGTCACTGAGAAACTCGGCAATGCGAGGAGGGGTGATGTGCTGATAAGAGAGGGAATAGGTCAGACTGATTGCCGCCAAAGCGAGCGTCAGGATCACCAGCACGCTGCGGGTCAGCTGCCGGCGGACGTTCATGATTCCCAAGCGTAAGAACAAACTGCTCACCTCATTCTGCTAGGCTAAATCGGGTGCAAGTGCGCCTTCGTGCGCCCCAGCCTAGGGCTCCAGCACGAGGTCAATAACTACTGTCACCAGTATACCGCGACTGGCGAGCGCTGTAACTGGACTATTCAGCGATGCCTGGATGATGTTGCTGTCAAACTATCCGGCAGCCTAACGGCTCTCGCTAGCCGGCGCAGAAAAAAAGCGGGCCAGCTTGCAGGGGGTGCCTGCACCTGACCCGGCGGACTGTGGCGTAAACCTAAACGGAAACCCTCAACCTAGACCTGAGCCAACTGACCATGGTGTTCAGGTATTCAGCCGACGGCGCGCCCTGCCGATCACGCATCAGGTGATCGGTGCCCGGAATCCGTACGAGACTGACATCCGCCAGATGAGATGTCGCTTGCTGATAGTTGCTCATGCTCTGCTCAGTAGGCACCCACTCATCCATTTCTGCAAACAGAAACAGCGAGGGTTGGAAGATAGTCTGCCACACGGAGAGCGGTTCATAGTCCATCTCATGGTACCACTTGCTCTGCGTCACATCTATCGGTAGACGGCTGCCGGAAAACAGGTAGGCTTGGCTGAACCAAGGTTCCTTTTCGAATCTGCTCAGTTCAGCGAACGCCTTCTCGTGCTCAACATTTCCGCGAAAGTACTCGTTAGTCAACCGGCGCAACTGGACCGCCCGTTCAACGGAAACCTGATCGAAACCGGCCTGACGGAGGTGAAACGCCACCCCGTAGTCCATTTGGTCAGCCGGAGAGACACCGGAAGCGGCGACCGCTACGATCAGGGCGATATCTGGCCTGCGCGCGGCCGCAATTGGCGCAATCCAACCCCCCTGACTGGTGCCATGCAAGCCAATCCTAGCTTTGTCCACATCTGGGCGTGACTGCAGGTAATCCACTGCGGCGACAACATCATCGGCCAGCGCCACGAAATCCGCCGTGGCAAAATGGCCTTCAGACTCGCCTGAACCCCTGCGGTCAAACAACATGACTGCGATGCCGGCTCGCGGCAGTTCGGATCGTAGGTGATCGAAAAAGGGATCGCTCGTTTCCCCGCGATTGGCCGGATGGACCACCACAATCGCCGGGAAAGGCCCGTCACCATCAGGCTGGTGCAGCGTGCCTACCAGCCTAGCCTTGTCACTAATGAAGTGCACTTTCTCTGAGGGCATCGGATGTCTCCTTTCAGTTCTCGTCCCCGGAAGAGTTGCGGGCCGATCAAAGAACCAAGGGGGTGTTCGGCTCGTAATCCGGAGACGCCTTGGCAACAGAATGGGGCGCAGCTGCTACCTTGGTTTGCAGATCACCTCGGAAACCCAAGTCTCCAAGATATTGCTGGCATGCGCCGGACGGAGAATAAGGGCAGTGTCAGCTCCCCTGCTGCTGCCGGCGACAGCAATCACGTTTTCACCGTAGGGAATCAGCCCGGCGTCCAGGGCCATCACGGCAATCTCAACACAGACCTTGGTCCCTTGACCTAGCATCTTCAGCGTGCTGGAGATAATGCTGGCCGGGTACGCGCCTTGAAAGCGTCTATTCACTCCGCGTTCGGCTCCGCCGAACAGCAGGCTGCTGGTGTAGACGCTGATCCCCTTGGCTTCCAGTTCACGCCGCCGATCGCGATTCATTTCGTTCTGTCCGGGCTCACGGAATCCGTAGGGGTGAGTGATGCAAACCACCTGGGCCTTACCGCCGAGCAGTAGCTCAGCCGTGCCGCCCTCGTTGGAGGCGACCACAATATGGTTGATGCCTCTTTCCGCCGCTGTCTGGAGCGCCGCGGCCACTGTGGCGGCGGTGTTTTCCCGCCCCGGTTGTTCAAAGTACATTTGCTTTGCACCTTCTTCCTAACTCTCTGGGGTTAGGTTTGCCGCTGAGAAGACGATCACCTTCCTGTCGGGGAAAGAAAAGTGGCACGGGGGGACAGTCCCCTCGTGCCACCATTGTCTTCTAGATTGTCCACTGACCGTGCACCACGCCGACCAAGTACCAAGTGCCATCCTTTTGCTCAAACACCAGCTTCAGGCTGCTCCAGTCGATGCCCCCATACTGCGGCTCAAAGCCGTCGAAGTAGAATTCGATGAATCTACCGGAGACATAGGCCTGCTGCACGTTATCCACAGTGTTGCCTTGGCTCACGATCTGGTTATTGCCGATCAGCGGAGCGTCAACGAACTCGTGGTCATAGACAAACTTCTGGTAGTAATCGCTGAAGGTAAGCGTGATCGGGTCACCAGACCCGTCAAAGCTGCCCCAGGTGTAAACGGTTGTGTCACTGGCCAGCGCGGCCACTTGATCGGCAGTGAACACCTGATCCTGCTGCAAGTCGATGTGCGGGTACGGGGTGAAGCGCACTCCCTGATCGGGGTGAACGATCGTCGCCAGCCCCGCGAAGTCCTTTGCCTTAATCAGGCTGAGTGCATCCAGCGCTCGCACCAGCACCGGCTGCGAACTGGACATGCGGTCGAGCACTGCTACCTGCCCCTCCAACTCTGCGATACGGCTATCCTTTTCCGCCAGGTCTGCCTGGTTGCTGCAACCGGCCAGAAGCAGCGCCAGCAAGGATAGAATCAGCAACATAGAATGTCTTCGGGTCAACGTGAACTCCTCCTCGTCCAGCGGCACGAAGTGCCGGTCTCATTGGTGTTACTTTTTAGGATATACCAAGGAAGACAAGTAAGCAAGTATGGAACGGAGGGACTGTCCCCCCGTTCCAGCGGCTGGTTCTTGGTTAGGCCACCTGCCGCTCCTTGCCCAGCAGCAAGGTGACGGCCAGAATGGCGACCGCAAAGCCGAGTTGCATCAGCATCGCAGTCTGAATTGGCGCCAAGCTGGTCTTGCTCAGCTGATCGACCACACTGATGGCGTCGTTGGCTCGCACATACCAATAGCTGGGCAGGAACTTCGCCAAGCTGAGTACGGCCGGACTGAGGAAGGCCTGTGGCATGAACACGCCCGTCAGGAAGCTCATGCCGAGCGTTACCACATTCACCATGGCGATTTGGGCATTGCTGTTCTTGACTAGACTGCCGATCAGCAGCCCGATGCTGACGCAGACCAGGGTGAAGAGCAGTGAGTTGAGGGCGAGCAGACCCCAGAGTCCGCTGGAGATGATCTCCTGCCAATAGAACAGCAACCCACAGACGAAGAACATCAGCCAAGTGCCGACGGCGAACAGACCGTGCCCGGCAGCCAATTGCAGATTGAATAGTCGACGCGGCAAAGGAGAGCAAAGGTTCCTCCGCTGTACATCCTCGCGATTGAAGGCCAAGGTGACACTAGTCACCCCGAGCATCACCAACGCCAACTGGGTATAGGCGAAGTAAGTGAAGAAGTAGCTGAAACTGCGCGTGGCTGCCTGGTCCTTCCCGGCCATCACCACCGGCGTCTCCACGGTCAGGTCTGCTTCCACCTGTGTCAGCAGGGCAGCCCAGTCTGCGGGTGGTCCGAACTGCAGATAGCGGCGGATGGTGTTCAGATACTTGTCAATGCTGATGTCCACATACTGACTGGTCATCGCATCCGGCACCACCACCTTCTCCAGCGCAGCTGTTCCGCCGGCCAGCATGGTCGCCGTGAACCCTTCTGGGATGATCGCGACGTACTGCACATTGCGATAGAACAGGGCGTCCTGCAGCTTCTCCAGGTTATCCGGGTACTCGAACACCCGGTTACTCCTAGCCAGATAGGCCGTCAGTCCCTGCACCAACTGGCTATCGCCGTCGCGGTTGATCACCGTGATGGGGGTCCTCGTCTGATTGAAGTCCTGGGAAGAAGAAGGTCTGGAGATGAACGAAAAGATGATGGTCAAAGCGAGAAAAATCACCACGTAGATCATCATGCCGGCGCGGTTAGCCCGCAGCACCTTGAAGTAGCCCTTAAACACTGACATAGCGTTCACTCCTTAGGCAGAGGAAACTGCCCAGACAAAGTAAGGCTGTGATGGCCGTGAGCAACCCCAGATTCAGATAGAAGCGCTGATGGCTGCTGAAGATGTAAAGGCTGTAAAAGGCGTCGGTGACCAGCGCAGCCGGATTGATATAGGATAGCAGCGGAGCCTTCTGCATGACGATATCCTTGATGTTCACGAACATCAGGCCGGCCAGGAAGCTAAGGCTCAGGGTGAGTCCAGTGAGCAGAGACTGCTTCGTGTTCTCGGATTGACGAAAGGCGGTGCCGACAAATGTGCCCAGCGCCACACCGTTCAAGCTGCCCACAAAGCCGACCAGCAGCACGAACAGGATCTGTGGGCCAAAGTCCACCTTGAGGGCGCCAATCATGTACGCCATCAAGATGAGTACCTCCGCGAAGGTCACCACAACGGCGGCAGCTGTGTCAGTCAGCACTATCCGCAGCTTGGGGGTGGGGGCCACGCTGCGACGCATGCCGTGAGCCGATAGGTTAGCCTGCGTCTGAGTGCTGTTCTGTAATCCCCAATACGAACCGGAAAGGCAGGTCATGGCGATCAGCGCGTAGAAATAACTGAGCATGATGTTCGGCTCGGCGTCGCTGAAGCTGGTCTCCCGGCTGAAACTGACACGCTCGAGTAGACGCGGTAGCAGCTCGTGCATTGTCTGAGGATACTGTTGCTGCAGGCGGTTGAAGGTCGCTGTTGTCTGCAGGTATTCATCCAAAACCGTCTTGAGCACGCTCTGATTCAGTCCAGAGCGGTTAACGGTCAGCGCCGGCCCGGCTGTACCGACTGAGATCACTCCAGCCACGTCGCCTTGATCCAGCAAAGTCTTCGCTGACTCGCGGGAAGTCATGGTCGGCTTGAGCAGCTGCGACTCGCCTAGTGCACCGAGCGCAGCGAGCATCTGCGATAAGCCGACGTCTTCCCGGTAAGCTGCGTCGTCCACCACGGCTACAGCAATCGGTTCAGGAGAACCGTCAATGAGCATCTGCCCGAATGAAAAGTGGAAAGCGGTGGCCAGGAAGATGGGAAAGAGCAGTGTCCAAAACAGATTGGCACGACTGCGCATTAGGCACTTCAACCGATAAAGAAACAAGTGCTGAAACAACTAAACCACCTCCGGATCACGCAATTGACGACCGGTGATCTCCAGAAAGACGTCGTTCAGAGTCGGCTGTTCGGCATAGACGCGACCATAAGACAGGCCCTTATCCCGGAGATGGTCCAGTAGATCGATCAGGTTGTGACTGCCCCCGCTATATCGCACCTGCAACATGTTCTGATTGTACTCGGCGCTGTTCACCCTTGGCAGATGCCTGATTCCGTCCAGTTGCGCCGGCGACAACTCCAGCAGTTCCACCGAGATGGCCTCGCCCACGTTGATCATTGCCTTCAGCTCGGCGGTCGTGCCGCCGGCTATGGTGCGGCCGTGGTCGATGATGATAATCCGGCTGCAGAGCTGCTCCACCTCTTCCATGTAGTGCGACGTATAGACGATAGCGGTGCCGAGTTCATTCAAACGCCGCAGACCCTCCAAAATGGCATTGCGACTCTGCGGATCAACGGCCACAGTTGGCTCATCCAGAATCAGCAACTTAGGTCGGTGGGCGATGCCGCAGGCGATGTTCAGGCGTCGGCGCAGTCCTCCAGAGAGCTTTGGTGGCAGGCGGCGCGCGTAATCCTGTAGACCGACGAACTCGATGGCGGAGGCGACGTACTCGGCGCGCAAGGCTCGGTCAGCCACGTACAATCCGCAGAAGTAATCAACATTCTCATATACGGTCAACTCATCGAAGACGGCGACGTTCTGCAGCACAATACCGATGTTCCGTTTGGACTCATAAGAGTGCGGTGTCATCGGCTTACCAAAAACTTCGATACTGCCTTTGTCGTAAGTCAACAGTGCCAAAATGCAGTTGATGGCCGTGGTCTTGCCGGAGCCGTTCGGACCGAGCAGCCCGAGGATTTCCCCCTCGTGCACCTCCAAGTTGAGATGATCGAGAGCCAACACGTCTTTGTACCGTTTGACCAGATTCTGCACACGGATCAGCATTTGGATTCCCCCTTGAAACTGATTGCTTTAATCTTAATGCTGACGTGGTTTAGGGGTAAGTGTTGGAAATCAGCGATTGAGATGACAAATGTCATGCTGCCGGGTGACGGCAGGAAGATAGATAGAGGGGCTTCGAGGAGAGGAAATAAATGACAACACTCTGGGACAAGCTAGTGCTTTGGCTGTGCTGTACCGCACTGCTGGTCGGGCAGCCGATCGAGAGCACCGCCGTAGGGGCCATGCTGGCCGCTTTGACTGTCAGCGCCCTGAGCGGCTATCTGGCGGAGCGGCGGTGGTCGTTGGCCTGGGTAGGCATCTACACCCTGGTGGCATTTGCTCGCCCGGAACTCCGCGTTTTTCTCCCATTGGTCTACTATGATCTGCTGGTGCCTGGCTTAAGCTGGTGGACGCTGGGAGGCGTTGCCGCGTTGGCTTTCGGCAGCGGACAGCAACCGCCAGGTCTGCGGCTGCCTGCCATCGCGTTGCTGGCGGTGAGTGCCCTGCTGCGGCATCGAACGCAGTCCCTGCAAGACAGCCGCGCGGAGTTGTTGCGGCAACGCGACAGCAGCCGTGAGCTGTCGCTGCATCTCGAAGAGCAGCACCAGCAGTTGCTGGATAAGCAAGATTACGAAATCCGACTGGCCACACTCAACGAGCGCAATCGTATTGCCCGGGAAATCCATGATCAGGTGGGGCACCTGCTTTCCCGCTCTCTGCTGCAAACAGCAGCACTGTTAGTCACGGAACGGCCGGAGGGCAAAGGCACCAGTATGCTGCAATCGCTGCACGATACGCTGGCGGAAGCTATGGACAGCATTCGCACCAGCGTGCACAACCTACACGAGGATTCGGTTGATTTGCATACCCAGTTGCAGGCGCTGGCGAGAGGCTTCCTCTTCTGTCCGATCAAGCTGGACTACCGGCTGGATAATGAGCCGACCAAGGCGGTGCAATACTGCTTCCTGGCCGCCGTCAAAGAGGGGCTGCACAACGTCACCAAACACTCCAATGCCACGGCGGTCAACCTGACGCTCTTGGAACACCCGGCCTTCTACCAACTGATGCTGCAAGACAACGGCAGCCGCCCGGTGCGCACGGAGTGGAGCGGGCTCGGTCTCTCGAGTATGGCCGAACGCGTACAAGCATTGGGCGGGCAGTTCTCGGCGTCCTATCAGTCCGGTTTCCGCATCTTCATTTCAGTGCCAAAGCAAGCGTGAGCAGAATAGCGGCGCTCCTGCACAGATAACGACAATCTGCGGTAAGGTTACAGGAGGGATATGGCGTGAGGGTACTTGTGGTGGATGACGACCAACTGGTCACCGAATCACTGAAGATGATCCTGGAGGCTGCGCCTGACATCCAGGTGGTGGGACTTGGGCAGAACGGTGAGGCAGCCGTCAAGCTCTACGCCGAGCTGCTGCCGGACGTGCTGCTGATGGATATCCGCATGGAACCCACCTCCGGGCTGAAGGCTTGCGAGCGCATTCTGCAGCGCCACCCGCAGGCCCGGGTGCTTTTCCTGACCACTTTCCTGGACGACCAATACATCGTGCACGCCCTGCGTCTCGGGGCCAAGGGCTACATGCTGAAGCAGCAGTTTGCCAGCATCGTCCCCGCCCTGCGTGCGGTGCATCTAGGGCAGAGCGTATTCGGCGACCAGATCGTGAGTAAACTGCCAGATCTGCTGCGAGGGCGCGAGCAGCAGGACTGGTCGGCGCTGGGCGTCAACGAAAAGGAGTTGGAGATTATCTCGCTAGTCGCCACTGGGCAGAGCAACCGCGAGATCGGCGAAACCCTCTATCTGAGCGAGGGGACCGTGAGGAACTACGTCAGCGTCATTCTGGAGAAGCTGCATCTGCGCGACCGCACTCAGTTGGCTGTGTTCTATCTCAATCGGGGGCGGTAAGCAACGGGAGTAGAACTGGCGGCAGAAGACCACTCGTTGCAATTGGTCTGTCGCAATAGCACCCCATGAGTAACGCAAGCGAGACGACGGCGGTCGTCTCGCTTGCGTTTGGGTGCCCAAATGTGCTCTCCATATGTCGATATGGCGCAAGCAGGGATCAGGCGTCGCCCCACGTCCGGGGCACACGACGCAGTCGGCGTCTGTCAACCAATCTCGACTGCCGAATCAGCCCTGTGAACATAGGCCTTGGTACGCGGGCAGACGGCGATACAAATGCCACAGACAGTCTCTTGGACATGCAGTTGATCAAGTGCGCGCTGCCTGGCCGTCTTCCTAGCCCGATGCGGATCGAGCAGGGCATTCCTGTCAACACCAATGCACCATTTTTTACCAGACAGTGCTTTTCCAGGACAGGCTAGGACACAGGCCCGGCAATCCCCACAGGCACTCTCATCAATGGCCGTTTCCTGGGTCAATGGAGCATCGGTCAAGACTGAGATGAGCATGATGGCTGCGCCGTAGGCCTCGGTAATCAGAAGTCCATTCTTTCCAATCCAGCCAAGCCCACCGCGAGTGGCCACCATCTTGTGCGAAATCGGCGTGCGCAGAGTATCAGGATCCCCGCCCCCGGATGTCGGAAGTACAACTGCCTGATAGCCCTGCTCACAAAGCAGTCGGCCACACAATGTCCCCAGAGCTGGCAGTTTGCGGTCCATGATCGACTTATACTCGGCATAGAATTGAGCGGTAGGGCCAAGCGAGTTCTGCCCAATGACAGAGGGACTGACAGCGACAGCAATAGATACGCCGCACCGCATTTCCCCAACGTGCTCAGGCGGCATCTCGGCCAAGCCACCTATTCCGACCAAAGATGCGCCTGCCGCCAACAACTGCTTCTTGAGCACTACGGAGAACTCATGCACGCGGATCATCTCCCTTCTGTCGACAACTGTCCTTCCATCGCGCGCTTTCAAAGTCCACGGAGCTAGCTTCGCCGTTCCCCATTTCATCTGCTTGCCGATACTCCTTCATGGTTCGCCCAGTGACATTGCGAAAAGCGGCGTAATAGCTGGACAGACAGGTGAATCCAACTGACAACGAGATATCGATAGCACTCAGCGAGTGCTCTGCGAGCAGCTCAATCGCTCTGGCAACTCTCACTCGCTGTAGATAGCTTCTGGGGGTTTCCCCCGTGACTGTCTTGAACAGACGCCGCAGTTGGGATACGCTGATGCCAATCGAACCAGGCAGCTGCTGAAGCACATCCGGGTTGGAGTATTCGCGGTCAACAATCTCTCGAGCAGCCATCACTGTCTCCACGTCAGGGAAGTAGTTAACCCCCAGGTCTGGACGGCAGCGTTTGCATGGTCGATAGCCCAACCTTAGCGCCTCTTCCAGAGTGTTGAAGAAGCAGACGTTCTCTCGACTGGGCTGCTTTGACTTGCAGGAGGGGCGGCAAACGACACCAGTCGTTCTGACGGCGTAGAAGAAAACTCCATCGTATGCGACGTCATTGCAAACCAACGCCGCATACATCTCCTCTTCAGACAGATGCACGACAAGCCACCTCCGTTTCCGATGTATGCCCTAGAATAGCATGACCGTAGGCTGGAAATCGTCCAAATATGCAGCATGCAATTGAGTCGCGGCCCAATGTTGTTTTGGGGGCAATCCAACCTTCCACGCAAGTCTACGGCCTTTCGCCTACGCGTGTTCGAACTTTGGTTTGTTGCGACTCACTGCCAGAGCATCAAGTCAGACACCTACTTTGAGGAAAGCGACTCTGCTGCTAACAGAAGAACGCTGGCAACAATGCCCTGTATGCGTCCGTAAGCAAATGACGCAAGGGCTCCCTCACCATGTGTGCGGAAGCCCTTGGGTCTTTCTCGATGCTAGACCGATACCATCTGCGCCCTCACGTTGTCTATCGAGTTCAGCGACTGCGCCAGTTCTCGCAGCGAGTCCTGCTCGCCCGTCAACTGCAACACCAGTAGCCCTTCATCGGTGCACTCATCACCTAGATCGTGTAACCCGAGGCGCACACGAATGTTACAGCCGTAATCAGCAAGCACCTGTTGCACTTTGGGTGACATTTCCCGCCGGGCGCCGATCCGCACCGCCATGATGTTGAACTCCATTGCCACTCCACCTTTCACCAGAACTCACGCCCATCAACCCCGACCGATCAGGCCGCGGCAAGCCTCAGTCCGACATACTCCGGATACCAATCGACTAAGGCGGCTGAGGCTTGCCACTTTGCTAGGCTACCCTATGGCAAGCGCTGGCATGCGAGAGTGTTCTGATCGCCCATCTCCATGAGTTCGTACACCACAGCATGCGTAGACCCCGCAGCAGGCTGCCGGGTGGGGAGAGGCTCGACATGGCGAGAACTAAACCTCAGGCTCGGGTCGCCGCTGTCCGGCCGCAAGCAATACCCGATTCCGCAACATAAACGTGCTCTGCACGACCATCAGCGCGCCGCTGCCTACCAGCAGCGATTCCACGCTCACATAGTCAGCCAGGGGACCAAAGATCAGCATCCCGAGCGGCATCATGCTGCTCGAGATCATCCCGAGCACTCCAAACACTCGGCCCAGGAAGTCCGGCTCCACCTTTTCCTGCAGGAGCACCGTGAACGGCGTGTTCATGATCGGCAGCACGATGCCGATCATGCCCATGAAGAAGAGATAAATGGAGAAGACAGGGGCGATCCCTAGTGCAACCGTGGCAAAGCCAATCACCATACTGGAGAGCGCCATGGTATGCAGCCGGTTACGGAGGCCGCCCCAGGAGGCCATCACGAAACCGCCAACTGTCATGCCAACGGAGAAGGCGACTTCAATTGCGGTCAGGCGCCAGACATCCTCGCCAAAGCTGCGCGTCACTTGCAGAGGCGTAAGAAACGCCGCCGGCGCGACCAGCACGAGCAGCGCCGCGTTGAAGGCGAAAAGCGTCTTCACAAAACGGTGATGCTGGATATAGGAGAAGCCTGCACGGAGATCCAGGAAGTAGCTGACGGCTTGGCCCTTCTTGGCCTTGGCATGGACGGGCACTCGGACAAAGAGCAGCATAATTGTCACGGCAATCACGGCGGTGATTACGTCGATCAAGAAGATGAATCCGATGGTCGTCGATGTGAGCAACGCTGCGCTGAGCATCGGTGAAAGTAGCATCACCAACGACTGGATGCTGCCGTTCAGGGCGTTCACTCTGGTCAACTGATCCTCTGGCACCAACTGCGGCAGCAGTGCTCCGATGGCCGGGGTCTGGACTGCCGTACCCAAGGCCCGAACGGCAGACATCACAAACAGCAACCAAAGCGACGCGTTGTCTCTCCAAAAGAGAATGGCCAGGACCAGCGCTGCCGCCGCAATCAGGGAGTCGGACAGCATGATCAACCGCTTGCGGCTGTAGCGGTCCGCCCAGACGCCGGCAAAGGGCGAGAGGAAGAACGTGGGCAGGAATCCGCAGACGATGGATAGCGTCATCATCGCACCAGACTGAGTGGTCAAGGTGATATGCCACATGATGGCATATTGCACCAGGGATGATCCGAACAAAGATATAGTTTGACTGGCCAGGAACAGGGCTATAGTCTTCTTCCAGCTTACAGGCACGTCGAAACTCTCTCCCTTCTTTCCGGCTGATTATACCACAGCACGGTGCCGTTCCTAGTTGCAGCAGAGCAGAAGGGTGGATCGTCTGGCCAGCGAGCACCGGATAGGTTTCCACGAGGTCTGTCCCCAGTTATCCAAAGTGAATAATCCAGAACCGTCCCCAAATATTCAAGAGAGGGCACCCCGCAGTGCGGGGCGCCCATGAGTGTCGCTTATGGCTGCAGGGTCCGTTTCAAGAACTGCCGGGTGCGCTCATGGGTGGGCTGGTTGAAGATCTGCTCGGGAGTTCCCTCCTCGAGAATCACTCCGTTGTCCATGAACACCACTCGGTCAGCTGCTTCTCTGGCGAAATCCATCTCGTGGGTGACAACCAGCATAGTCAAGCCGCTATCGGCCAGCTGCTCCATCACCTTCAGCACCTCGCCCACCATTTCTGGATCGAGCGAAGAGGTCGGTTCATCAAAGAGCATCACGTCCGGCTCCATGGACAAGGCCCTGGCGATGGCTACCCGCTGCTTCTGCCCGCCGGATAGCTGTTTCGGTCGGGCGTTAGCGTATCGATCCATGCCGACCACCTGCAAGTATTTCAAAGCCACGCGCTCGGCCTCGGCCCTGGCTCGCTTCAACACCTTCATCTGGCCGACCACGCAGTTCTCCAACACATTCAGGTTATTGAACAGGTTGAACTGTTGGAAGACCATGCCCAGCTTGGTGCGAATGGCATAGATAGCATGTTGGTCCTGGAGGATGTTCCGACCGCGGTAGATGATTTGCCCGCCACTAGGCTTCTCCAGCAAATTCACACACCTGAGCAAGGTGGACTTGCCGGAACCGGACGAGCCGATGATGCAGACGACTTCGCCCTCTGCAACCGAAAAGTCGATGTCCCGCAACACCTCGTGGCTGCCAAACGACTTACTCAAGTGCTGGATCTCAATGACTTGGTCCATCAGTCTTCACCTGCCTTCGCGCCGCTTGATAGATTCTCGGTTGACAGACATCTAGTTGCCCACAGAGCCATTTTGCCGCCTCCGCAGCATGTCTTCCGGCGTCTCCACCTGCATCTGATTGGCGTACATGATGTAGTTCTCCGGTCCGTCCAGGCGTCGTTCCACGTAACGCAAGATGCGGGTGACCGTGAAGGTCATCACGAAATAGAGAACGGAGGCCACGAAAAACGGCTCAAAGAACCTGAAGGTGCTACCGGCAACTGACTTGGTCTGAAAGAAGAGCTCGGTCACAGAGATCACGTTCAGCACGGAAGTATCTTTGATATTGATCACATATTCATTGCCGGTAGCCGGCAGGATGTTGCGAACCACCTGCGGCAAGATCACGTTGAACATGGTCTGCCAGTGCGTCATGCCGATAGCCTGAGCTGCTTCGAACTGTCCCTTGTCGATGGAGACAATGCCCCCACGCACAATCTCCGACATATATGCACCCGTGTTAATTGAGACGATCAGCAGGGCCGCGTGCAGGCGATTCATGTCGAGGCCAAGAGCTTGGGCGGAGCCATAGTAGATGACCATGGCCTGCACAATCATGGGCGTTCCCCGAAACACCTCGATGTACACTGAGAGCAACGCATTGATGACCCGTAGCATTACTCTGCCCAAACCCCGCCCCGGCATCGGCGTGGAGCGAATCACGCCGACCAGCAGGCCGATGCAGAAACCGACCACGGTGCCGACCGAGGAGATGAGCAGCGTCACCCCTGCTCCGCGCAGGAACATCGGCCAATACCGCTCGACAATCTGAATGATCAATCCGAAGCTCATGCTGATCCTCCTTTAGCTATGGGAACCGAACGCCCCACAGGACGTTCGGTTCCCATAGAGCCTACTCGGCAGCCGGCTGATTGCTGATCGCGTTGTCCATCAGTTCCAGGCGCTCTTCTTCACTGATGTCGGCCAGAATCTCATTGATTTGCTCGATCAGCGGACTGTTCTTGGCCACGCCGACCGCAATCAGCGTGTCCTCCGGTGAAGTCTCAAACCCAGTGGTCAGCTCAACCATCTGGAAGTTCTCATTGGCCGCTTCTGCACTGATGCCCTCGGGGCGTTCTGAGACATATCCGTCGATGACGCCGGATTCGAGAGCGACGCGCATGGCAGTGAAATCGTCCATAGCCGTCTGCATGTTCACGCCCTCAATCTGGGGGATGACGTCATAGTGGAAAGTGCTGAGCTGGGCAGTGATCTTCGCGCCAGCGAAGTCCTGAATCGATGTTGCGTTCTCATAGGCGCCGCCCTTCTTCACTACCATCACCAATTCAGACTGATAATAACTGTCGGAGAAATCGATGGAGAGTTGACGCTCGGCGGTGGGCGACATGCCAGCGATGATCGCGTCGATCTTGCCGGAAGTCACAGCCGGCACCAATCCGGTCCATTCCGTCTTCACGATCACCAGTTCCTTGCCTAGTGCTTCGGCAATCCGCTTGGCGATCTCCACATCGTACCCGCCGGCGTACTCGGCGCTTCCATCGATCTTCACAGCTCCGTTGCTAGCATCCTGCTGCGTCCAGTTGAACGGTGCATAGGCAGCCTCGAGGCCGACCCGGAAGACTCCCTCATCCTTCTGACCGCATCCGGTCAGGCCCACGACTAGTAACAACGACAGCGCCACAATCAAGACCCATCTGTTTCTCATTTTTACTTCCTCCTTGATTTTCGGAATTTTGGAAAACAAAAAGCGACCCGAGGCAAGCTCGAGTCACAAAATGACCCAATCCCCCCCTACTTTCCCTCAAATGAGATAGCACAACCCAATAGACCGGGAAGCCTATTGAGACAGTTCTGCAGCTCTTAACTGCAGACCCAGCGAGTAATGCCGAGCGCATTACATACTTCGGCGATAATTCCTTCTCCCCAGCGTCATCACTGCTCACGCTCAACCGGGGACTGTTAAATACCGCGCCTCTACCTCACCGCGAAAAGTTGGTGAGGTTTACTATTCAATTGGTTACAAGTTTACAGAACACAAACTTGTCCTGTCAATAGGCGATCATTGGTGTTTCTTATTCCGTGACAGCATTCAAGTTTGTCTTTGTGCAGGGAGCAAATTGCTCTCACCAAAGATCTGCACTGGCCTAAGCAGCACAAAAGCCCTATAGTTCAAGTAACAAGGGGGCTTCAATCATGGAAACACTGTTACTGCAATCACACTCCGTCTTTCCCACAGAGGACATTCAGCGAACGGCCGATTATTATGTGCGCGTGCTCGGCTTTCGGGCCGTCAGCTACCTGGAGACGGCAGAGCCGCACATTTGCCTCTATCGGGATGACACCGAGATCATCCTCACCGTATCGCGAAGACAAGCCGTGATTCCTAACCGCGTGCTCTACGGTTACGGTTACGATGCCTACTTCATCACCCAAAATCAGAGTGAACTACAGCAGGAGCTAATCAAGGCGGGAGCCAAGATCGTGCGACCGCTGGCAGACACCGACTACAACAACCGCGAGTTTGTGCTGGAAGACATCGACGGCCGCTGGATCGCCTTCGGCATCAAACAGGGCTGAGCCCCTGGAACGCGGGGACAGTCCCCGCGTTCCAGGCGGAGGCACTCTTGTCGCATAACTGCGCCCGTTCCACCCAATGCTAGAGGCGCAGGGGGTGAGGCAATGTCGGACAAAGGCCAGTTCGTCTATGATACCTTCCAAGCAATCGCAAATCACTACGACCACATGAACGGCATTGTCAGCTTTGGACTGCATCACGCCTGGCGCCGGGCGGCGGTGCGAGAGCTCGGTGTACGGGCGGGAAGCGCAATTCTCGATGTGTGTTGTGGCACCGGCGATCTAACTGCGCTGTTGGCCAAGCAGACTAGCCCGGACGGCCTGGTGACTGGGCTGGATTTCAGCCCGTCCATGCTTCGGCAAGCGGAAGTGAAGTGCAGCGAACGGCAGTTGTCCAACGTGAGCTTGTTGCTGGGCGATGCCTTGGCCTTGCCCTTTCCGGACAACAGCTTCCACTACGTGACCATGGCCTTTGCGCTCCGCAACGTTGGGAACCTCAGCCTGGCTCTGCATGAGATGTGGCGGGTGGTGGCGCCAGGGGGGCGGGTGCTGATTCTGGACCTCTCCCATCCGCGTGGAGCCTTGCTTCGGCCACTGCACGCCTGTTATGTGCGGCGCATCTTGCCCTGGGTAGCTGGCCGTCTGACCGGAGAGAAGGTGGCATATCGCTGGCTGCCCGAGTCGTTACATGGCTTCCCGGACAGCGACGCACTGCTCTCGCTGCTCTCCCGGATTGGATTGGTTGAACCCCGTGCGCGACTACTGCTCGGTGGCATCGCCGCCATACACATTGCCAGCAAAGCCAGTGGAACGAGGGGACAGTCCCCCCGTTCCAATCCTATGCCCTGGAAACTGTAGTCTTGGGAACCCCGGTTACCCGGGCTATCTGACCAAGACTGAACTTACCCAGCGCTTTCAGCTTGCGGAGAAGCAAGTCACGTTCGCCGCGTGGCATGGCCGCTGCTCCCGCAAATCGCTGTTCCCCGGTGAAGGTCCTCAGCGTATCAAGCAACTGCTGATCAGTAGCCTTAGCCCCGTGGTGCTGAGCCACCGGCAGTCCGTCTTCAAACATATTGAAGAAGTTCAGCAACTGTTGGACATTTCCCCCATACATGTCTGTAACCATATCTGTCTCTGCAACTCCAAAGGGATCCTGTCCAGCAAGGTAAGCACCATAACTGCTGAACCGACGTGCGTCGCAAGCGTTCGGCAGGCCGGCCTTCATCGGATTCTGGTGGATGTAGCGCAACACAGCCATCAACGACCTGTCACTCTCAATGGCCTCACTGGTATATCTGCCCTGAAACAGATGACCAACTCGCTCGTACTTCTGGTTGAACCAGATAGCATAGGTGGTGCCAAGGCGATGCATCAACCTGCCAATTTGGCCTGCCGCCTGCTCCTTCACAAGCAAATGGACGTGATTGTCCATCAGGCAGTAGCCAAGAATGCTGCAAAAGGTTTCTGTCTTGAAGCTACGCAACAAGGCGAGATAGTAGCGGCGATCCCCTTCTTCCAGAAACAAGTCTTGCCGGTTTGTGCCTCGGACTATTGCGTGATATGTGCCAGTGGAGCTGAGTTGCCGCGCTTTCCTAGCCATAGATTCTCCTCTCCCTTCAAACAAGTGTTCGCCAATAAGATTGGCAAATCCTGCTGCGCTGAAAGGGAAAAATGGAACGAGGGGACTGTCCCCCCGTTCCAGGAGCGCGGCGCTGATCGCTAGAGCGCTATTCTGGCCTTCTGTACGCTATCCCATCGAGCTGTACTTTCAAACCTTGCGGTCCGCCGACATGCGCAAACTCGGTGGAAATCGTCTTCCGCGCCGGGTAGTTACCCCGGAATCGGCGGCGGAACACCTCTTCCATCACCGGAATGTCCCAGACATCTCGCAGCAACACATCCACCTTGACCACGGATTCGAGGCCGAGATTGAGCTTGGCCAGGCGGCGACTCATCTGATCGAGTGCCCCTTCTACCTGCCGCTCCACTGATTCGCCGACATTTCCCACGCAGAAACTGAGAAAGACGTAGTCGCCGGCCTCGATGCAGCCGGAAAACGCGTTCTCTTCGTTTAGCTCATGCCTCACCAACTGCTTCATTGCTTTCACATCCCCTGTCGCTAGACTTATCGGCACTGCGGCCGACTGTGCTTCCAGTGTATCGATCCAAATGCGACAACTGTCTGTCGCATTTTCTTGAGTATGCGGGGTATTCCTCAATCTTGAGGTCGTGCCACATTAACAGAAGAGCTCCGCAGGAGCGGAGCTAAAGCAATGCCTTTCTGTATTCGCTGGGCGATACGCCAACGATGCGGCGGAAGACCGTAGAAAAGTGCCCTGGGCTGGAGAAGCCACAAGCCAAGGCCACCTCCGTGATACTCGACTCCCTGAGTCGCAGCTGTTCCGACGCCTTGGCAATACGCAAGTTGGTCAGATAGGCATGGGGTGTCATTCCGGTGGTGGCTTTGAATGCCCGAATGAAGTGGGACATGCTCATGTCAGCCGCCGCTGCAGCGTCTTCCAGCGAGACTGCGAGCATGTACTGCTCCTGGAAGAAGTCGATCGCCCGTCCAATCATGGCCTGATCGTTTCCAGCCGCCTCTGAGCTCTGAAGATTACTGCGGGACTGCCGAAGTAACTCTATCACCATCGATTGCATCAGCCCTGCCCTCAGTAGGTCACTTCCGGCTTGTCGAGCTATGCTTTCGTCCACAAACAGCCCTAGCAGCAATCGCAAACTGTTTCCGGGATCAAAGCTGGCATTGGTGAAGACCACATCGATCAGTCCAAAGGCCTGCATAGCCAAATTCTGCAGAAACCGCTTCTCACACTGGATGCAAACCAGTTTGTCTATTCGGGTTTCTTCCGCAACCCCATGTGGTTGCCACGGGTTAAAAGGGAAAAACTTCTGCTTTTCCATCATGATGATGCTGTCCCCCACATGACAGGGTACATCCTGAGTCAGCGGGAGCATGAACTCATAATCTTCATGACGATGCTGGATTGCCGGAAAAGCAATTTCCACATTGGCCACAAAGACCGATGCGCCCGCAATAGCGTATAGATTGGCCCCTGGGGTCATCTCCACGCACTTTCCATTGTTCTGAGCAACAGCTGTATCGCTCACAGTTACAAGACACATCCTTTCAGCCTGATACTCTGCAATCCCGGCACCGGTATTCGAGAAAACCAATGTAGCTTATTTCCACATTCAAGGAGCGCTGTCCTTTGATATTTCTACTCCTCTGGGCTGGAGAATCCGCACACCCACACAAAAAGGGCGAGGCAACTGCCCCGGCCCCGTGAGTTTCATCGATTGACCTCGGCCATCACGCAGTGCGACTGATGCACTGCCTGGAATCCCGACCCTCAGCGTATGCGATGACTGCATCGTCGTATGATCCAGGCTGAAACCAAACATAGGGAGTCTCCAGCGGGTTCAGCTGCTGCAAAGTCTGCAGGGTCACAGTTGGGTTGACAACGAAGTCCACGCAGTCCGGAACCTCGGGCAATTCTTCCAAGGAAGGATAGCACTTGACCCCGGGCTCGATTTCGTCGTACCTTGGGTTGACGGCATAAACCTGATATCCGTGTGCGCGCAATGTCTGGAAGATGCGGTGGGAGACTCGCTCTGGCTGCGGAGAAACCCCAACCACTGCCCATCGCGGTTTGCTGAGCATTTCCTGGACTAACTTTGATTGCATCATATCAACCTCCTTAGAGTGCTCATTGCCTAGCCTACCTTACTGAGCCAGGGTTTGGGTTCTCTTACGTGGAGCAGCCGGCCGCACGATGCGGCGTTAACAGTTCATCCGCAAAGGGGGGGCGAACAGATGTGAGACATGCCGCAAACCTGATTACCATCAGCAGAATTCTCCTGTCACCCGCACTGTTCCTGGTCCTTGGGAACCCACCACTCTTTTTGCTACTCTATCTGATTTGCGGATTGACAGATGCGCTGGATGGCTATGTTGCACGCAGAACCAGAAGCTGCAGTGCTCTCGGCGCCAGACTCGACTCGATCGCGGACCTGCTGCTATTTGCGGTAATTGCCCTTTCACTCGTTTCCTGGTTGGGCGACAAGACCCTGGTCTTCCTGCCGCCAGTGCTCGTGATCATCCTGATTCGTTGCGCCAATATCGTCTTGGTCGCGCACAAGTACCGCACATTCGCCATTCTGCACACCCGGGGAAACAAACTCACGGGCGGGCTGCTGTTCGTTGCTCCCTTATTCGTGCTGAACGGACAGACAGCTTTCCTATGGGCAGTCTGCCTGGCCGGAGTTCTCTCGGCCGCTGAAGAGACTATCATTCACCTCACCTCACAGACGCTTGACGTGAACAGACGGAGTCTGCTGAACTGATCAAGTTCTCCTGTGTAGAGGCTCGGCATGCCGAGCGAATCTCGGCGCCAGAGTATGCGGTGGTGCCACAAACCAATAAAGTCGGACCTGCTGAACGACTTCGCATGCTACGGGAGCCACAGTAGGGGAAAAGGCGGTTTTCTGAGCGCTCTCGCCTGCGACGAATCAGATATACCAAACTGGGTATCTTTTCCGCCCAAGCCAATGCTATAATGGGGGGACGATCTGCCGATTTCCGGCTGTGAGCATCCGTTCGGCCCCGGAACTCAGCGAAGGCGGACGTCAGGGGGTGGGATCGTGGACCTGCTGATTCGCTTACAGGTGTATATACTTTCCTTTCTAATGTTACTGGTACTCTTCGTCCAGCTGATCTCCAGGCAGGATGGCTTTCTGCCAAGGCGCCTATTGAAGCTGATGATTCTCTCAACCATGTTCGCCATCAGCATGGAGGCGCTCAGTTGGGCATTCGACGGCCAGCCCGGACAGACTTCCCGACTGATGGGTACACTAGCCAATGGACTACTGCTCGCGTGCAACGGCGTGCCCCCGCTGGCTTGGACGCTCTACCTGGATTTGAGGATTCACAGAGACTTGGGTCGCTTCAAGCGGCAAGCGTTGCTGCTGTCCAGCATCGGGGCGCTGCACGCCTTGCTCGCTCTTTGTAGCCCTCTGAACGGGTTCTACTTCTACCTTGACTCCGCCAACCACTACCACCGCGGCAGCTTGGCGCCGGTCGTCATCATCGTCTTCATTGCCCTCTTGATCTATGATGCGCTGCTGTTGATCCGCAACTGGAGCAAGCTGGAGCAACGCGAAGGGATACCCTTGCTATTCTCTCTGTTGCCGCCCGTGATTGGCTTCTACCTGCAGGTTAGGTATTACGGTCTGGGCTTGGTCTGGGCCGGGGTCAGTCTCTCAATGCTAATCGTCTATACGGCCACACAGAACCAGATCATCACCACCGACTACCTGACTGGGCTGCACAACCGAAGACATCTCGACTACTACCTGGAGACCGTGCTCAAGCATCCGCAACGCCGGCGGCGACTCGCCGGCATCATGCTGGATATAGATGACTTCAAGCAAATAAACGACGTTCATGGGCACTTGGCGGGAGATCGGGCCATTGAGGCCGCAGCACGAGCCTTGACCCGCTACTTCCGGGGCGCCTTCGTGGCCAGATACGCTGGGGATGAGTTTGTGGTCCTGCTTACACTGAACGATGCCGATCAACTGGAAGCTCTGGTGAATGGCTTTCACCGACAACTGGAGGCTGATCGCCAGTTTGCCCAGGCACCGTGTGGACTGCGAGTAAGCACAGGAGCGGCAGTCTACCCGGCAGACACCCTGCAGAGTGCGGACCAGTTCTTGATGCAGTTGGATAGGCTGATGTACCAGCACAAACTGACAAAGAAGACTGGTTTGGACTTGGTTCGCCAGGCGAGCGCACAGGACAGTTGACTTCAGCCGCAGGTGGTGCGCAGTCAGCCGGATCGGGCAAGAACCTAAGGCGATTCGGCATAAGTCAGGTTATGAGTTTTTCGCTTGCGCTTGACTCTCCGCCGCGGTTTGTTTATCATACCCCTAATAGCATTCTATGGCGATGATGGGGAGAGTAGCTAGGGTAAGGCATTTGCAGAGACGCGACCGCACGGTGCAAGGTTGCGATTGTCTCCTGACGTGAAGATCGCCCCGGAGTTGACCGCCCGAAACTGCAGTAAGGCGGATCCGCAAGGCAAGCGTTATTTGCCGCATGAGCGACAGGAGCTTGCTCCTGTAAGCAGGGTGGTACCGCGCAATTCTCGGCGTCCCTGGGTTTATCCCAGGGACGCTTTTATTATTCAAGCAAGAGGAAGGAGCAGGTGATTTAGCGTGAAGAGGTTCACAGAGTTATCCGAGCAACCGGTCGCGCAGCGCGAGGAAGCCATCTCCAACTATTGGGACGAGATCGATCTGCTGCAGCAGACGGTCACCAGTCGCGAGGGCAACCAACCATTCGTCTTCTATGAGGGACCACCGACTGCCAACGGCCGCCCCGGTATCCATCACGTCATCTCCCGCACCCTGAAGGATGCCGTCTGCAAGTATCAGACGATGAACGGCCGTCAGGTGAAGCGGAAGGCAGGCTGGGACACCCACGGTCTGCCAGTGGAGATCGAGGTGGAGAAGCAACTAAAGCTCTCCAGTAAGCAGGAGATCGAGAACTACGGCATCGAGCGTTTCAACGAACAATGTCGGGAATCGGTCTTCACATTCGAAGAGGCCTTCCGAAACATGACTCGGCAGATGGGCTATCTCTTGGACCTGGAGAACCCGTATGTCACCTTTCACAACGACTACATCGAGTCCGTCTGGTGGCTGCTCAACCGCTTCTTCCAGGCTGGGTATCTCTATGAGGGGCATAAGATTCTGCCCTACTGCCCGCGCTGCGGCACCGGTCTGGCCTCGCATGAGGTGGCGCAAGGATACAAAGAGATCAAGTCAAACACAGTGATCGTACCTTTCCAGCGCAAAGGCACTGAGAATGAGTATTTCCTGGCCTGGACCACCACTCCTTGGACCTTGGCCTCCAACGTCGGTCTGGTCGTGCACCCAGAAATCACTTACGCCAAAGCTGAACAACAGGGCAGATTGTACATTCTGGCCGAAGATCTGCTGGCCAAAGTGTTGGGCGAGGACTACACGGTGATTGACCGCATGCAGGGCAGGGATCTGGAAGGCGTCGAGTATGAGCAACTGATGCCCTTCCTCACGCCGGACAAGAAGGCCTTTTATGTCACCTTGGCCGATTACGTGACCACTTCCGACGGCACCGGCATCGTCCACATGGCTCCGGCTTTCGGTGAAGACGACTATCAGGTCGGCCTGCGTTATGACCTGCCTGTGCTCAACCCGGTGGACGGCACCGGCAAGTACACTGCCACCCCCTGGAAGGGCATGTTCGTGATGGACGCCGATGTCGAAATCATCAAGTGGCTGGCGGCAGAGGGCAAGCTCTACAGCAAGCAGAAAATGGAGCACAACTACCCGCACTGCTGGCGTTGCTCCACCCCCCTGCTCTATTACGCCAAGCCCGGCTGGTATATCGAGATGACCAAGCTGAAAGACAAGCTGATCGAGAATAACAACAGTGTCGAGTGGTATCCACCTTTTGTCGGCGAGAAACGCTTCGGCAACTGGCTGGAGAATTTGGTGGACTGGGCGATTTCCCGTTCCCGTTACTGGGGCACTCCGCTCAACATCTGGCGCTGTGACTGCGGCCACATCGATTCCGTCGGCTCGCGCCAGGAACTGATGGAACGGGCGGTTGAGCAGGTGGACCCCGACCTTGATCTGCACCGCCCCTACATCGACAATGTCCACCTGACCTGCCCGCAATGCGGCGGGGTGATGACCAGGGTTCCCGATGTGCTCGACTGTTGGTTTGACAGTGGAGCCATGCCTTTTGCCCAGTATCACTATCCGTTCGAGAACAAGGAACTGTTTGAAGAGCAGTTCCCCGCCGACTTCATCTGCGAAGGGCTTGATCAGACCCGTGGTTGGTTCTATTCCTTGTTGGCCATCTCCACCTTCATCACTGGCAAAGCACCCTACAAACGGGTGCTGGTCAATGACCTGATTCTGGACAGAGAGGGAAAGAAGATGTCCAAGTCGCGCGGCAACACGATCGATCCCTTCGAGTTGTTCCGGCAGTACGGTGCGGACACCGTACGCTGGTATCTGTTGCACGCGTCACCGTCCTGGGTGCCGACCCGGTTTGACGTGGAAGGGGTAAAGGAAACCCACAGCAAGTTCTTCGGCACCTTGCGCAACGTCTACACCTTCTTCACCCTCTATGCCAACACGGACAATCTCGACCCGCGCGAGTTTGAAGTGCCGGCAGCTGAGCGTCCGGAGCTGGACCGTTGGGTCCTCTCCAAGTACAACAGCTTGGTCAACGCGGTGCGTGAGGCGATGATCGCCTATGACCTGACCCGGGCCGTGCGCCGCATTCAGGAATTCGTGATCGAAGATGTGTCCAACTGGTACATTCGACGGGCCAGACGGCGGTTCTGGGCATCCGAGCTGGACGATGACAAGCGTGCCGTCTACCGCACCACCTATGAGGTCCTGCACGGCGTCTGCCGACTGATGGCGCCGTTTGCCCCCTTCTTGGCGGAGGAAATCTACCGCAACCTGACTGCGGGCACTTCCGTGCACCTGGCCGACTTCCCGGTGGCTGATCAGTCCCTGATCGACAGCGCGGTGGAAGAGCGTATGGACCTCGCCCGCGACCTAGTCGGACTCGGCCGAGCCGCCCGCGAGCAGGTGCGCATCAAAGTGCGGCAGCCACTGCAGAAGATTCTGGTAGACGGGAAGCACGCAGAGCTGCTCGGCGACGGCTTGGTTCCGCTGATCGAGGAAGAGCTGAACGTGAAGCAGATCGAGTTCGTGACCAAGCTGAGCGAGTACATGGACTACCGACTGAAGCCAAACTTCCGGGTGGCTGGCCCAATTTTGGGACCAAAGATCAAGCTGCTCGGCGGCGCTCTGGCCAAGCTCGATGCCGCTGAACTCGCTCCCCGCCTGGAGGCAGGTGAGGCGATCAGGCTCACCCTCGGAACTGACGAACTGGAACTGACCAAGGAAATGCTGGAGATCACCGTCTCTGCTCGCGCAGGCTACACCGTGGAAATGGCCAATGGGCGTTTCGTCATCCTGGATACCACCCTCACCCAGGAACTGATCGACGAGGGTTTCGCCCGGGAGTTTGTCTCCAAGGTGCAGCAACTGCGCAAGAAGAACGATTATCAACTGACCGACGAGATCGTGATCAGCTACGATGCCGACGACGACGTTGCCGCCGCCGTGCAGGCATTCCTAGACTACATCAAGCAGGAAACCCTGGCCGCCGACGTGCAGCGCGTGACCGACCCGACCCTGGAACAACAGGATCTGAACGGTCACCCCACCGGCGTCAAGACCGCCCGCGTCTAGCCGGGGCAAAAGGGACGGACCTTTCTGCCACGCTCGGCGCAAGCGAAACGAAGCCAGGCCGCTCCGGTAAATCAACCGGATCGGCCTTTTGCTGTTGTTCGGATATGGGTTTTCCTGCTTGCGGACTACTGAGGTGGAAGACACACATGCCAGAAGCGCAGGAAAGATTTGCTCGCCTGAGTCAGAAAGGTCCGTCCCCGCTGCTTCGTCCCCGCTGCTTCATGAGTCAGAAAGGTCCGTCCGAGACCGCTGAAGAATGGGTCAGTATTTCGGCCGTAGATAGTCAAGAACGAGTCGGCATTGCTCTCACTGATGTTTTTCCTGGAGAAATACGGCTACCTCAAGGCTGGCAGGTT